>NZ_MTJN01000002.1:0-317693 GCF_002017865.1 Rhodoferax fermentans | reverse complement strand
ACGCTTGCCACCACTTGTTGCCCAGGCCCTGGTGTTGCGACACCGTCATGGCCAGGGTTTCGAGTGGGGTGAGTGAGTCAAACAACTGGTTGATCTGAAAGGTACGCACCATGCCACGGCGCACCCGCTGGTAGGGTGCCAGCTGGGTGATGTCTTGCCCCTCCAGCGTGATGCTGCCCGAGGTGGGTTGCAGCACACCGGTCAGCAGGTTGATCAGCGTGGTTTTGCCCGCGCCATTGGGGCCGATCAGCGCGTGGCGTGCACCCTGTTTTAAATCAAGGGTGACATGGTTGGTGGCGGTGATGCCGCCAAACTTCATCACCAGGTCTTTGGCAGAAAGAACCGTCGTGCTCATGATTGGCTCCCGCTGTGGCCGGGTTTGAACCAGCGCCAGGGACGTATCAACCGGTCTCGCCCGACCAACACCAGCACCACCAGGAACAGGCCGATCCAGAAGGTCCAATACTGCGGCGTGATGCTGGATAAAGCGTCCTGCATCAGCTTGAACACAATCGCACCGGTGATGCCGCCATACAGCCAGCCGACACCGCCGACCACCAGGATCAGCATCACATCGGCCGAGCGGTGAAACTCGAACAAGTCGAGCGAGGCAAAGCCAGTGGTCTGCGCCATCAAGGCACCGGCGGTGCCTGCCACCGCAGCAGCCACGGTGTAGATCAAAGCCAAACGGCTGTTCACCGGGATGCCAATCGCCATGGTACGTAAGCGGTTGTCACGAATCGCTTTTAAGGTGGCGCCAAACGGCGAGTTGACCAGACGGCGGGCCAGCGCAAACACCAGCAGCAAGACGGTCAGGGAGTACCAGGCCGAGGTGCGGCCATACAGGTCAAACTCAAACTGCCCCAGCAGTGGTCCCATGACCACACCCTGCAGGCCATCGGCACCGCCGGTCAACCAGTCGAGTTTGTTGGCTAGCTCCATCAGGATCAGGCCAACCCCCATGGTCACCATCAGGCGGGTCAGGTCGGTGCCACGCAAGATGGTGGCGCTGCACAGGGCGCCGAGCAGGGTGGCGGTCAAGATACCAAAAGCCAGGCCCAGCAACGGGTCGGGCATCACCAGTTTGGCAAACAGCGCGGCCGAATACGCGCCCATGCCAAAAAAAGCGGCATGGCCGAGCGAGACGATGCCGGTAAAGCCCAATATCAGGTCCAGCGACAAGGCAAACAGCGCCACGATGGCAATCTCGTTGATGATCAGCGCGTGGCTGCCCAGTAGCAGGGGTGAAGCCAGGGCAAGGAGCCACAGCGGGATTTCCCAGAGCTTCCAGCGGCCTTGGTTTTGCAATAGTTTCTGTGTGCCCATGGTCACTTGCCTCCTTTGCGCACAAACAGGCCTTGCGGGCGCCAGATCAGAATCAGAATCATCAGGCTGTACACAATGAAGCCACCCAGTTTGGGGATGTAGTACTTTCCCGCCACATCTGCAATGCCCAGCAGCAGCGCGGCCAGCAGCGGCCCGGTAATGCTGGAGGTGCCACCCACCGCCACCACAATCAAGAAGTAGGTCATGTACTTCAGGGCAAAGGTAGGCTCCAAGCCCAGCACCTCGGCCCCCAAAGCGCCACCCAGCCCGGCCAGGCCCGAGCCCACGGCAAAGGTGCCCAGAAAAATCATGTTCACATTGATGCCCATGCCCGCCGCCACCCGCTGGTCGTCCACCGAGGCGCGTAACTGGCTGCCAAAACGGGTTTTCGTCAGCACATACTGCAGCCCCACGGTGAGTGCGGCGCAGACCACAATGATGAACACCCGGTAATGCCCCATGCCCAGCATCAACGCACCTTCGCCAATTTCGGTGCGGCCCTTGAGCCATTCGGGCAACTGGACGATCTGCTGGCTCGACCCAATGAAGTAGTCGGCACAAGCCACCGCCATGAAGGTCAGGCCGATTGAAAACAGTACCTGGTCCAGGTGCGGCTTGTGGTACAGCGGGCGGTACAAGGTGCGCTCCAGCACCCCGCCCAACAAGGCTGAGCCGATGAAGGCCAGCGGCAGGCACAGCAAAAAGGGCACGCCCATTTTTTGCATCAGCAACACGGTGATGTAGCCGCCGACCATGGCAAACGCGCCGTGGGCCAGGTTGATGAAATTCATCAAGCCCATGGTCACGGCCAGGCCGACC
This sequence comes from Rhodoferax fermentans, assembly GCF_002017865.1. NCBI lineage: Bacteria > Pseudomonadati > Pseudomonadota > Betaproteobacteria > Burkholderiales > Comamonadaceae > Rhodoferax > Rhodoferax fermentans. The sequence continues at coordinate 315,548 of NZ_MTJN01000002.1, read as the reverse complement.
GACAGGATGAACAGCAGCATGCCGTAGGCAATGCCGTCGAAGAGGATGGTTAGCATGAGAAGTGGGTGTTCATCAGGGTAAGGAACAAACAGGAAAAATCAGGGATGTTTTCGGTCACTGGTTGCAACAACGTCTCGATGGGGTAGGGCCATGGTTAGTGGCACTGCTTGGGCGTGGCGACTGGGCCATGCGCATGCGGTTTCGGGGTGACATCACGCGAGAACCGGTGGCGCAGTCCGAAGCATTGCCTCCACGCCTTTCACCCCGAAGCCCGGTCACATGGCCCAATCACCCCACCCAAGGGAGGACTCGTGGTAAAACTGATCAGGCGTTCTGTCGCTTATTTCGCCTTGCCCGGGTCTTTCACGTCCTTGATCACGTCAAACTCGATGTTGTAGAGCTGACCGTCTTTTTTCTCGACCTTGCGCAGGTAGATGTTTTGCACCACATCACGTGTCTGGGCGTCAATGAACATCGGGCCGCGTGGGCTCTCGAAAATCTGGCCCTTCATCGCCGCCAGCAGGCCGTCACCACCACCTTGGCCCTTGGACGTTTTGAGCGCTTCGTAAATCACCCGCATACCGTCATAACCACCCACGGCCATGAAGTTGGGGCGCAGGCCGGGGTTGGCTTTTTTGAACGCATCCACAAACTTTTGGTTCAGCGGCGAAGGATGGGCGGCCGAGTAATGGTGGGAGGTGACCACACCCAGCGCGCCATCACCCATGTCGTTGAGCTGGTCGTCGTCGGTGAGGTCGCCGGTGCCTATCAGCTTGATGCCGGCCTTGTCCATGCCGCGTTCCAGAAACTGCTTCATCACCGCTGCGCCAGCGCCCGAGGGCACAAACACAAACAAGGCATCAGGCTTCAGATCGCGGACTTTTTGCAGGAACGGGGCAAAGTCGGGGCCACGCAGCGGCACCCGCAAAGACTCGGGGACCTGGCCGCCGTTGAAGATAAAGCGTTCCTTGAAGTACTTTTCAGCGTCGATGCCCGGGCCGTAGTCGCTGACCAGGGTCACCACCTTCTTGATGCCGTTTTTGGGGGCCCAGTCACCCAACGCGACCGAGGCCTGTGGCAGGGTGAAGCTGGTGCGCACCACATAGGGCGAGGCTTCGGTGATGCTGGAGGTGGCGGCGGCCATCACCACCAGCGGTGTTTTGGATTGGGTGGCCAGCGGTGCGGTGGCCAGGGCCGAGGGGGTGATGCCAAACCCCGCCAGCACATTGACCTTGTTGTTGACGATCAACTCCTGCGCCAAGCGTTTGGTGACATCGGGCACGCTGGTGTCGTCCTTGACGATCAGCTCCACCTTTTTGCCCGCCACGGTGTCGCCGTTTTGCGCCATATAGAGCTTGGCCGCGGCCTCGATCTGGCGGCCGGTGCTCGCTTGCTGGCCTGTCATCGGCAGGATCAGCCCGATCTTGAAGGTGTTGCTCTGTGCTATGGCATTGGTAGCTGCCAAGCCACAAATGGCAAGGGCTGTGGCGTGAAGGAACAATCTCTTGTGCATGGTTTGTCTCCAATATGTGGTGTGGATCTGCTTTTCTTTGCAGTGACTGTGCCGTGAAACACCACCACATGCAATAGCGATTCCTGACTCTTTGTTATAACGCTTTGCAATAACCCAGCCACCACCAGAAGCCGCCGCCGGGTCAGCGCGACAAAGTGTAGGGGGCATCGATAGGAGGAGGTTTGTGCCCCCGGATTGACCCGCAAATGGGGGCCAAGGTGTTGGCCCGATACCCGCCGCCAGGCGGGCGTGTGCTCAGCTGCGCTGTTGGATCAGCTGCACACCGGGCACGGGGTGCTTGGCCTGGTTCAGGATGGCATCGCGCAGGTTGCGCTGGGCAATACGCGAGTGTTCCCGCATCAGGGACTCGGCGCGGCTGCCCTCGCGCAGCTCAATCGCATCGAGCACCTGCCAGTGCTGGTCTTGCGCCACGACGAGCCGGTCGCGCGCCTTGGGGGAGTGGGCCTGCGCGACAACAAAACCCGACGGCGATGCAAAGGGCAGGCCGTAGACCCGCTCCAGCTCCTTGCTCATCAGGCTGCTGCCCGCCATCTCGCTGAGCAGCGCATGAAAACGTGCGTTCAAATCCACATAACGCGAGAACGCGGCAGCGTCCAGCGCGGCTTGGTCCAGCAAAGCGTCGATGGCTTGCAGGCAAACGCGTGCTTCAGCCAGCAGCTTGGGTGGGGCGCCGCGTTCGGCACACAGGCGGGCGCACAGCCCTTCGAGCGTGCCACGCAACTCAATCGCCTCGGACACATCCCGCTCCGAGAAGGTCTTGACCGCATAACCCCCGTTGGGCAGGGCATCCAGCAGGCCTTCCTGCTCCAGGCGCAGCAGCGCGGCGCGGATCGGGGTGCGTGAAAAGCCCAGCTTCTCGACCACAGCCAGTTCGGCGATGCGGCTGCCGCCCGGCCATTCACCGTCCAGGATCATGGCGCGCATACGCAGCAGGGCCTGCACCTGTACCGGGGTGGTGGTGGCAGCAGGCTGGGTGGGTGCTGTGCCGTCCGGGTTGTCAGGGTTGCTGTTCATGGGGTCGGAAGGGTTCATGGCGGGCGCTGTGCTGAGTTCAGGCGGCGGTGACCACACGCGCCAGGGTGTCGCGGATCAGGTTCAGCGTGGTTTGCTGGGTCAGGGTGGTGGGGCGCAAGGAACTGGTGGCCGCCGAGATGCGGGTGCGCAGCGCCGGCGCATGGATGCCCCGCACGGTGAAGGCCGAGGGCCGCACCGAGTTGGCCACCGCATTGCGCGACAACACCGCACTGCCAATGCCGTCTTCCACCAGATCCAGGATCGCGGGCACCCCGTCCACCTCGAGCGCAATACGTGGGCGACAACCCAGGTTGACCAGTTCCGACTCCACCTGGCTGCGGATGGCGTTGGGGCGGCTCGGGATGATCAGTGGCAAGTCGGCCAGCTCGCGCAGCGCAATCGGGCCAGGCGGTGGGTCTTCGGCCAGGCCTTTGGGGCGCGCCTGTACTAGGCACAACTCTTCTTCCTGCAGCGGCAAGACCTCGATCTCGCTGCCGGGCTGGACGTTGTACAAGACCGCAATGTCGAGCCGGCCATTGATCAGCGACTCCTGCAAAGCCACCGACAGGCCTTCACTGATCGAGATCGTTGCGTCGGGCAGGGCCTCGCGAAAAGCGGTGATCAGAGGCACCGTCAACACCCGCGCCAAGCTGGTGGCCAGCCCCACCGCCACGCGCCCGGCCAGCGAGCCGCGCACCCGGCCGAGTTCTTCCTTGGCGCGTGACACCTGGTGCAGGATGCCGCGGCTGTGCGCCAGCAGCAGTTTGCCCGCCTCGGTGGGCAGGGCGCCGCGGCCATTACGGATCAGCAGGTTCTGGTGCAGCTCCACTTCCAGCAGCCGCACCTGGCGGCTCAGGGCGGGTTGCGCCACATCCAGCGCGATGGCGGCGCGGGTGAAACTGCCCATCTCGGCCACCCGCACAAAGTACTCCAATTGTTTCAGGTCCATGGCGTTGATTGGGAATAACTAAACAGACATTATGCCAATCTGAAATAACTGCTAGTGTGGACTTGCGCTTTGCATGACCTGTGCCAGCCCACAGAATCTCGGCCATGCAAGTCACCCACACCTCTTCTGCACCACTCACCGGCATCTCGTCGATGGCCACGCGCCAGTTGCTGGTCGAACTTACCCAGGCCTATGCCCAGCGCAGTGGTCAGGTGGTTCAGATTGAATCGGTCGGCGGGGTGGACGCCGCCAAGCGGGTGCAGGCCGGTGAGGTGTTTGACCTGGTGGTGCTGGCCTCGGACGCGATGGCCAAGCTGATTGCTGCCGGGTATGTGTCGGCCGTGAGTTTGACCCCGTTGGTGCACTCTGGTGTGGCGGTTGCCGTGCCCGTGGGCAGCGCGAGCCTGGACATCAGCAGCGAAGAGGCCGTGCGCGAGGCGGTGCTGGCCGCACCGACGCTGGCCTATTCCACCGGCCCCAGCGGCGTGGCGTTGGCCCAACTGTTTGAACACTGGGGCATCACCGAACACATCAAACACCGCCTGGTTACCGCACCACCCGGCGTGCCGGTGGGCAGTCTGGTGGCCAAAGGTGAGGTGGCGCTGGGCTTCCAGCAACTCAGCGAACTGATCCATGTGCCGGGCATCATGGTGCTTGGCCCCTTGCCCGCCGCGATCCAGATCACCACCACCTTTTCTGCCGCGATGACCAGCGTCTGCACACGGCCGACTGAGGTGCAAGCCTTGTTGAGTTTCATGGCTTCCAGCGAGGTGGCTGTACTCAAACAAAGACAGGGGATGACGCCTGCCTGACATGTATTTGATAGCTGCTTGCGCTGATGAAACAAGGGCCAGAGGCCTAAAACACGGATAAGAGGAGTACACACATGAGTTTGTCCATTCGCACCCAGGTCGCCATCATTGGCGCCGGGCCTTCGGGTCTGCTGCTGGGCCAGTTGTTGCACAAGGCCGGTATTGACGCGGTGATTGTGGAGCGCGTCTCGGGCGACTATGTGTTGGGCCGTATCCGCGCCGGTGTGCTGGAGCAGGTCGCCGTGGACCTGCTCGATGAAGCCGGTGTGGGCACACGCATGCACCACGAAGGTCTGGTGCATGGCGGGTTCGATTTGCTCTACGCCGGGCAACGCCACCGCATCAACATGAACGCCCTGACCGGCGGCAAAAACGTGGTGGTTTATGGCCAGACCGAAGTCACCCATGATTTGATGGACGCCCGCACCGCTGCGGGCTTGCCCACCTATTACGAAGCGTCTGAGGTGCAGGTCCATGACTTTGATTCCACCCACCCGCGTGTGACCTTCACCCACCAGGGCCAGGCCATTGAGCTGGCCTGTGATTTCATCGCAGGTTGTGACGGCTTTCACGGCGTTTGCCGTGCCAGCGTGCCGCGTCAGTCGATCCAGGAGTTTGAGAAGGTCTACCCCTTTGGTTGGCTCGGCCTGTTGTCCGACACACCGCCAGTGCATGACGAGCTGATCTACGTGAACAGCCCTCGCGGCTTTGCGCTGTGTTCGCAACGCAGCAAAACCCGCAGCCGTTATTACCTGCAGGTGCCGCTGACCGACCGCATCCAGGACTGGACCGACGATGCTTTCTGGCAAGAGCTGCGCCTGCGGCTCGATGACGATGCCCGCGCCCATTTGGTCACCGGGCCGTCGATTGAGAAAAGCATTGCCCCGCTGCGCAGTTTTGTGACTGAACCGATGCGTTTTGGCCGCCTGTTCCTGGCCGGTGACGCGGCCCACATCGTGCCACCCACCGGCGCCAAGGGCCTGAACCTGGCCGCCACCGATGTGAAGTACCTGTGCAACGCGCTGGTCGACTTTTACCAAAACCACAGCGAGCAGGGCATCAACACCTATTCCGAGCGCTGCCTGCGCCGCATCTGGAAGGCCGAGCGGTTTTCGTGGTGGTTCACCTCACTCATGCACCGTTTTCCGGACGACGGCCCGATCACCGCCAAGTTTCAGGAGGCCGAGTTGGACTACCTGGTCCACTCGGAGGCCGGGTCGCGGGTGATGGCTGAGAACTACGTTGGCCTGCCGCTGGATTTTGCCGAGCCATCTCGCTGAGTTACACAAATTTGATAGCTGTCTGCCCTTATAAATAGAGGGCTAGAGGCCAAAAAACATAAGAGGAGAGATACATGATCATCGACTGCCACGGCCACTACACCACGGCCCCCAAAGCGCTGGAAACCTGGCGCAACCAGCAAATTGCCGGTATCAAAGACCCGTCTGTGATGCCCAAAGTGTCTGACCTCAAAATCAGCGACGACGAGTTGCGCGAGTCCATTGAGAGCAACCAGCTGCGCCTGATGAAAGAGCGCGGCTCAGACCTGACCCTGTTCAGCCCACGCGCCAGTTTCATGGCGCACCACATTGGCGACTTGGCCGTCTCCAGCACCTGGGCAGCGATTTGCAACGAGCTGTGTTACCGCGTCAGCCAACTGTTTCCCGAGCACTTTGTGCCGGTGGCGATGCTGCCGCAAAGCCCTGGCGTCGACCCCGCCACCTGCATTCCCGAGCTGGAAAAGTGTGTCAAGGAGTACGGCGCGGTGGGCATCAACCTGAATCCCGATCCATCCGGCGGCCACTGGACCTCACCGCCCTTGAGCGACAAACACTGGTACCCGATCTACGAGAAGATGGTCGAGTACGACCTGCCCGCCATGATCCACGTGAGCACCAGTTGCAACGCGTGCTTCCACACCACCGGCGCGCATTACCTGAATGCAGACACCACCGCCTTCATGCAGTGCCTGACCAGCGATTTGTTCAAGGAATTCCCGACGCTCAAGTTCCTGATTCCGCACGGCGGCGGCGCGGTGCCTTACCACTGGGGCCGTTTCCGTGGCCTGGCGCAGGAGCTCAAAAAACCGCTGCTGCAAGACCATTTGCTCAACAACATCTTCTTTGACACCTGCGTTTACCACCAGCCCGGTATTGACTTGCTCAACACCGTGATCCCGGTCAAAAACGTGTTGTTTGCCAGCGAAATGATTGGCGCGGTGCGTGGCATCGACCCCGAAACCGGCCACTACTACGACGACACCAAACGTTACATCGAGGCGTCAAAAATTTTGAGTGACGCAGACCGTCAGCAGATTTATGAAGGCAACGCCCGGCGTGTGTTCCCACGGCTGGATGCGATGCTCAAAGCCAAAAACCAATAACCAATAACCCGTACCCCCTGCGGAGCAAGACCATGAACAACCTCGGCATCGTTAAACGCAACATCTCCCGCGCCGACAAAGCGGCAGTTGACAAACTCTCGCGCTTTGGCGTGGCCACCATCCACGAAGCCATGGGCCGCGTCGGCCTCATGAAACCCTATCTGCGCCCGATCTACAACGAGGCCAAGATTTGCGGCACGGCGGTGACCGTGCTGCTGCAACCCGGCGACAACTGGATGATGCATGTGGCTGCCGAGCAGTTGCAGCCTGGTGACGTGGTGGTGGCCGCCTGCACCACCGACAACTTTGATGGCTTTTTTGGTGACCTGCTGGCCACCTCGTTCAAAGCGCGTGGCGCTGTCGGCCTGGTCATTGACGGTGGTGTGCGCGACGTGAAAGACCTCACCGAGATGGGGTTCCCGGTGTTCTCCAAAGTCATCCACGCCAAAGGCACGATCAAGGCCACACTCGGCTCCGTCAACATCCCCGTGGTCTGCGCCGGTGCCCAGGTGGAGCCGGGTGACGTGGTGGTGGCCGACATCGACGGTGTGGTGGTGGTGCCCGCTGCCATCGCCCAAAAAGTGGCCGATGCGGCCGAGGCACGCGAGGCCAACGAAGGCGCCAAACGCGCCATCTTTGCCAGCGGTGTGCTCGGGCTGGACTATTACAAGATGCGCGAAGGCCTGGAAAAGGCCGGCCTGCGCTACATAGACTGAAGCACAAATCCCTTATTTCATAAGGGCTGGAGGCCAAAAAAACATGAAAGCGGCAACACACTGGACCATCGGTCTGATCGGCTACGGAGAGGTTGGCCGTATTCTGGCCGAAGACCTGCGCGCGCAGGGTCTGGCCGTCTGCGCTTATGACATCAAGCTCAACAAAGCCGACAGCGCGATGGACCTCTCCATTCACGCGACCGAGTTGGGTGTGGCTTTGCTGGGTGACCACGCGGAAGTGGCCAAAAACAGCGATCTGGTGATCAGCGCGGTGACCGCCAGCCAGACCGTGCTGGTGGCGCAGGCGGTGGCCCCGGGCATGGTGCCGGGTGCGTATTTTCTGGACTTCAACTCAGCTTCACCCGGTGCCAAACAACAAGCCGCGAACCTGATTGATGCAGCAGGCGGCAAGTATGTCGAAGGCGCGGTGATGACCAGTGTGCCGCCGCACCGCATCAAGGTGCCGCTGTTGCTGGGTGGCTCTTTTGCGGCGGAACTCGCACCGCACCTCAGCACGCTGGGCTTCTCGCCCAAGGTGGCCAGCGACAAACTGGGTGTGGCCAGCGCCACCAAGATGTGTCGCAGCGTGATGATCAAGGGCCTGGAGGCGATGGTGATCGAGAGTTTCACCACCGCCCGTTTCTATGGTGTGGAAGACGCGGTGGTGGCCAGCCTCTACGAGACCTTCCCCGGCATCGACTGGGAAAAACAGGCAGCCTACTTCTTCCAGCGGGTCATCGAACACGGCCGTCGCCGCAGCGAAGAAGTGCGCGAAGTCGCCGAGACCGTGTGTGACGCCGGCCTGGCCCCATGGAGCACCAGCGGCACCGCCGAACGCCAGGCCTGGGTCGCCGACCTGGCTGATGCGGGCCTGTTTGGTGAGCGTGGCACGCCTGAATTTGCCCGCAGCGCCAACTGGCGGGTCGAGGCGGACCGGATGCTGGCCCATGTCCAGAGCAAGGATGAAACCCGTGAACCCAAACACTGAGCCCCCCATGGACAAACCCACCACAGGTGATTTCACCAAAACCCCCGGCTGGCTGGACTGGTACACCGGTCCGAGCCAACCGCGTTTTCAACTGCCTGCTGGTGCGGTTGACGCGCATTGCCATGTCTTTGGCCCGGGCGCCGAGTTTCCCTATGCACCCGAGCGCAAATACACACCGTGTGATGCCTCCAAGGCCCAGCTGTTTGCGCTGCGTGACCACCTGGGGTTCGAGAAAAACGTGATCGTGCAGGCCACTTGCCATGGCGCCGACAACCGTGCGCTGGTGGACGCGCTGATCGCCAGCCAGGGCCGGGCACGTGGTGTGGCCACCGTCAAACGCTCGGTCACGGATCAGGAGCTGCAGGCCATGCACAACGCCGGGGTGCGTGGTGTGCGCTTCAACTTTGTCAAACGCCTGGTCGATTTCACGCCCAAGGACGAGCTGATGGAGATTGCAGGCCGCATCGCCAAACTGGGCTGGCATGTGGTGATCTATTTTGAGGCGGTTGACTTGCCCGAGCTGTGGGACTTTTTCACGGCGCTGCCGACCACCGTGGTGGTGGACCACATGGGCCGACCCGATGTGTCGCTGCCGGTGGATGGGCCGCAGTTTGAGCTGTTCAGGAAGTTCATGCGTTTACACCCCAACGTGTGGAGCAAGGTGAGTTGCCCCGAGCGCCTGAGTGTGAGTGGCCCCAAAGCGCTCCACGGTGAACAGAACGCCTACCGCGACGTGGTCCCGTTTGCCAGAGCTATCGTCGAAGAATTTCCGGACCGCGTGTTGTGGGGCACCGACTGGCCACACCCGAACCTGAAGGACCACATGCCCGACGATGGCCTGCTGGTGGACTTCATCCCGCACATCGCCCCCACGGCGGAGTTGCAGCACAAGCTGCTGGTGGACAACCCAAACCGTTTGTACTGGAGTTGATAGCGTAGTACCCTGATGGCATAAGGGCCAGAAGCCATTTTTATATATCAATAACAAACCACAAAGGAGACACTGTGGCACTTGAAAAACCGTACAAGGACATCCCCGGCACCATCATTTTTGATGCCGACCAGAGCCGCAAAGGCTACTGGCTCAACCAGTTTTGTATGTCGCTGATGAAAGCGAGCAACCGCGAGCGCTTCAAACGCGACCAGCGTGCCTACCTGGACGAGTGGCCGATGACGGAGGCGCAAAAACAGGCGGTGCTCGACATGGACCTGAACCGCGCCATGGCCCTCGGTGGCAACATCTACTTTCTGGCCAAGATCGGCGCCACCCATGGCCTGAGTTTTCAGCAGATGGCGGGCAGCATGACCGGCATGAGTGAAGAGGAATACCGCGCCATGATGATGGCCGGTGGCCGCAGCATCGATGGCAACCGTTACCTGGGCGAAGACGGCACCGCCCAACCGCAGCACCAACCCCAAGGCCAGGCTGGCCGCAAAGGAATTTGAGCCATGGCACGTATCACCGCTTCTGTTTACACCAGCCACGTGCCCGCCATTGGCGCGGCCATCGATCTGGGCAAAACCACCGAACCGTATTGGCAGCCGATGTTTCAGGGGTATGACTACTCCAAACAATGGATGAAGGACAACAAGCCGGACGTGATCTTTCTGGTCTACAACGACCACGCCACCGCGTTCAGCCTGGACATGATCCCCACCTTTGCCATCGGTACCGCAGCGGAATTTATCCCCGCCGACGAAGGTTTTGGCCCACGCCCGGTGCCCAAGGTGATTGGCCACCCGGACCTGGCCAGCCACATCGCACACTCGGTGATCCAGCAGGATTTCGATCTGACCATCGTCAACAAGATGGAGGTGGACCACGGCCTGACCGTGCCGCTGAGCCTGATGTGTGGCCAGCCGGATGCCTGGCCATGCCCGGTGATTCCGTTTGCGGTGAATGTGGTGCAGTACCCGGTGCCCAGCGGCCAGCGTTGTTTTAACCTGGGCCAAGCGATCCGCAAGGCCGTCGAGAGCTATGACGAAGACCTCAATGTGCACATCTGGGGCACCGGCGGCATGAGCCACCAGTTACAAGGCGCCCGCGCCGGGCTGATCAACCGCGCCTGGGACAACGCCTGGCTGGACCAGCTGATCGCCGACCCGGCCACGTGCGCCAAGACGCCGCACATCGACTATGTGCGCGAGGCGGGCAGTGAAGGGGTGGAACTGGTGATGTGGCTGATCGCCCGAGGTGCTATGCAAGATATAGCTGGTGACCCAGGTAGCATAAGGGTCAAGAACCGCTTTTACCATGTTCCCGCCAGCAACACGGCGGTGGGGCATTTGATTTTGCAGGATGTGTGAGTTGATAAGGAAACACCCATGAAACCCATCAAAGTGGCGCTGGCTGGCGCCGGAGCTTTTGGCATCAAACATCTGGACGGTATCCAGAACATCGACGGCGTGGAAGTCGTCTCCCTGATCAGCCGCGAGTTGGACAAAACCAAGGAAGTTGCTGCCAAATACGGCATCCCCCACGTGAGCACCGAGCTGGCAGACAGCCTGGCGCTCAAAGAGGTGGACGCGGTCATCCTGTGCACACCGACCCAGATGCACGCCTCACAAACCCTGGCTTGTTTGAAGGCAGGCAAACATGTGCAGGTGGAAATCCCGCTGTGTGATGTGTTGACCGATGGGGAGGAAGTGGCCCAGCTCGCCGCCAAGTCCGGCCTGGTCGCCATGTGTGGCCACACCAGGCGCTTCAACCCCAGCCACCAGTACGTGCACAACAAAATCACGGCGGGTCAATTCAACATCCAGCAGATGGATGTGCAAACCTACTTTTTCCGCCGCTCCAACATGAACGCGCTGGGCCAACCGCGCAGCTGGACCGACCACCTGCTGTGGCACCACGCCGCGCATACGGTGGATCTGTTTGCCTACCAGTGTGGCAGCCCCATCGTGCAGGCCAACGCCATCCAGGGCCCGATCCACCCCACCTTGGGCATCGCCATGGACATGAGCATCCAGCTCAAGGCCGCCAACGGCGCGATCTGTACGCTGAGCTTGAGCTTCAACAACGACGGCCCGCTGGGCACCTTCTTCCGCTACATCGGCGACAGCGCAACCTACATCGCACGTTATGACGATCTGTTCACTGGCAAGGAAGAAAAGATCGACGTCTCACAGGTGGCCGTGAGCATGAACGGCATCGAGTTACAAGACCGCGAATTTTTCTCCGCGATCCGCGAGGGCAGGGCACCCAACAGCTCGGTGGCCAGCGTGTTGCCTTGTTACCAGGTGCTGCATGGGTTGGAGCGGCAACTGTCCAGTTGAGGCGGCACAATCGGTTGCCAACCAACCGATCTTTTTTTGACATGCAAACACGACAACTCGGCCCTTTCTCCGTCTCTGCCATCGGCCTGGGCTGCATGAACCTCAGCCAGGGGTATGGCCCCCCGATCACTGACAAACAGGGTGAGTCTGTTTTGTTGACTGCGCTGGACGCTGGCGTCACCTTGTTTGACACCGCCTCGCTCTACGGCTTTGGCGCCAACGAAACCTTGATTGGCCGGGTGTTGAAGACACACCGTCAGCGTTTCACCTTGGCCAGCAAATGTGGCATGACCGGGGTGGATGTCAAGGGCGACGGCAAGCTCGTGCGGGTGATCGACGGTCGCCCCGACACCTTGCGCCGCACCTGTGAGGCCAGCCTGCGCCGCCTGCAGACCGATGTGATCGACCTCTATTACATCCACCGGCTCGACAAGACTGTGCCGATTGAAGACAGTGTGGGTGCCTTGAGCGATTTGGTGCGCAAGGGGTATATCCGAACCATCGGCCTGTCTGAAATGTCTGCCACCACCCTGCGTCGCGCCCATGCGGTGCACCCGATTGCCGCGATGCAGACCGAGTATTCGCTGTGGACGCGCAACCCCGAGATTGCGGTGTTGCAGGCCTGCAAAGAATTGGGCGTGGCGTTTGTCGCTTTCAGTCCGGTGGGGCGCGGTTTTCTGGCTGGTGAGCCGCTGCAACCGGAGAGCTTTGAGGCCAATGACCTGCGCCGCAGCATGCCGCGTTTTGAGGGATCCAACTGGGAGGCCAACGCCCGTTTGTTGCCGGCCTACCGGAGACTAGCGAACGAGGTCGGTTGCAGCCCGGCGCAACTGGCGCTGGCCTGGCTGTTGCAGCGTGCCGAGCACATCATCCCGATCCCCGGCACCACCCGTGTGGATCACCTGCAGGACAACCTGGGCGCCCTGGATGTGACTCTGAGTGCCGATGTTTTGGTGAAATTGGATGCCTTGATCAACCAGCACACCGTGGCAGGCAGCCGCTACAACGCGCAGGGCAATCTGGACGCGCAGACAGAGCAGTTCTGAGCCAGGCTTGGCGCTGCCAGCCAGCGCCACAAAGAAAAAAACCGCACTACCAAGGTGATAGTGCGGTTTATTCTGAATTTGGTGGGATGTGCGGGGGTCGAACCCACGACAAACGGATTAAAAGTCCGCTGCTCTACCAACTGAGCTAACATCCCTGATTCTTCTTGAATGACTCAAGATCAGACAAGCCCTAAATTATAGCCATAATTTTATGGCTATACGCAGATCTTTAGCTTTGGAAGATACAAATTCAAAAAATGGCCTCAAAAACAGCGTGTGATGTGGTTCGATGGGTGTCGCCGCTTGGCCGCTTGCTAGCCAACACCGCTTTAGGTCGAGAAGTTTTGCACCGCCACAAAGTGGCAGGCCGTGCCGGTGACCACAAAGCCGTGCCAGACCGCGTGTGAGTAACGAATCCGCGAGTCCAGCACAAAAAAGATGACCCCCACGGTGTAGGCCAGGCCGCCAGCCACTAACCACAAGATGCCCGGCATCGGCACACGTTCCAATAAAGGCACCGCCGCAACCACCACCAGCCAACCCATTGCCAGATACAGGCCGGTTGACCACCAGGGGTGGGTCAGGCAGTTCAACGCCTTGAGCGTGATGCCGATGGCCGCCAGCACCCAGACCACCGTGAACAGGCTCCAGCCCCAGGCGCCGTTGAGGGCGCCCAGCGCAAACGGTGTGTAGGTGCCCGCGATAAAGAGATAAATGGCACCGTGGTCGAGTTTGCAGAAAACCTGTTTGGCACGCCCCTCCGGCATGGCGTGGTACAGCGTTGACGCTAAATACAGCAGCACCATGGTGATCGCAAAAACAAGGGTGCCGACAAAACTGGCTGCGCTTTGTTGACCCGCTGAGGCCAGCAAAAAGGGCATGCTGAGCAACGCGGCCAAAAGCGCCACGCCATGGCTCACACTGTTGGCGATTTCCTCGCCCAAAGTTTGTGGACGTTTTGTCATGCCTGCCATTGTGCATGGCCGACAAGTCATACCGATGTCAACAGGGTGAAAGCCCTGTGAACCTGCGGCCTGATCAGGACGCGCAGCGGGTTTTGATCAGGGCCGCCGCTTCCTTGACCAGCCCCGGGCCGCTGTAGATCAAGCCGGTGTAGATTTGCACGGCGTCGGCGCCAGCCTTGATTTTGCTCACCGCGTCCTCGGCGCTCATGATGCCGCCTGCACCGATGATGGGAAAGCTTTTGCCCAGCGCGGCGCGCAATTGGCTCACCACCTGGTTGCTTTTGGCCAGCACCGGCGCGCCTGAGAGGCCGCCGGTCTCCTCGGCGTGGGCCAGACCTTTGACCGCGTCGCGGCTCAGCGTGGTGTTGGTGGCGATCACGCCCCAGGCGTTGTTGACCTGGCCGCTGCCGTTGGTGCCATAGCGTTTGAGCGTCTGGGCGATCACGCTGACCTGATCCGCATCCAGATCGGGGGCAATTTTCAGGAAGATGGGGATGTGTTTGCCGTGTTGCTGCGCCAGCTGTTCGCGTCGTTCGGAGATCGCGCCCAGCAGGGCATCCAGCGCCTCGTCACTCTGCAGGCTGCGCAGGTTTTTGGTGTTAGGGCTGGAGATATTGACGGTGACGTAGTCGGCATAAGGGTAGACACCGTCCAAGCAGGTCAGGTAGTCGTCGGTGGCGCGCTCGATCGGGGTGACGGCGTTTTTGCCGATGTTCAGGCCCAGCAACATCGGGTTCGGGCCACAACACCCGGTGCCACGGCCTTGGTACAGCGCTGACTGTTTGACGTTGGTGATGAAGCTTTGCAAGCCGTCGTTGTTGAAACCCAATCGGTTGATCAAAGCCTTGGCCTCGGGCAGGCGAAACAGGCGCGGCTTGGGGTTGCCGGGTTGCGCCAACGGTGTCACCGTGCCGACTTCGACAAAGCCGAAACCCATGGCACCCAGGCCGTCGATGCAGCGGGCGTTTTTGTCCAGCCCGGCGGCTAGGCCAACGCGGTTCGGAAACCTCAGGCCCGCCAGGGTGATCGGGTCACTCACGGGTCTGCTGGCGTAAGCCCACCGCAGCGCCGAGCCTTGGGTGTGTGTCAGCGACGCAATGGTCAGCTCGTGCGCGGCCTCGGGGTCCAAACCAAACAAAAAGGGGCGCGCCAGCGCGTAAGGGAGAAGAGCCATTGGATAATTCCTCAAGATAAACCGATCAATCACAAGGATTTTCCCCGATGACGTCCACCCCCAACCCGACCGCCGCTGTTTTGTCCCAGGATGACCTGAAAACCCTGGTGGGTCAGGCCGCCTTGAAGTATGTGGTGCCGGGTGAGATTGTGGGTGTGGGCACCGGCTCCACGGTCAACAAGTTCATCGATGCGCTGGCAAGCATGAAAGACCAGATCACCGGTGCGGTGTCGAGTTCGGTGGCCAGCACCGAGCGGCTGCAGGCGCTCGGCATCACCGTGTTTGACTGCAACGAGGTGACCGAGCTGTCGGTCTACATCGACGGTGCCGATGAAGTTGACCCGAACGGTTACCTGATCAAAGGCGGTGGCGCGGCCTTGACGCGCGAGAAGATTGTGGCCGCAGAGTCGCGCCGTTTTGTCTGTATTGCCGACGAGTCCAAGCTGGTGCAGAACTTGGGCAAGTTTCCGCTGCCCGTCGAGGTGATTCCGATGGCGGTCAATCGCATCACGCGCCAGTTTCAGGCGATGGGCGGCACCGTGGTGCTGCGGCTCAAGGACGGTGCGCCGCTGGTCACCGACAACGGCCAGCACATTCTGGACGTCACCGGCCTGCAGATCAGCGACCCGCTGGCTTTTGAGTCGCAGGTCAACCAGTGGCCCGGTGTGGTCACCGTGGGGGTGTTTGCTTTCCAGAAAGCCCAGGTGTGCCTGGTGGGCACGGCCAGCGGGGTGAAGACGCTGACGTTCTGATGCTCCTCAAAGAGTAGCTATCTGCCCTTATTTCGAAAGGGTTAGAAGCGGATTTTTCAACCAATCCCGTTGCAAGGTGGTTTGCACCACAGCCCGGCAGGCTTCGGCCTGCACCTGCATACACACCTGGGTGTGCGGAATCTCCTCGTGCCAGCCATGCTGCGGGTAAGTCACCGCCTTGCGCTGCATCATGGTCTGGCCCTGCGCCAGGCCGTCCACCGCCACCCGCACCCTGCCAGCCTGCAGGGTGAAGAGTTCGGGGTTGGTCAGCACCACAAAGGCCAGCACATCGTGGCCGTAACAACCGGTGACCTGGCCCACCACCGGGTCGCGCTCACTGTAAAACGCGCTGTAAAACGCCACCGCGTGGTGCAGGGTGTCGGTGGCGATGTGTTGATGGTGTTCTGCTATCTGCTGGAACAGGCTCAAAGGCAGGATCACCTGGTGCGTCACATCCAGCCCAACCATGGTCAGCGGCCAGCCCGCGGTGAACACCGCGTCGGCAGCATGCGGGTCGTTCCAGATGTTGGCCTCGGCCACCGGTGACACATTGCCAGACTCCAGCACCGCACCGCCCATCAGAATCACCTCGCGCACCAGGGTGGGCAACTCGGGCGCCAGTTGCAGCGCGGTGGCCAGGTTGCCCAGCGGGCCGACCGCCACCAGTGTGATCTCACCCGGGTATTGGCGTGCCATGTCAACAATGAACTCGGCCGATGAACGTGGGTCCAGCTTGCCCTGGGTGGCCAGGCGATGGGGCAGGTTGCCCAGACCATCGGCACCATGGATGTAGTCGGGGGGCGGCTCTGCGGTTTTCACCAGGGGTTGCGCCACGCCCTGTGTCACCGGGATCAAGCGGCCCGCCAGCGCGCTGAGGTACAGCGCATTGGTGGCGGCCTGTTCCACATACACATTGCCAAAAGTGGTGGTGATGCCGACCACCTCGATGTCGGGGTGGGCCAGCGCGTAATACAACGCCATGGCGTCGTCCACGCCGGGGTCGGTGTCGTAAATGACTTTTCTGGGTAGGTGGGACATCGCGGTGTGGGTCATGGGGGTGGGGCAAGCAGTTGGCAGCGCCGCCAAGCCGCATCAGGAGCCTATTTTTTGAGTCAGTAGGGGGCCGCCATTATGTCGCGCGGGCTGGCAGCGCCCAAATCGTGGCATAGTGCCTGCTTGTCTTTGTCGACCCGGTTTTGGCCGGGGTTTGTTCAACTTTTGAAAGTGATTTGTCATGGCTCTGAAATCTGTTTTGCGTCTGAGTGTTGTCGCCGCTGCTGCCCTGGTGGCAACGGCTGTGTGGGCCGAACCTTCGGTGGTGTACGACATGGGTGGCAAGTTTGACAAGTCGTTCAACGAGGCGGCTTACAACGGCATGGAGATGTGGAAGAAGGAAACGGGCAAAAAATACCTGGAGTTTGAAATCTCCAACGAGTCCCAGCGTGAACAGGCCCTGCGCCGTATGGCCGAACGTGGCGCCACACCGATCATTGGTGTTGGTTTCAGCCAGGCTTCTGCCATCGAAAAGTTGGCCAAAGAGTTCCCCAAGTTGCAGTTCGCCATCATTGACAGCGTGGTGGATCTGCCCAATGTGCAGTCGGTGGTGTTCAAAGAGCATGAAGGCAGCTTCCTGGTGGGCGCCATGGCGGCGATTGCCAGCAAGACCGGCAAGGTCGGTTTTATTGGTGGCATGGACATCCCGTTGATCCGCAAGTTCCAGTGCGGCTATGAACAGGGCGCCAAATACATCAACCCCAAGGCTGAGGTGTTTTCCAACATGACCGGCACCACCGGTGCAGCCTGGGCCGACCCGGCACGTGGTGGTGAGTTGGCCAAGGCCCAGTTCGCCAAGGGCGCCGATGTGGTGTTTGCCGCAGCGGGCGGCACCGGCATGGGTGTTTACCAAGCCGCCAAGGACAGCGGCAAACTCGCCATTGGTGTGGACAGCAACCAGAACCATGTGCAACCCGGCACCATGCTGACCTCGATGGTCAAGGGCATTGATGTGGCGGTGTACGACGTGGCCAAGTCGTTCAAACCCGGCGTTTTGGTGCTCGGTCTCAAAGGCAATGGCGTGAGTTATGCCATGGACCAGTACAACGCCAAACTGGTGACCCCTGAGATGAAGAAAAAGGTAGAGGCCGCCAAGGCCGACATCATCAGCGGCAAGATCAAGGTGGCTGATTACATGGCGGACAACGCTTGTAAATATTGATGTTGTGGCGGCTCGGCGCGTGCCGAGCCAGGTCCATGCGGCTGTTGATGCCGCTGCGCCCCGTCCAGGTGGCGTGCGTGTGTCAACAGCCCTGAATGACTCTCATAGATATAGCTAATCACCCAAGCAGAATAAGGGCTAGAGCCCCAAAAGATGTATAAAGTCTGGACACACACCTCTTCAGGCCACCCGGCCAACCACCGGGCTTTGCAAGATGCTTGAACCAACCCCAGTGGCGGTCCGTATGACCGCCATCCACAAACATTTTGGCGCCGTGGCGGCCAATGCCAACGTCGATTTGACGGTGCGCACTGGCACGGTGCATGGCATCGTGGGTGAAAACGGTGCCGGCAAAAGCACGCTGATGTCGATCCTGTACGGCTTTTACCAGGCCGACAGCGGACAGATCGAGGTGTTTGGCCAGAGCGCCGATATCCGCAACGCCGATGACGCTATCGCGCGAGGCATTGGCATGGTGCACCAGCACTTCATGCTGGTCGATACCCTGACCGCGTTGGAGAACGTGATGCTTGGCGCTGAGCCGCACTGGCTGCTGCAGCGCTCTGACGCCCAGGTGCGCAGCAAGCTCAACGACTTGATGGTTTCCACCGGTTTACAAATCCCGCTCGACAGCCTGGTGGCGGACTTGCCAGTGGGTGACCGCCAGCGTTTGGAGATCCTCAAAACCCTGTACCGTGGCGCCAAGATTCTGATTTTGGACGAGCCCACAGCGGTGCTCACGCCACAGGAAACCACGCAGTTGTTTGGTGTGCTCAAGCGCCTGCGTGAGCAGGGCACCACGCTGATCCTGATCACCCACAAACTCAAGGAAGTGATGGCGTTGTGTGATGTGGTCACCGTGATGCGCGCTGGCCAGGTGGTGGCTGAGCTGCCAATCGCCGAGGCCTCGGTCGAGGGCCTGGCGCAGGCCATGGTCGGGCGCAAGGTGCACATGGGCCGCTCCGCTGACGGCGCCCACCAGGCCGGTGAGGTGTTGTTGCAGGCCGAGCACCTGTCTGTCACCGACAGCCTGGGTGTGTTCCGCCTCAAAGATGTTTCCTTGAGCCTGCGTGCCGGTGAAATGGTGGGGGTAGCCGGTGTTTCAGGCAACGGCCAGAGTGAACTGATGGATGTGTTGACCGGCCTGCTGACGCCTGACCAAGGCCAACTGCAGGTGCTGGGCAGCGCTTTTGAGGCCCCAAACTGGCTCAACCCGAGCCAAGCACGTGCCCTGGGCCTGGCCCATGTGCCCGAAGACCGGCACGCCCGTGCGCTGGTGATGGCTTTTGCCGCCTGGGAGTCGGCGGTGTTGGGTTACGACGATCTGCCCGAGTATTCACATGGTGGTTGGATGAACCATGCCCACATGCAACACGCTACCGTGGACATGATGGAACGTTTTGATGTGCGCCCGCGCGACCCGCTGCTGCCTAGCAGCAAGTTCTCGGGCGGCAACCAGCAAAAGCTGGTGCTCGCGCGTGAGCTGGGCCGTGCGCCCAAGGTGCTGCTGGTGGGGCAACCCACCCGTGGTGTGGACATTGGCGCCATTGAGTTCATCTACACCCAGCTGCGCGCGCTGCGCCAAGCCGGTTGTGCGGTGCTGGTGGTGTCGAGTGAACTCGATGAAATTTTGGCGCTGTCGGACCGGGTGCTGGTGATGAACCAAGGACGGATCGCTGGTGAGCTGCCGATTGCGGACTGCACCGAAGCTGCGTTGGGCTTGTTGATGACGGGGTGCCAGGTATGAATACGTTGCCGCGTTGGGCAGATTTGGTGCTGTTGCCGCTGGTGAGTTTGCTGGTGGCGCTGTTGGCTGCCGGTGCCGTGGTGGCGCTGGTGGGCCAGGACCCGTGGGAGGTGATCCAGGTGCTGGTGTACGGTGCTTTTGGCACCGCACGCGGCATCAGTTACACCTTCTACTACGCCACCACCTTTGTCTTCACCGGGCTGGCTGTGGCGGTGGCTTTCCATGGCGGGCTGTTCAACATCGGTGGCGAAGGCCAGGCCATCATGGGCGGGCTGGGCACCGGTCTGGTGGCGCTGTGGTGGTCGGCATTTTTGCCAGCCTGGCTGATGCTGCCGATCATGATGCTCTCAGGCGCCTTGTTCGGTATGGCCTGGGCGGCGGTGCCGGGGTACTTGCAGGCCTACCGGGGCAGCCATGTGGTGATCACCACCATCATGTTCAACTTCATCGCCAGCACGGTGCTGGTGTATGTGTTGGTGAACCATTTGCGGCCCAAGGGTGAGATGTCGCCCGAGAGTGTGGCGTTTTCACCCTCGGCCAAGTTGCCGGCGATGCACGAGGTGCTGCGCCATATCGGCATCGACTGGCCGTCCTCTCCGCTGAACCTGAGTGTGCTGCTGGCGGCACTCGCGGCTGTGGCCGTCTACCTGTTTTTGTGGCGCACCCGCGCTGGCTACCGGCTGCGTGCGGTTGGGTCGAGCCCGGGTGCGGCGGAGTATGCGGGTATCAAATCCCGCCACCAGGTGGTGATGGCCATGGCGATCTCGGGTGCGCTGGCTGGGCTGGTGGGGATGAACGAGGTGGCCGGTGTCAGCGGCAAGCTGATTCTTGAATTTGTCAGTGGTGCGGGTTTCACCGGCATTGCGGTGGCGCTGATGGGGCGCAACCACCCGCTGGGCATTGTGTTGGCCAGCCTGCTGTTTGGTGCCTTGTTCCAAGGTGGTGCCGAGGTGGCGTTTGAGGTGCAGGACTTCAGCCGTGACATGGTGGTGATGTTGCAGGGTTTCATCGTGCTGTTTTCGGGCGCCATGACCTATGTGATTGCGCCGATCCTGGCGCGATTGCTGGGCTGGTTCGGCCAAGCCGGAGCCAGCAAAACCAACACTGGAGCCAGCCATGGATGAAGCTCTGATCAGCGCCATGCTGGCGTCCACATTGCGGGTCTCGACCCCGCTGATTTTTTGCGCGCTGGCGGGCCTGTTGTCGGAACGCTCGGGCGTGGTGGACATCGGCCTGGAAGGCAAGATGCTGCTCTCTGCTTTTGCGGCGGGGGCTTGTGGTGCAGCCTATGGCTCGATGCCCTTGGCTATTTTGGCCGCCATGGGTGTGGCGGTGGCCTTGTCCTGGGTGCACGGCTTGGCCTGTGTCAGCCACAAGGGGGACCAGGTGGTGTCCGGTGTTGCTATCAACATCATTGCTGCAGGCCTCAGCGCTGTGCTGGGTACAGCCTGGTTTCATCAGGGTGGACAGACGCCGCCGGTGAGTGACGCGGTGCGTATCCAGGCGTTGTGGCCGGGTCTGGCCGAGGCTGCGCGTGGACTGCCGCTGGTGGGCCAGGTGCTCGGTGATGGCTTGCTGGGTCACAACGCGCTGGTGTACCTGGCCTTGTTGCTGGTGCCGGTGTTGTGGTGGGGGCTGTTTCGCACCCGGTTTGGTTTGCGCCTGCGTGCCGTGGGTGAAAACCCGCAGATGGTGGACGCCGCCGGAGTTTCTGTGATGCGCCTGCGTTACACCGCACTCACGTTGAACGGCATCCTGTGTGGCCTGGCCGGCAGTTACCTGGTGCTGGCGCAAAGTGCCAGCTTTTCACAAAACATGAGCGCCGGGCGTGGTTTTATGGCGCTGGCCGCGCTGATTTTCGGGCGCTGGCATCCGGTGAAGGCGCTCTGGGCCTGCCTGTTGTTTGGTTTTCTGGACGCGGCCGCCATCCGCTTGCAGGGCGTGCATCTGCCGGGCATGGGTGAGGTGCCGGTGCAGGCGATTCAGGCCTTGCCTTATCTGATGACGGTGGTGTTGCTGGCGGGCTTCATTGGCAAGTCCATTCCGCCCAAGGCGCTGGGCATTCCCTACAGCAAGGAACGTTGAGCCGTTGACAGCGGCGCTTAGGCGCGCAAAGCGTGAAGCGCTTTGGCCAGCTTGGCCTCTATCGGTAGCGGCTCGGCGCCCATCTGGGCGGCCAGCAGCTCGGCGCAGAGCACCGAAAAACTCAGGCCGCGTGACCCCAGCGCGGCGCAGAGCCACAGGCTGGGTTGCTCCCTTGCCTCCAGTGGACCGACCAGCGGCAGGCGGTCGGCGCTGATACACCGTGTGCCTTTCCAGGTTTGCAGCTTGTCCGAGGCAAAGCTGGCGGCCAGGGGCCCTGCCAGACTTGGCAACAGTTCATTCAGATGCTCCCAATTGCGCACATGGTTGTTGTCATCCGGGCGTTCCACCTGCTGCTCTGGCTGGTAGCTCGACCCCATGAACCAGGCTGGACCGGCATCTGTGGGCACGTGTGGCACCAGGCCGCTGAAGCCATTGACCGGAAACGGCGGAAAAACCGCCGGGTGTGCAGTCGAATCGCTGTGCAGCGCCCAGCTCAGCAGACCCCGCATGCCCTGGGTGGTCGGCAGGTGCTGCAGTTGTGATGACAGAGCGGGGTGGCTTTGGGCCAAGTTGTCCAGCAGCGGGCGCGCCGCACCGGCATTGGCAAACACCACACGTTCGGCACAACACAACACACGCTGCGACTCATCCAGCAACTGCCAGACACCGTTGTTGTGTTGCACATGGCATACCTTGGCGCCACCCTGAAACCTCACACCCGGCTGCTTGAGCCAAGCCGACACCAGCGCGGCGGGTTGGATCCAGGCCGCCCGTGGGTGCCACAAGCCCGGGCCATCGGCCAGCTTGTCGGGGGCAGACACCGACCAGTCCTGCCCCTCGGGTGGCCAGTGGGCAGGCAACTGCGGTGTGCCACCCACCTGCCGCTCCAGCACACCGGTTGCTGCCCACGGTGTGCCTGGCTGCAAATGCTGCCGGGCTTGTTGCAGGGTGAGGCGCACACCGGCGCGCGACAGACGCGACAGTGGGCAGTCGTCGCTGGAGGTGTGTGGCACCACCAGGCCTACTGGCAAACCCGACGCGCCTGCTGCCGGGGCTGGCGCGGCATCCAGCACCAACACCTGCCAGCCGCGTCGGGCCAACGCCGCCGCCACACTGGCGCCAGCCAGGCCAGCACCCACCACCGCGCAGCGCTGAACGGGCAGGGCGGTGAGGTGGTTTTGTCGACTGGTTTTGAGGGTCCAGGGTGGGTCAAAACGTGCCAGAAGTTGCCCCTCTGTATCTGCGCTTGTGTCGCTGATGGCGAAGCCGCTGGAGCGCAGCAGTTGGTTCAGTGCAGATGAATCGACATCTGCGGGCAGATGGCCACGCAGCAGGGTTCCGCGTCGGCAGCAGCGTGCCAGGGCCTTGATGGCCCAGGGATTGTGGGCGTCGAACGCACCGGGCTGCTCAGGCGCATCCAGCGCGACACACACCTCATCCGCCAAAAACGTGTGCTGGCGCAGGGCCTGCAAGGCATCACCGACACACAGTGTCAAAGTCACTTGCCCCTTCACCAGCAAAAAACGGTGAAAACCCGGCAAAAGGCCAAACCAGTGCGCCACCAACTCGTTGGCCAGCGGCAGCAGGGCGACATCGTCGCCGCAGGCCTGTACCAGTGTTTCGGGGGTGGGGGCACGAGGGCACAGGGCCACCACATGCAGCACCCGGGGCCGGTCTGTGGTGTGTTGCCAGGTGTGCCAGGTTCTCAGAAAACCCAGCCCATCCTTGAAGCAGGTGTCCAGGATTTGCCAG
This sequence comes from Rhodoferax fermentans, assembly GCF_002017865.1. Classification (NCBI taxonomy): domain Bacteria; kingdom Pseudomonadati; phylum Pseudomonadota; class Betaproteobacteria; order Burkholderiales; family Comamonadaceae; genus Rhodoferax; species Rhodoferax fermentans. The sequence goes on along the minus strand of NZ_MTJN01000002.1, from coordinate 292,137 downwards.
CGTGGCAAACCCAACCAATCAGGTGTCATGGGCTGGGGGACACAGCAGCGTCTTCAGGCCGCTGTGTGTGGCGTGGGGTCACGCCTTGGGGGGAACGAAACCTTGTGCGGCGTCGGCGCCTTCACCAAAAAAGTGGTTCTCCATTTGTCGCGCCAGGTATTGGCGGGCGCGGGCGTCGGCCAGGTTCAGGCGGTTTTCGTTGACCAGCATGGTCTGGTGTTTGAGCCAGTCGGCCCAGGCTTGTTTGCTGACGTTTTCCCAAAGCCGTTTGCCCAGTTCACCGGGATAAGGTGCAAAGTCAAGCCCTTCGGCCTCGATCCCCAATTTGATGCATTTCACCGTGCGCGCCATGGTTTACCTTTGTGTGTACTGTCAAAAGTGTCAACTTTAGCAAGGTTTTGGCTTGGGCCGCACACTGAAGTAAAATCCAGCCCTATGGCAAAAGCAGATACCAAAACCAAAATCGTGGCCGATGGCCTGCGTTACAAATCCAAAGTGTCGGGCTCCCCGTTCACGGCGGCCACTTCCTTTGGCGCTGCCACGATGTCGTGTTTTTTATGTGGCAAACACCGCGCCCGTTCCCAGATGGTTTCCAAGAAGATCCTCGGCAAGTCTCAGGCGGTGTGTTCACCGTCTTGCAAGGCGCTTGACCAGGCTCTGGAAGAAGCCAACAAAAAGCCATCTGCCGAGTGAAACCGCCGGGCTGCCCAGCAGCCCGTGTGTTTCGGTGAATGGTTTGCTACCTGATTTGTAGCTACTCCCCGTTTATTGACAAGGGCTAGAGGTCTAAATGCCTCTAAAGCTGCGCGGCCACTTGGCAGCAGCTGTCTCACAAACTCAGGCTGTCAAAACCTTCGTAAGTTTTTTTGAGCCAGGATTTGACGCGCTGGCGCTCCAGCAGGCCCAGTGCATCTGCCTCAGGCTTGCTGTGGATGGCAGCCCAAAAACTGGCGTTCTGGCGGTCAATCTTGCGCATGCTGGCTTCATGCAGCGCGGGCAGGCTGATGACTTTGGCGCCACGCGACAGCGCGGTTTCCAGTGCGGGTGACGCATCCAGCTGCGAGAAGTCGCTGCCGCGCCCGTGGTTTTTCACCACGATGTAGTTGGGCCCCGTCTCATATGTGCTGAGCAGGCGGCCCAGCAAGTCCACCGAATCCTTGCCCGCATCGGACACATGCCAGAAATTGACGGTGATGCCCATGTCGGCCAGCACCGCAAACACGTCCGAGTCCTTGATCCAGCGTGCCAGGGGCGCAGCGGTCTGCGCAGCCAGATCCACCACCACACGGGGTGGCGCACCTGTGGGGTCAGCACTTTCAAACGCGCTGGCAATCGCGTCCAGCCCTTCATAACTGTCAACCACCACCGGGCTGGCGTAGTCGGCGTAAAAACGTGTGAACGAGGTGTGGGAACGGTCGGTGTCGAAGCCGACAAAAGCCTGCTCCTTGTCGATGAAATACTGCGCCAGCAGACGCGCTAGCACCGACTTGCCGACGCCACCTTTTTCGCCGCCGATGAAATTGAGAGAACTCATGTTTGCTTTCTGTTGTGTTGGAAACGGGTGCCCGCAGGCGGCTAGGGTGGCAGAAGCAAAATCTGTGCTGGGTGGCGGCAGGTCGTGCTTTAAAGGATGTTTTTCACCAGCACCTGGCTTTTGCGGTCCCAGTTGTACTTGCGTTTGCGGGCATCGGGCAGCCAGTCGGGGTCGACCTGCACAAAGCCGCGTTTGATGAACCAATGCATGGTGCGGGTGGTCAGCACAAAAATGCTGTCCAGCCCTGCCAGTTTGGCGCGTTGTTCGATGCGCTTGAGCACCCGGTCACCATCACCCTGGCCCTGCACATCGGGTGACACGGTGAGCGCCGCCAGCTCAGCGGTGCGCGCCTCTGGGTAGGTGTACAGGGCGGCACAGGCAAAGATCACGCCGTCGTGTTCGATCACTGTGTACAGGCCGACATCACGCTCGATTTCGGTGCGGCTGCGTTTGACCAGGGTGCCATCTTTCTCGAACGGCTCAATCAGTTGCAGGATGCCGCCTACATCGTCCACGCTGGCTTCACGTAGGCTTTCCAGCTTTTCGTCCACCACCATGGTGCCGATGCCGTCGTGCACATAGACTTCGAGCAGGATCGAGCCATCGACCGCATACGGAATGATGTGGCTGCGCTCCACGCCGCCCTTGCAGGCCTTGACGCAATGCTGCAGGTAAAACGCGGTGTCGCCGGGTTGGTTGGCTTCCGGCAGTTCCAGCAGCATTTTTTCGGCGGAGTCCAGCGGCAGTTCGGTGTCGATCGGGTTGTCTTCACTCACCGGCAGCGTGATGTCGGTGGCAATGCCGGGCACCTCGGTGACAAAAATCAGCTTGTCGGCTTGCAGTGCGGTGGCGACCGAGGTGGCCACCTCTTCCATGGCCAGGTTGAACGCCTCGCCGGTGGGCGAAAAGCCGAACGGCGACATCAGCACCAGCGCACCCATGTCGAGCGAACGCATGATGCCCGCGGTGTCGATCTTGCGCACCACGCCCGAATGCTGGAAGTCCACGCCATCCACAATGCCGACGGGGCGTGCCGTCAAAAAGTTGCCGGAAATGACCCGCACCGTGGCCCCCGCCATGGGTGTGTTGGGCAGGCCCTGGCTGAACGCGGCCTCAATCTCGTAACGCAGCTGACCCGCGGCCTCCTGCGCGCAGTCCAGCGACACCTCGTCGGTGATGCGGATGCCCTTGAAGTATTTGGGCGAATGGTTTTTGGCCTTGAGCTGCTCGTTCACCTGCGGGCGGAAGCCGTGCACCAGCACGATCTTGACGCCCATGCTCTGGATCAGTGCCAGATCCTGCGCCAGATTCGGCAGCTTGCCCGCAGCAATGGCTTCACCACAAACACCGACCACGAACGTCTGGTTGCGGAACTTGTGGATGTAGGGCGCGACGGACCGGAACCAGGGGACAAAGGTGAAGTTAAAGGGCAGACTCATGGGGTAGGTGGGCAAGGAGGGCGGCAGTCAATAGGGGGCAACACCACCCTATTTTGCAGCACGTGCGTGAAGGTTTTGGCGGCTATCGATACATTGCCGGGTTGGTCGACAAATACGACGATCTCTCACCCTTTTGTTTCAAGTTGAGGTTTCGCAAGTGCAAGTGTTTGCCAACCACCCATCACCTCATCGCTTCATGATGAAACCTTTCCAAAATCGGGTGGCCTCCAAAACCCATCCTTCGGCTGAGGTGCCGAAGCCAGTCCCAAAACCATGACCCAGGTCGGGATAGATGTGATATTCAACTGGCGCACCCGCCTTGCGCAGGGCGGCAACGCGCTGTTCCATGATGACCGGTGGGGCAATGCCATCATGTTCACCAACAACTACAAAAGTGGGCGGTTCATGCGACGAATAGTCGGCGTGGCCGGTGTAGGCCATTACCACGGTGGAGGGTTTGGGGAGTTTCTTGGACCCAAAAGCGGCTGTTCCGTACGAACCGATGGCCGCGACCATCCTGGCGCCAGCAGAACTGCCCCACACCGAATAATCCTGCGTGCCAACACCCAGTGCCTCGGCGTGGTCGAAGATGTAAGAGATGGCGGTGGCGAGATCCTGTGTGGCCACCGCGCCGCCAAAGCCAGTTCGATATTTCAGAACAAACGCGTTGTAGCCCTGCTTGTTGATGTCAACTGCGTGGGGAAATCCTTCGTGAATTGAACCGACATAGGCAAAACCGCCACCTGGGGCAATGATGGCAAACGGCGCCCCCGGTTTTCCTCGCAAAAAGAACAAGCCGGTATGCCTTTTCGAGGGGTCCAGTCGTTTTTCAGCCTCGGTGTAAATCTCGTAAAACACGGTTTTGCCTTGGCTGACATCGTCAATCATCCGGTTCAATGCGCCCACCACCGCCTCTGGCACAACATGGCTGTGATAGGGCAACAATGTGCTGATGTTGCACAAGCGCATCTGATCATCGTAGGGACGGCCATCCCAAGGCAGGATATGGCGAGCAAAACCAGCAAAGGCTGGATGGTTCAGGATGTCCGCGATACTGCTGCTCGTATGGAGCGGATAGTCTTGGGCGACAGGCCCCAGGTGGGTTGCTGAACCTGCTGTTATGCGGACGCGCGGTTGTGAATCACTTTCGCCAGCCTCTGCAAAAGAGGTCGTCGAGGCCAGACAAATCGATATCCCGGCCAATTGAAGCGCATTCATTCAGATCTCCCATGCTGGCTGGTCCAGGCGCCTGTCAAGCTGTTACCTCAGGCCAATCACTTCGGCAGGAGCACGTCTTTGGCGACCGTTGCTGCTGAAACGCTGCTCGGCCAACCTGAATAAAAAGCCAGGTGGGTGATGGTCTCGGACAGTTCTTCAGTCGTCAGGCCGTTCTGACGTGCCAGTGTCAAGTGCGAGCGAAGTTGATCAGGTCGGTTCATCGCGATCAGGGCACTGACCGTCACCAGGCTCCGGTCCCGCTTGGACAGGCCCGGGCGTTCCCAGATGTCAGCGTACAAGACCTTGTCGGTGAGTTCGGCAAATTTCTGAGCGAAGTCGCCAAACAGCTGTTGCGCACGCGAGTTCTTGTTGGCCGCCATTGGCGCAGCGGCAGCGGAAACACCGTACTGTTCGTCAGTGACTTTTTCAAACCACTCGGCTGACTGGCCATCAAGCTGTTCCTGGACCGAGATATGGGTCATGGGGCTTGACGGGGAAGCCCCATGCCAATGCTTCTGCCCTGGCGGAATCCACACCACATCACCGGGCGTGATCTCCTGAATGGGACCACCCCAGAACTGGACACGACCCGTCCCAGCTGTGACGATCAACGTTTGCCCCACCGGATGGGTGTGCCAGGCGGTGCGCGCACCAGCATCAAATGTCACTTGTCCACCGGTCGCTTTTGATGGGGCGTTAGCCGGGAACAAGTACACGATACGAACATTGCCGGTGAACCTGTCCTCAGGCCCTTTGCTGGCGGAGCGGGAGGCTTCCCGTGAAATGCTCGCCAAAGGGACTGCGCCGGTGGCCTGAGGAGGGGTTGCCCACAACGAAGTGGCCATGGCAGTCAGTATCAAAGGCAGGGCAAATTTCTTCATGAGATCTCCGGGTGGGGTTGGCTGTTTGCAGGTGATGGTGAAACGGGTCAGCGCTTGACAGGCGCCTCCACCCCCGACATCAACATCACCGCCGGTGGCAGGCGCGCGCCCTGGATGTTGACGGCCACCACATCGGCATTGACTTGCCGGAGTTCATCGACCGTGAACGAGATCGCTGCCGCACCCAGGTTTTCTTCCATGTGCGCCACCTTGGTGGTGCCGGGTATCGGCACAATCCACGGCTTTTGTGCCAGCAACCAGGCCAGGGCCAGCTGCGCGGGTGTGGCGTTCTTGCGCTCTGCCCAGTCCCGAACCACTTGGACCAAGGCCATGTTGGCAGGCAGAGCCTCGGGTGCAAAGCGCGGCACTACGGCACGGAAGTCCATCACAGGTGCCGACGCAAAGCGCGAATCGGCCTTGACCGAGCCGGTGAGAAAGCCCATGGCCAGCGGGCTCCAGCAAACAAAACCAATGCCCAGCTCCTCGCAGACGGGGAGCACTTGTGCCTCCGGCCCTCGCCACAGCATCGAGTACTCGTTCTGGATCACGGTCAGCGGCTGGACCGCATGCGCACGGCGAATCGTCTGCACGCCAGGTTCTGAGAGACCGAAGTGCAGCACCTTGCCCTCGGCGATCAGATCTTTCACGGCACCAGCCACGTCTTCAATCGGCACAGCCGGATCGACCCGATGCTGCACCAGCACGTCGATGCGGTCAGTTCTGAGGCGGCGCAATTGCGCTTCGACTACCTGCTTGATGTGTTCGGGTCGACTGTTCAGGCCACCCAAACGCTTGCCCGTCTTCTGATCGAGATCCATGCCGAATTTGGTTTCCAGGACGATCTTGTTACGTATGCCTTGCAGCGCCTCGCCAACGATCTCCTCCGAGAGAAACGGTCCGTACACCTCGGCGGTGTCGATGAAATTGACACCCAGGTCTACGGCGCGTTGGATGAGCCGGACAGCCGCCGGGCGGTCAAATGTGCTGCTGTAGGAATCAGCGACCACACCGGGTGTGGCGCCTGGGCGCCACTGGCAACCCAGGCCGACAGGGAAAACCTCAAGCGTGCCCAGTTTGCGCCGTTGTCCTGCGGTTAGTCGACGCATCGCTGCATCGTCAGCTCCATTGGCGATGGATGCAGTTTGACTGGCACAGGCGGACAGCAGCCACGGCGCAATACCCAGAGTGGCGGCTGTTGCCAGCAACTGACGGCGCTGCAGGCCGCGCGGTTCTTGGTCAGAAGAGGTGGGGCTGTGGAAGATGGACATGGTAAAAACTCCTGGTTTGGGAAGTGGATGGCCCCGCGTTAGGCGGGGAGGTAGCGCGCTCGCGGACGGACGATGAAGAAAAGTACCAGCGCCAATGCGATGGCCAGCATGAGAGCGCTCGCCGTGAAGGTGCTGGCAATGTGATGCGCCAAGGATGCCGCAGCACCCAGATCGGCGGCGCCACCCGCAGCAAACACCACAACCAGAATGCTGAGCCCCAGTGACCCACCCACCTGGTGCGCAACATTGACGATTCCGGAGACTGCACCAGCGTCTTCACTGGCAACACCCTGAACAGCTGAAACTGTCAAAGGTCCCAATGCAAATCCCTGACCGATACCAATCAGGACCATGGGCAATGCAATCCCCGTGACGTAAGAAGAAAGCTCAGACAGTCCGGCCATCCAGACCAGGCCCGCAATACAAAAGCTCAGGCCGAAGGCCAACAGCCTGGCGTTGCCAAACCTGCGCGTCAGGCGGGGCACCGACATGGCGGCAATGAAGTGGGGAATCGTTGTTGGCAGAAACGCCAGGCCAGCGTGCAAGGGCTTGTATAACAAGACCCCCTGCAGAAATTGCGTGGTGAAAAACCAGAAACCCACCATGCCGCCCAGAAACAGCATACGGGCCGCATACGCTGCATTGCGTTCGCGGTTGGTGAACAGATGCAGCGGCAGAATGGGTTGCAACGCCCGCGATTCATGGGCCACAAAGAACACCAGCAGCACCAACCCGGACACAACAGACAGCCCCGTGGTGGTGTCGGCCCAACCGGATTCTGCCGAACGAACAATGCCAAACACCAGTGCGCCCATCCCCAGCGTCGAACTCACCGCACCTGCCAAATCGAGTCGCCCCGACTTCAACGGCGTTTCGACCAGGTAGCGCTTGGCGCCCACGATCAGCGCGATGCCAATGGGCAGATTGATGAAGAAGCCTACCCGCCAGGAGATCAGTTCGGCGACCAGACCACCCAGCACCAGCCCCAGACTTGCACCCACGCCTGCCGCTGCGGCGTACAGCGCCAGCGCACGGGTGCGCGCATGGCCTTCCGCAAAATGGATGGAAATTAGTGCCAGGGTGGATGGCGCAAGAATCGCCGCACCGATGCCCTGGATGGCGCGCCCCAGCAGCAGCCAGGTTGGTGACGGCGCCAGACCGATGGCCATCGACGCGGCGGTAAAAAGCGCCAAACCAACGATGAACATGCGCCTGCGCTCCAGGATGTCACCGGCGCGCGCGCCCAGCAACAGGAACCCGCCGAAGGTCAGGGTGTAGGCGTTCTGAACCCAGGACAGGGCCGCGTGGGAGAAACCCAGCTCGGCCTGGATGTTGGGCAAGCCCGTCAACACGATCGAGATGTCCACCACCAGCATGAGGTAGCTTGTCACGATGATGGCCAGCACAGCGGCCTGATGTGATGCGTGTGTTGTCTTCATGCACAACTCAGGTGGCGATGCGTCGCTCGCTCATCCACTTCACCATGGCTGGGTCGCGGTGCGAGAAGAAGCTGCTGGTGGCGGTGTCCAGTGTGGCGATGTGTGCCATTTCGGCGTCGTCGAGTGCAAAGTCAAACACGGCCAGGTTCTCTGCCATGCGTTCCTTGCGCACCGTCTTGGCCAGTGTGGCAATACCACGCTGGATCAGCCAGCGCAGCACCACCTGACCGACCGACTTGCCATGGCGCGCGCCTATAGCCACCAGCACATCGTTCTGAAACAGGTTGTTGCGACCTTCGGCAAACGGTGCCCAGGCCTGCGCTTGCACATCGATGGTTTTCATGAAAGGCGCGCTCTCCAGTTGCTGCTGGAATGGGTTCACCTCCACCTGGTTGACCGCCGGGGCAATCTCGTTGAAGACTTTGATGTCCATCAGTCGGTCCGGGTGGAAGTTGCTGACACCAATGGCGCGCAGCTTGCCCTGACGGTAGGCCTCTTCCATGGCACGCCAGGAGCCGTGTACATCACCAAAGGGCTGGTGGATCAGGTACAGATCCAGGTAGTCGAGTTGCAGGCGGCGCAGCGACTTGTCTATGGCCTGCTGGGTGCGTTCAAAACCAGCATCCTGCACCCACAGTTTGGTTGTGACAAACAGCTCTTCACGTGCCACACCGCTTTGGCGGATGCCTTTGCCGACCGCCTCTTCGTTCATGTACGAGGCAGCGGTGTCGATCAACCGGTAGCCGGTCTGGATGGCATCAACCACGCTGCGTTCGCATTCCTGGGCGTCCGGAATCTGAAAGACACCAAATCCCAGGATAGGCATCTTGGTGCCGTTGTTCAAAGTCACTGTTTCCATGATCGTCCTCTGTTGTGTGTGTATGGGGTCGGACTGTAGACAGACAATTCACATCTGAATAGCTGCAAAACCTTTGTTAGATTGACATCCAAAAAGGGATAATGTTGGTCAGGAGATTTACTGTCATGGCCATCAATGAGCTACGGTCTGTGTCCACCTTCATCAAGGCCGCCGAGTTGGGCAGCTTGCGCAAGGCCGCACTCGACTTAGGGATAAGCCCCCAGGCCGCGAGCAAGGCGCTGGCGCAACTGGAGAAGCATCTGGCCGTGCGGCTGTTTCACCGCACCACACGCGTCATGTCGTTGACGGACGCGGGGCAGCGGCTGCTTGAAGAGGTTCAACCTGCCTTGCTCGGGGTGCAGCGCGCTCTGACCAAGGCCAGGGTCACCAAGGATGAGTTCGTCGGCCCACTGCGTATTGCCGGCCCGCGCACCACGTTCCAGCCCATCCTTTGGCCGTTGATCGAGGAGTTCTGTGACCTCTATCCGGGCATCCAGCCAGATGTGTTGCTGGAGGATCGCGTCGGCAATTGGGTCGAAGACCGGATTGATGTGGGTTTTCGCCTGGGGCCTTCGCCGGACGAGGGTGTGATTGCACGCCGATTGTTTTCGCTTCAGTTGGTGATCTGTGGTGCGCCGATTTATTTTGAGCGCTACGGTCTGCCGGACTCGCTGGCGGCCCTGTCGTCACATCGCTGCAGTGTGTTTCGCCATCCGGCCACCGGGCGACTCGCCCCCTGGCACGTGGTGCTGGACGGGCAACTGGTCGAGCAACCCGTGGTACCGGCCATCATCAGCAACGATGTGGATCTGGAGTTGAACGCGGTGCTATCTGGCAAAGTGCTGGGACAGTTGGCCGGTGCCACAGCGGCGCCCTATATCCGCTCTGGTCAGCTGGTGCCGATTCTGCTGGAGCAGATGCCGGACATTGCCAGCTACTTTGTGTACTTCGGCAGCCGCACCTCGCAGCCAGCGCGTGCCCGGGCGTTCATTGATCTGGCGGTGAAGCGTCTTACGGACTGTCCACAGTACGTGCTGACCAGCCAAGAGCTTGCTGATGCCAAGAGTCAGCTTTCAATCTTGATTTATCCACACAAGAACCAGACCAGCTAGCGGCCAACAGCTGTCCGGCCTGAGCACCGTTCCACCTTCCATACAACGCCAATCCTGCCCCAACCAGCCACATCCAACTCACGCCACCCAACACCTGTGAATTGCTGCATATTCAGTAGCGGCTTGTCCTTATTTTAAAAGGGCTAGATGCCAATTTTGCTGGTGTGAGCAGCTACCCACCAACCGCCGCCTGACACAGCCATCGATAATGGCGCCCCAATGTCTGTACCTCTGAACATCGAATTCCCCGAATCCCTGCCGGTCTCGGCGCGCCGCGAAGAAATCATGGCGGCGATGGCTGCGCACCAGGTCATCATCGTCTGTGGTGAAACCGGCTCGGGCAAAACCACCCAACTTCCCAAAATCGCCCTGGCGATGGGGCGTGGGCTGTGTAATTACCCCAAAACCCTGGCTGATGGCCGACCGGCGCCGCGCGGCAAGCTGATTGGCCACACCCAGCCGCGGCGGATTGCTGCCAGCAGCGTGGCCAAGCGCATTGCCGAGGAACTCAACACCACGCCCGGTGAGGTGGTCGGTTTTAAAGTGCGTTTTCAGGACCGGCTGGGGCGCGACGCCTCGGTCAAGCTGATGACCGACGGCATTTTGCTGGCCGAGACACAAACCGACCCGCTGCTCAAAGCCTACGACACGATCATCATCGACGAGGCGCACGAGCGTAGTCTGAACATCGACTTCTTGCTAGGTTATTTGAAGCAGATCCTGCCGCGCCGCCCGGACCTGAAGGTGGTGGTGACCTCGGCCACGATTGATGCACAGCGTTTTGCGGATCACTTTGCCAGCAGAAACGGTCCAGCCCCAATCATCATGGTCAGCGGGCGCATGTTCCCGGTGGAACAGCGTTACCGCCCGTTTGAGGAAGCGCGTGACTACGATCTGAACAACGCGATTGCCGACGCGGTGGACGAGCTTTGGCGCGATGTGCACAACAGTGGCGACATCCTGGTGTTTTTGCCCGGCGAGCGCGAAATCCGCGAAGCGGCCGACCACCTGCGTGGCCACCTGAGCCACCAGCCGGTGTTTCGCGGGGCCGAGGTGCTGCCGCTGTTTGCCCGGCTGAGCCAGGCCGAGCAGGACCGTATTTTTGACGGTCACAACGGGCGGCGCATTGTGCTGGCTACCAATGTGGCTGAGACCTCGCTCACCGTGCCGGGCATCCGATACGTCATTGACGCAGGCACGGCGCGCATGAAGCGCTACAGTTTCAGAAGCAAGGTGGAGCAGCTGCTGGTGGAGCCGATCAGCCAGAGCTCGGCCAACCAGCGTGCCGGTCGTTGCGGCCGGGTGGCCAATGGCATTTGTATCCGGCTCTATGACGAGAAAGATTTTGTAGGCCGCCCCAAGTTCACCGACCCCGAAATCTTGCGCAGCTCTCTGGCCGGGGTGATTCTGCGCATGAAGTCGCTGCATCTGGGCATCGTCGAAGACTTCCCTTTCATCGAAAAGCCCTCGGGCCGCGCGATTGCCGATGGTTACCAGTTGCTCAACGAACTCGGTGCGGTGGACGACGCCAACGAACTCACCGCCATGGGTGGTGAGCTGGCCAAATTGCCGCTGGACCCGCGTGTGGGCCGCATGATTCTGGAGGCACGCAGCCGCCAGGCGCTCGACGAGGTGTTGGTGATTGCTTCGGCGCTGAGCGTGCAGGATGTGCGTGACCGACCGATGGAGGCGCAGCAGCAGGCCGATCAGGCCCATACCAAGTTTGACGATGAAAAAAGCGAGTTTTCTGGTTACCTCAAGCTGTGGAAATGGCTGGACACCGCGCGTGGCGGGCAGGGCGCGGAGCACAAACTGAGCAACCGCCAGTACGAGCAACTGCTGCGGCAGAACTTTGTCAGCATGCGCCGCGTGCGTGAGTGGCGCGACATCTACAGCCAGCTGCACACCGTGGTGGCCGAGCACAAATGGCGCATCAACACCACACCTGCCAGTTACGAGCAGCTGCATTTGTCGATGCTGTCGGGTTTGCTCGGCAACATCGGCTGCAAGCTGGAGACCGAAGGCTCGGGCGGCGAATACCTGGGTGCACGCAGCATCAAGTTTTACCCGCACCCCGGCGCGCATCTGGTCAAAAAGCCGGGGCGCTGGATTGTGGCGGCTGAGCTGGTCGAAACCACGCGCCTGTTTGGCCGGGGCATCGCGGCGATTGAGCCGCAGTGGCTGGAGCAGGTCGGCGCGCATTTGCTCAAAAAACAGCTGCTCGACCCGCATTGGGAAAAAAAGGTGGCCGAGGTCAACGCGCTGGAGCGTGCCACGCTCTACGGCATCGTCATCTACAGCGGCCGACGCGTGAACTACAGCCGGGTCGATTTGCCCGGTGCGCGTGAGATCTTCATCCGTGAGGCACTGGTCGGTGGCCAGTGGGAGACCAAGCTGCCGTTCCTGGCCGCCAACCAGAAGCTGATCAAACAGGTGGAAGACCTGGAACACAAGGCTCGCCGCCAGGACGTGCTGGTGGACGACGAGCTGATCTACGCTTTTTACGACCAGCAGTTGCCTGCCGAAGTGTGCAGTGGTTTCACCTTTGAGGCCTGGTACCGCGATGCGGTGAAGATCAACCCCAAGCTCTTGCTGCTCACGCGCGAGGAGCTGATGCGCCACGAGGCGGCGGGCATCACCACCCAAGCCTTCCCGAAAACCGTGCGCCTGGGCGGCGTCGATTGCGCCGCCACTTACCTGCACGAGCCCGGCGACCCCAAAGACGGGCTGACGGTGACCGTGCCGATTTTTGTGTTGAACCAGGTCAACGAAGAGCGCTGCGAATGGCTGGTGCCCGGCATGCTCAAGGACAAGATCCAGGCACTGATCAAAACCCTGCACCAGCGCCCGCGCTCGCGCCTGGTGCCGCTGCCCGAGTCGGCCAGCAAGATGGCGACACAGCTCAACGAGCCTGCGCTGTTTGGCCACGGCTCGCTGATCGAGGCGGTGCTCAAACTGGTGCGCCTGGCCACCACGGTGGACGTGGTGCGCGCCGACATCAAGGTCGACATGTTGCCGCCGCACTTCTTCATGAACTTCCGCGTGGTGGACGAGCATGGCCGCCAACTCGGTCAGGGTCGTAACCTGGGCGCGCTGAAGTCCGAACTCGGCGCCCAGGCACGTGGTGCGTTTCAGGCGCTGGCCGGGCTCAAGCTGGCCAAAACGACCTCGCCAGAAGCCTCTAAGCCAAATCAGCCTCAAGCCCTTATGAATCAAGGGCAAGCGGCTACAAAAAAAGCAGTGAGTGAACCCACCGCCAAGGCCACACCAGCCGGTGTCAAACACACGGCCTGGACCTTTGGTGAGCTACCTGAGCTGCTCGAAATCCAGAAAGGCGGCCAGACCCTGATTGGTTACCCGGCGCTGCTCGACGGCGGTGATGCGGTCACCATCGAGGTGTTTGATGAACCCGAGGTGGCCGCCGCCAAACACCGCGCTGGTCTGCGTCGTCTGTTTGCGCTGCAGATCAAAGACGCGCTCAAGTACTTGGAGAAGAACGTGCCGGAACTGCAAAAAATGGCGGTGACCTACATGCAGGTTGGCAAAAACGCTGACGGCAGCGGCACCGGTGGCACGCTGGAAGAATTACGTGAACAGATCATCCAGGTCGCGCTGGACCGCGCCTTTTTGCTCGACCCGCTGCCCACCGACGAATTTGCCTTCAAAAAACGGGTGGACGAGGGGCGAGGGCGCTTGACCCTGATCTGCACCGAAGTCGCCCGCCTGAGCGCCGTCATCCTGGTTGAATACGCCGTGGCCGCGCGCAAGATCAAGGACAGCAAAAATGCGCCCGAGGCCTCGACGGATGCGGCCCAACAGCTATCAAAATTGATGCCCAAGAAGTTCTTGAGTGTCACCCCTTGGGGCAGCCTGCAGCACTTTGCCCGTTACCTCAAAGCCATCACCGCCCGCCTGGAAAAATACCGCGCCGACCCGGCCCGCGACAGCGCCCGCCTCAAAGAGTTGTTGCCGCTAGAGCAGCGTTACTGGCGCCTGGTGGCCGAGCGCAAAGGCGTGGTCGACGAGCGCCTGCAAGAGTTCCGCTGGCTGCTCGAAGAACTTCGCGTGAGCTTCTTCGCCCAGGAGTTGCGCACCCCGCAGCCGGTGAGTGTCAAGCGGCTGGAGAAGGCTTGGGCGCAGTTGGGCTGAGCTTGCTCGCCTGACTGGCCCAGCTATAAGGGCTGGTTGCTTTTGTATTCATAGCAACCGTGAGCCTGTTTGGTTTACACCGAGGTCTTGCGAATGCGTTCGCCTTTGGCCACCAGGTCCGCCACCATCTTCAGCACCGATGCGCCAGGTGCCGAGTAGGGGTCGAATTCAGGGTGGTGGAGCTGGACCATCGGGTCATCGTCGGCCAGCAGCACATGGGCCATGGCCCAGTCGGCATAACGGCGCTGGCTGATTTCTTCGAGCAATAACAACTGCACATCCTGATGGCGCCGGTCCTGCGTGATGCGGTTGTAGAGGGCGTTGATGACACCCCGCTCACCTTCGAGCACCTGCAAGTACAGGCCCTGGCCCTGGCACAACACGCCGGTGATGCCGCGCTGTCGGTTGGCACTTTGTGCGACCGACAGGATCGAGTCCGTTACCGCCGTTGTTTGTGGTCCCACAGCCCGACTCACATACAAAAGTCGAACCAGCTGAATGCGTTGTCGTGTTTCGTCCATGGTCAAAGTGTACGCCCGCCAAGCTATAAAAAAATAAGTGCTCGGGTTGATAAGTGAGGTCTGACTTTGCCGACAATCGCCACGATCAATGGTTGGTCGACGAAAGAGTTGTCATGGCTGAGGTTCTTGTTGCGGGTGGGGGGATTGGTGGTTTGTCTGCGGCGCTGGCCTGTGCCCAGGCCGGCGCCAAAGTGTCTTTGTACGAGCGTGCTGCCGAGTTTTCCGAGTTTGGCGCGGGCATCCAGCTCGGACCCAATGCGGTGCGGGTGTTGCACGGCTGGGGTTTGAAAGATGACCTGACCGGTTTGGCCGCGTTTCCACACCGCTTGCAATTTCGCAGCGCCACTTCGGGCACAGTACTGGGTGAACTGACGTTGGGCGCGGACATGGTTCGGCGTTATGGCGCACCGTATATCACCATCCACCGGGCAGATTTGCATGCTTTGTTGGTGCGGGTGCTCCAGCAGCGGGGTGATGTGGCGCTGCATCTGGCCAACGCGGTCACCAGCGTGGCGCAGACCAAGGCCCATGTCACCGCGCAATTGCAAGACGGCCAGCAGCCGCAGGCTGATGTGTTGGTGGCCGCCGATGGCGCCTGGAGCAACCTGCGCCAGCAACTGTTGCACGACGGCAAGCCCCAGCCCACCGGGCATCTGGCCTACCGCACCATGGTCAAGCAAAGTGACTTGCCCAAACATCTGCAAACCCAGCAGGTCACCGCCTGGTTCGGGCCGCGTATGCATGTGGTGCAGTACCCGGTGCGTGGGGGGGGCTGGATGAACGTGGTCGGTATCGTGCACGGTCAGGTCCAGGGGGACATCTCCAGCTGGGATCACAGCGCCAATGCGGCCGATTTGCAGCGGGTGGTGGCGGGCAGTTGCGCCCCCTTGCGTGACCTGATCCATGCCATCGAGGCCTGGCGGCTGTGGCCACTGAGCATCCGCCTGCCGATGCGCGGTGCACACGAACATGCGCTGGGTCGGGTGGCTCTGCTGGGGGATGCCGCCCACCCGATGGTGCCGTACCTGGCTCAGGGCGCGGCGATGGCGATTGAAGACGCTGGCACACTGGCCAAGCTGTTGGGGGCCGCAGGCGTGTTCAGCGCAGAGCCGGGCAACCAGGCTGTGCTGGGCCGGGTACCGGCATTGATCCAGGATTACGCCAACCAGCGTTGGCAGCGCAATGCCAAGGTGCAGTCACGGGCCCTGCAGAATGGCCAGATTTACCACCTGACCGGGCCGATGCGCCTGGGCCGTGACCTAGCCATGCGTGTGCTGGGCCAGCGCTTGCTGGATCAGCCCTGGTTGTATGGGGGTGGGCCGGCTTAACGGCCACTTGTGTGCCGGGCGCGCGATGGCGCCGTTTTGAAGATGACTAAACTCGGCACAGTTCTCGCTTCACATGTTCTCATGACCTCCCCGCACCCACCCACACCACCCGAGCAACCAAGCATCGGTCTGGACCAACTGGCCAAACAGGCGAGCGCCGTGGTGGTGGGCATGGCCAGCACCCACGATGAGGAAGAACGCGGCATTGCGCTGCGTTTGCTCGAAATCGGCTTTTTGCCTGGTGAGGTGGTGCGGGTGATCGCCCACGGTTATCCGGGGCACGATCCGCTGGCAGTGCGTGTGGGGCACACCACCTTTGCCTTGCGCAGCCACGAGGCAGCGCTGGTTCAGGTTCGTCCGCTTTGACCCAGATCGCCCTGCATGACGGATCACACCCACCTTCCTCCGCTGCGCGTGGCGCTGCTGGGCAACCCCAACTGTGGCAAAACCGCCTTGTTCAACCTGCTCACCGGCAGCCGCCAGAAGGTGGCCAACTACGCGGGTGTCACCGTGGAGCGCAAGGAGGGGCACCTGGAGACCGCCTCGGGCCGCCAAGTAGTGGTGCTGGACTTGCCCGGTGCCTACAGTCTCAACGCGCTGAGCGCTGACGAACAGATCACCTGCGACATCGTCACCGGGCAGCGCCCCAACGAGCCGCTGCCGGACCTGGTGGTGTGTGTGGTCGATGCCACCAACCTGCGTCTGAACTTGCGCCTGGTGCTCGAAGCACGCGCGCTGAATTTGCCGCTGGTGCTGGCGTTGAACATGAGCGACGCCGCGCGCCACAGTGGCATCACGGTAGACCGTGCGCTGCTGGCGCGTGAGCTGGCCATGCCGGTGATTGAGACGGTCGGTATCCGCCATGACGGCGCCCAGGAGCTGCTGACCTACCTGGCCAAGGTGGATCTGGCCAAGTCGAAAAAACGCCTCAAACAGCAGATGACCTGGCATGCACCACAGGTGGATGAGGTGATGGCTACCCAGCAGGAGGTGCGCCGTGTGATCAAGCTGGCGGTGCAGGAGCCTGAAGGCAGCCTGCATACCGACGATGCGATTGACGCGGTGGTGTTGCACCCGCTGTGGGGCATGTTGGTGCTGGCCGCCACGCTGTTTCTGATGTTCCAGGCGGTGTTCAGCTGGGCCGTGTGGCCCATGGATCAAATCAAGGCACTGGTCGAGGGCTTGTCTGATGGGGTGCGTGGCCTGATGTCTGACGGGCCGCTGAGCAGCCTGCTGGTGGACGGTGTGCTGGCCGGGGCGGGGGGCGTGTTGGTGTTTTTGCCGCAGATCCTGATCCTGTTTTTTTTCATCCTGGTGCTGGAGGACTCTGGTTATTTGCCACGGGCCGCGTTTTTGCTGGACCGGGTGATGGGCACGGTGGGCTTGTCTGGGCGCTCCTTCATTCCACTGTTGTCGAGTTTTGCCTGTGCGGTGCCGGGCATCATGGCCACGCGCAGCATCACCCATTGGCGTGATCGGCTCGTCACCATCATGATTGCGCCACTGATGACCTGCTCGGCCCGCTTGCCGGTCTACGCTTTGCTGATTGGTGCCTTTATCCCAAGTCGCTCGGTCTGGGGGGTGTTTAACCTGCAGGGGCTGGTGATGTTTGGCCTGTATGTGGGGGGCATTGTCTCGGCCATGGCGGTGGCGGCGGTGGCGATGGTGTGGCGGTCCCAGGTACGGCCGACGCCGCTGGTGATGGAGTTGCCGGCCTACCGCCTGCCCAATGTGCGTAACCTGGCACATGGCCTGTACGAGCGAGCGGCGATTTTTGTCAAACGGGTGGGCGGCATCATCCTGGCGCTGACCATCCTGCTCTGGTTTTTGGCGACTTTTCCGGCAGCGCCTGCAGGGGCAACCGATGCGGCCATCAACCACAGCTTTGCCGGCATGTTGGGGCACTGGCTGGAGGTGCTGGTGGCACCGATTGGTTTCAACTGGCAGATTGCGGTGGCCCTGGTGCCTGGCATGGCGGCGCGTGAGGTGGTGGTGGGTGCCCTGGGCACGGTCTACGCGTTGTCGGCCACCGGTGAGGATGTGGCGGCCCAGCTGAGCCCGCTGATTGCACACAGCTGGTCGCTGGCCACCGCCTTGTCGCTGTTGGTGTGGTTCATTTTTGCGCCGCAATGTATCTCGACCCTGGTGGCGGTACGCCGTGAAACCAACTCCTGGCGTTACCCCTTGCTGGTGACGCTGTACCTGTTTGCGCTGGCCTACCTTGCCAGCTGGGGCACCTACCGGCTGGCCCTGATGTGGGGGGCGGGCTGAGATGGACCAGACCTGGGGCGTGGTCGTGCTGGTGGGCTTGGCGGCGCTGTACTGCCTGTGGTATGTGCTGCCCAACCCACTGCGCCAGCGGCTGGGGCGTATGCACCGCGTTTTGGGGCGTGCCCCCAGCTGCCGTTCCGACTGTGGCCGCTGTGGCCAATGCCCAGGCTCGGCCACGCCAACGCACACCCAGCCGGAGCAGCCGGTGCATTTTCACCCCAAGCGCTGAGCATCACCTTCTGGTGCCAGCGGCTCGGGCGGCGGCTTGTCAGCGTTTGTTGCGAATCGGGGAATCTTTGGCAATGCCCCAGTCGGTCGCCGGTGGGCTGTCCGGTGGCGCATAGGTGTTGTATTTGGCGGTGTAGTACAGACCCACACCAAAAAAACCGATCAAAGCAATGGCACCCAGTGCCAGCTTGAGCACCAGTAACCAGAATTTTTTGTCTTTGTCATTCATGGCGTGGTTTCTGAAACAACGAGAGCAGATTGTTGGCGCACAGGTCAACGGGCCTGGTTAAAAAATTGGTTGGCATGTCGGCTGCGGGCCTCGATCTGGCCAAACAGCGGGCGGATATTCTCATCCCATACCAGCTCCAGCGTCTGACAGGCGGCGCTGGAGATATGGGTGACGCGGTTCTGGTCGCGATGCCCCAAGTCCAGCGCATTGCCCAGCACCTCGGCCACATGGAGCAGGGGTGCCAGCGGGTTGTCCAGCGCGCTGTCCGGGTTGTGGTGGTGCTGGATGGCCTGCACGATGGTGGGGGGCAGCTTCCAGTGCTCAGCCAGCCAGGCACCGATGGTGGCGTGGTCCAGGCCAAAGGCCTCGCGCTCCAGCGCCTCAATGCCCAAATGGGAATGGATGGCCTGTTGCCAGCAAGCACGTGCGGTATCGGCATCCAGCGCAAAGAGCCAGAGTTGGCCGATGTCGTGCAGCATGCCCGCGATCAGCGCGGCGTCTGGACTCACTGGCTGGGCCACATGGCGGGTGAGTTCCTGGGCACAGATGCTGATGGCCACGCTGTGTTCCCAGAATGGGGTGGGCAGGGTGTGTGCGGCCGCCTTGTGAATGAAACCACCCAGGCTGCTGATCAGGGTGATGCTGCGCACCTTGGCCAGACCAATCAGCGAGGTGGCAGCAAAGATGTTGTTGACGTCGGCATCCCGTTGCCTGCCTGAGGCGGCGGCATTGGCCACCGACAGCACGCGGGCTGTGATCACCGGGTCCAGGTTGATGTAGCGTGCCAGGGTGTTGAGGTTGGTGTCGGGATTGTCCAGCGTGGCCAGAATCTCTTGCACCACGATGGGGAAACTCGGCATCCGCCGACTGAGCTGGATGACCGTGTCGCGGGTGATCGGTGGGTGGCCCATCATGCGGTACGGTAAGCCATCACCTGGTCAAACAGCGACAGCAGGGTGGGGTCGTCCAGCTTGCAGTCCCTGAAAATCTCCTGCACCCGGCGCGCTGCCCGCTCGGTGTCCAGAGCGATCTGTTCATCGCTGCGTTCATCGGGCTGGTCGATACAGATGTACTCGGCGTGGTGGGCGTGGAGCTGGTTGAGGTTGTCGGCGGTGAGCAGGTGCCCGGGTGGCAACACCATGCTCAGCAAACCACGTTCCACCACCTGGACGGTTTCACCCAGCACCATGCCGGGTTCGATGTCCGTGACCGGTATGTACTGGCGACGCGTTTTCATGCGGTTTCTCGAAAAACCTCTGTCTGGCAGCGCAGCGCCATCACGCTTGGCGACCCAGCAGCAGGTATTCCATCAGCGCCTTTTGCACATGCATGCGGTTTTCGGCCTCGTCCCAGACCACACTTTGTGGCCCGTCGATCACCTCGGCATCGACCTCTTCACCGCGGTGGGCGGGCAGGCAGTGCATGAACAGGGCGCCCGGCTGGGCCACAGCCATCATCTCGCTGCTGACACGCCAGGTAGCAAAGGCCTGTTTACGTACCTCGTTCTCGGCCTCATAGCCCATGCTGGTCCAGACGTCGGTGGTGACCAGGTCAGCGCCGCGGCAGGCATCCAGCGGGTTGCTAAAGTTTTCATAGCTGCCTGCCCTTATGCCATCAGGGCCAGAGGCTATTTTTTCATTGACCTCGTAACCGCTCGGGGTGCTCACGTTGACCTTGAAGTCCAGCAGCGTGGCAGCCTGCAGCCAGGTGTTGGCCATGTTGTTGCCGTCACCGACCCAGGCCACCGTCTTGCCCTGGATCGGGCCACGGTGTTCAATGAAAGTGAAGATGTCGGCCAGGATCTGGCAGGGGTGGAACTCGTTGGTCAGACCGTTGATCACTGGCACGCGGGAGTACTCGGCAAAACGTTCGATCTTGGTTTGCTCGTAGGTGCGAATCATCACCAGGTCGGCCATGCGGCTGATGACACGCGCGCTGTCTTCGATCGGCTCGGAGCGGCCCAACTGGCTGTCGCCGGTGGTCAGGTGCACCACACTGCCACCCAGCTGGTACATACCGGCTTCAAAGCTGACACGGGTACGGGTCGAGGCTTTTTCGAAAATCATCGCCAGCGTGCGGTCCACCAGCGGCTGGTGCCGGGTGAAGGTCTTGAACTTGGCCTTGATGAAGGCTGCGCGCTCGAGCAGGTAGGCGTATTCGTCGGCCCGCAGATCCGAGAACTGCAGGTAATGCCGCACCGGTGGTGCGCCTTTGGGGATGGTGCTGGGAATACCGAAGTTGACCGGGTTCATGGGGCTTCTTTCAACAGAGCGGAAATCAGGGGGCACAAGCGGGCAACGATCTCGTCAGCCTCGGCCCGGCTCAGAATCAGTGGCGGCACCAGGCGCACCACACTGTCGGCGGTCACGCTGATCAGCAGGCCCGCATCAGCGGCACGTTGGGTCAGCACACCGCAGGGTTTGGCCAGGTCAATGCCCAGCATCAGGCCTTGGCCACGAATCTCTTTCACCGTGCCGGCTGCCAGTTCGGCGGCCAACGCGGTTTCCAGACCCGCTTTCAGGTGGGCGCCAACCGCTGCGGCATGGGCCAGCAGACCGTCTTCTTCCATGATGCGGATGGTCTCCACCCCGGCCCGCATGGCCAGCGGGTTGCCACCAAAGGTGGTGCCGTGGTTGCCGGGCTGGAAAATCTGGGCGGCTTTGGGACCCGCCACCACCGCACCCACCGGCACGCCGGAACCCAGGCCCTTGGCCAGCGGCATCACGTCGGGCACGATGCCCGCCCACTGGTGGGCGAACCATTTGCCAGTGCGGCCCATGCCACATTGCACCTCATCAATCATCATCAACCAGTCACGTTCATCACAGAGTTTGCGCAAATCACGCAGGTAGTCCAGGTGCATCGGGTTGATGCCACCTTCACCCTGGATGGCCTCAAAAAACACTGCCACGACATTCGGGTTGCCTTCGGTGGCGGCCTTGAGAGCCTCGATGTTGTTGATCGGCACACGGATGAAACCTTCTACCAGCGGGCCAAATCCGGCCTGGACCTTGGGGTTGCCGGTGGCACTCAAGGTGGCGATCGAGCGGCCGTGGAAGGCTTTTTCATACACCACAATCTCCGGGCGCTCGATGCCCTTGTCATGGCCATACTTGCGCGCCAGTTTCAGCGCGGCCTCGTTGGCCTCCAAACCGGTCGAGCAGAAAAACACATTGCTCATGCCCGAGAGTTCGACCAGCTTTTTGGCCAGCGCTTCCTGGTTGGGCACATGGTAGTAATTGCAGCTGTGGATGATCTTGCTGATCTGGTCCTGCAGCGCGGGCACCAGTTTCGGGTGGTTGTGGCCCAGGGTGTTGACCGCAATACCGCCGAGCGCATCCAGGTAGACCTTGCCGTTGACATCCCAGACTCGGCAGCCCTGGCCATGTGACATAGCGATAGGCAAGCGCCCGTAGGTGTTCATCACGTGGGGCGAGGCGGCTTCAATGAAGGGATGGGGTGCGTTCATGCGTTGATCTCCGTGGGAAAACAAAGCGGCCCAACGCAGGTTGGGCCGTTGAAGCACGATTTTAGACCGATCAAATCGATGGTCTGGTCAGCGGGTGACGTGTTCTGGCTGGTGTCAGTGAGGTGGGGCTGAAAACCCTAGGTCTTGTATAAGACTTGGGAAGCGCACTACAATGCCCGCTGCGTTGCAACATCTCGTCAACACCCCCAAGATTGGCCGCCACAAGATGGTTTCACCTGTTCCACCAAAATTCTACATCCTGGGTGTGACCCACAGCGGTCGCGCTTTTCGCCCCAGTGACTGGGCAGAACGGTTGGCCGGTGTCATGAGCCAGTTTCGTCCGGGCCAGGCCCTGCCGGGGCGCCATTACACGTATTCACCGTGGTGTGTACCCACCAGTGTGGAAGGCACCCGCTGTGTGATCCTGGACGAAGCCTTGCGCACCCACGATGTGATGGCTTGGGACTTCTGCATGAACTTTGCCAAGGACAACGAGTTGCAGACCTTTCAGGGCCCGCCACCGGTGGGGCACGGTCTC
Organism: Rhodoferax fermentans; assembly: GCF_002017865.1. Classification (NCBI taxonomy): domain Bacteria; kingdom Pseudomonadati; phylum Pseudomonadota; class Betaproteobacteria; order Burkholderiales; family Comamonadaceae; genus Rhodoferax; species Rhodoferax fermentans. The sequence continues at coordinate 269,654 of NZ_MTJN01000002.1, read as the reverse complement.
AAGCCCACAGCGCCACGCAGTTGAAGGATTTGGCCGCTGGCGGCTCAGCTTTCTTGGGCGGGTAGGGCCGGGTTGCTGGATGGTAGAGGGGCGGCTTCACGTGCTTTGACCCGCATTTTGTAGATGGTGTAGCTGTTGGTGATCGCAATCACCACTTCGAGTGCTGTGCCACCAATGGAGCCCGAGAGCACGTTGTTGACAATCCACAGCGCGGTGCCAAGCAGCATCACCATGCGCATCTGGATGCCTTCCAGAAGAAACAGCGCCAGTGTGCCCACACAGGAGGCAATCAGCGGGATCCAGTTCCACCACACGGTGGCCAACTTGAACCCCAGCCCGATGTTGATGGCCACAAAAATCAAGGCAATCCACAGTGACTTGGAATAGATCGACACCAGCGAGCGGGTCATTGACACCAGGGAGCTGGCGCCCGCTGCCGGGTTGCCCAGGAGTGTGAAGTGCACCACATAGGCCACACATTCTGCGGCCATGTAGAGCTTGAAACGGATGTCGTTTTTTTGCAGGAACGAGGCCACGCCCAGAAAAAATGCAGCGTAGCCAAACAGTTGTGCGGTATCGAGCCAGTGGTCAAACACAAATAAATCTTTCTCAGACGGTGGTTTGTGTTTTGGCTGCGCGCCAGGCACCGTAGGCGGCGGCCACGCCGTTAAGGGTGTTGCCCAGCATCTGCCACCACGAGTCGTAGGCCCAGGCGTTGTACATCCACAGACTGGCCACACCAATCATTGCCAAGCGCAAGGCCACACCACGCATGTAGAACATGGCATAGGTGGCCAGCATTGACCCGGCCATCGAGAACACGGTGGTCACGCCGTTCCAGGTGAGTGCCCCAAGCAACAGAGTGACCAGCAAAAATGCCAGACAAGACCACAGCTTGGTGCGTGCGCTACGCCCCTGCGCATTGGAGGCAGACACCTGGCGACCCACACTCAGGGCACTCAAGGCGGCGGCACTTTGGGCGCCCATCAGCAGGTTGTTCGCGGCCCACAAGGCCGAAGCCCAGCCGGTGGAATGGCGCAGTGATCGGTCCGAGGTGCGCACCAGACCGGCGATATTCAGGGACAAAGCTGCCAGGCCAGTGATATCGACAAGAGTTGGGGTCATGGGTGGTGCGCTTGGCCAGGATGCGGCGCTGGGTCGTGTTGAAAGTTATGTGTAAGCTATTGTAAGGGTTAACCCTAGTTTCTGTTTGCCAGCATGTGCGCGTTGGCGTTTGTTGCCCAAGCGGTGCCAGACAAGTCACAGGCGTCAGACGCAAAAAAGCCGTCCAAAGACGGCTTTTTTGCTTTTGCTGACAGCGCACCCGTTACAAACGGCGTTGTCTTGATCCCTCAGGACAACGTGCGATTTGCCTGAAAATCAGGCGGCGAGGGCCAAGGCTTTCACCTTGGTAGACAGGCGGCTCTTGTCGCGTGCAGCCTTGTTCTTGTGGAAGATGCCCTTGTCAGCCACGGTGTCCACCACGGCTTGCATCTTGCCAAACAACTCGGTTGCTTTGGCCTTGTCGCCAGCGAGAACGGCTTTTTCAACGTTCTTGACAGCGGTGCGGTATTGGGAACGCAGCGAGGTGTTCGCGGCGTTGATCTTGATGTCCTGACGGACGCGTTTACGGCCCGACGCCAGGCGCGGGTTCTTTTTCTTGGGTTTTCCAGATGCCATGATTGATGTTCCTTGAGTCTGTGGATGTTGTCAGCAAAGCCTGCGATTCTAACAGTTACTTGCCGACAGGGAATCCGTCCTGTTTGCCCGGCTACACTTTGGCGCGTGAGCCTCTTCAAATCCGCCTCTATCGTTTCTCTGCTGACCCTGGTTTCACGTATCACAGGCCTGATGCGTGAGTTGCTCATGGCGTCCACCTTTGGCGCGTCCGCCATGACCGATGCCTTCAATGTGGCATTTCGTATTCCCAACTTGTTCCGGCGTTTTTTTGGTGAAGGCGCGTTCAGCCAGGCTTTTGTGCCGGTGCTGGCGGCCTCCAAAGCGCAGCAGGGGGATGAGGCCACGCGCCTGGTGATTGACCGGGTGGCCACGGTGCTGGTCTGGGCGCTGTTGGTTCTGAGCGTTGTTGGTGTGCTCAGTGCCGGCGGGCTGGTCTGGATCATGGCCAGTGGTTTGCAACAAAACCCGCGCGGTTTTGATGTGGCGGTGGTGATGACGCGCTGGATGTTTCCCTACATCGCCTTCATGTCGCTGGTGGCCTTGGGCGCTGGCGTGCTCAACACCTGGAAACACTTTGCGGTGCCTGCGGCCACACCGGTGCTGCTCAATGTCTGCATGATTGCCGCCACCGCGCTGGGCGCGCCCTGGTTCAAAAGCCTGGGTATTGAGCCGATTTATGCGCTGGCAGGGGGGGTGTTGCTGGGCGGTGCCTCGCAGTTGGGTGTTCAGTGGTGGGCCTTGAAGCGCTTGGCCTTGCAGCCGCGACTGCGCTGGCGCCTGTCTGCCCTGCGTGAGGCCTGGGCCTGCACCGAGACCCAGAGTGTGCTGCGCCTGATGGGCCCGGCGCTGCTGGGGGTGAGTGTGGCCCACATCTCGATGCTGATCAACACCCAGATTGCCTCGCATCTGCGACCGGGCAGCGTGAGCTGGATCACCTATGCCGACCGCTTGATGGAGTTTCCGACCGCCTTGCTCGGCGTGGCCATGGGCGTGGTGTTGATGCCGCAGTTGGCCGGTGCACGCGCCAGCGGTGACACCGCCCGGTATTCCAGCATGCTGGACTGGGGCCTGCGCCTGGTGGCCTTGCTGGCGGTGCCGTGTGCGGTCGCGCTGTTGGTGTTTCCGAAGCCGCTGGTGGCGGTGCTCTACCACTACGGCGCCATGACCGCCTTTGATGTGCAGCAGGTCACCTACGCGCTGATGGGTTGGGGCACCGGCTTGATTGGTATTGTGGCGATCAAGGTGCTGGCACCCGGTTATTACGCCAACCAGGACACCAAAACCCCGGTGCGTATTGCGGTGGGTGTGCTGGTGTTCACCCAGTTGCTCAACCTGGTATTGGTGCCGTTGTTTGCGCATGCGGCGCTGACTTTGTCGATTGGTATTGGCGCCTTGGTCAATGCACTGTGGCTGCTGATGGGGTTGATCAAACGGGGTAGCTACAAGCCCGAGCCGGGCTGGGGGGCGTTTTTGCTGCAGGTGCTGGCGGGTTGTGTCTTGCTAGGGGTTTTCCTGGTGTGGGCCAATGGCCACTGGGACTGGACCGCTTTGCGTGCCGAGAGTTTCAAGAGAATTTGGCTTCTAGCCCTTGTATTGATTGGGTCTGCTGCTATATATTTGGGAACTGTCCGTGTGGCAGGCCTGCAATTGCGCCAACTCCTGCGCCGGTAGACAATGGCCCCTATGAATTTTTCCCTGAATGTCCCGACGCCGCTGGAGTACTTTGCCTCTCTGGTGCACACCGACGCCGACTTTGCCCTGCTGGAGGCTGCTGTCAGCCTGGCCCAGGACGAGTACCCCGACATCAGCGTGCAGCAGGTGCTCGGTGAGGTGGACCAGCTGCTGGCGCGCCTGCAACGGCGCCTGCCGACCGACGCCGGGCCGCTGCAAAAGTTACGCACGCTCAACCAGTTTGTCTTTCGCGACCTGAACTTTGCCGGCAACTTCAACAACTTCACCGACCCCGACAACAGCTTTGTGCATGTGGTGCTGCGCACCCGGCTGGCGATCCCGATCTCGATGGCGGTGATCTGGTTGGAGCTGGCCCAGGGCATTGGCCTGAAGGCACGGGGTGTGGCGTTTCCGGGGCATTTCCTGGTCAAGGTCAACCTCAGTGAAGGGCAGGTGGTGATTGATCCCTTGAATGGCCAGTCACTCAGCCGCGAAGAACTGGCCGAGCGGCTGGAGCCCTACCGTAACCACTCCAGCCTGGTCGACGAACAAGAGCTGCCACTGGGCCTGTACCTGCAGGCTGCCAGCCCGCGCGAGATCATTGCCCGCATGCTGCGCAACCTCAAAGAGATCCACGCCGCGCAGGAAGACTGGCACCGCCTGATTGCTGTGCTGGACCGGTTGATTGTGCTGCTGCCTCAGGCCTGGTCCGAGTACCGTGATCGAGGCCTGGCCCATGCCCAAGCCCGCCATCCCGGCCATGCGCTGGAAGACTTGGAAACCTACCTGGCCAATGCCGGTGCCGCCAGCGACCGCCCGGCCATCACCGCCCGCGCCGCCGAGCTGCGCCGGGCAACACATTGATTTAGACGTCAAATGGGGCGCTAGCCCTTACCCATAAAGCGCCTTCAGCTATTAATTTGGCATTTTGGAGCTGGATGGGGTGCCACCGTCGGCAAACTGGTGCCAGGCGCGGCGCAGCTGGGTGTCTGAGCTGAAGCCCGCCAACTCTGCCGCCTGGGTCACATTGCGGCCCGACTGCAGCGCGGTCTGCGCCAGCGCCAGGCGGATGCGGCGCAAATAGGCCAGCGGCGCAATACCTGCGTGCTCTACAAACAGTCGGGTCAAGTGTCGGGGTGAGGTGCAGGCCAGCTCGGCCATGTGGTTCAGACTCCAGCTGTCGGCGGGTGCGCTGCTGATCGCGTCCTGTACCCGGTGCAGGGCTGGGTGCAAGTGGTTGCGGTAGCTCAGAAACGGTGACAACTCGGGGTCTTGTGGGCCCCGGCGCAATGCCACCACCATGGTTTGTGCCACCTGGGCGGCCACGGCTTCGCCACACAGGTTGGCAATGCGGTGCAGCATCAGGTCGATGCCGGTGGTCACGCCAGCGCTGCTGTACACCGGCGCGTCTTCCACAAACACCCGGTTGGCCACCACCTGGCAGCTTGGCGCCACCTTTTGCAACTCCGCCAGATGCTGGTGGTGCGTGGTGACATGGTGGCGCGCCAGCAGCCCGGCATGGGCCGCCAACACGGCCCCGGCACACACGGTCACCAGCTCCAGCTGATGCCTGGCCAGCCGCAGGCCACGCAGCCAGTGCAGCAGGGCGCGGGCCGGTTCCGAATCCACCGCGATGGTTTGCCCGGGTAAACCCAGCAGCACCACCCAGCTTGGCTGTGGCAAGACCGTTGGCAAGGCCTCAATGCCGCTCAAACGCAGGCCGACCGAGCTGACTTGATCCGCACAGGGTCCGACAAAACGCAGCACAAAACGTGGCGCCAAGCCTTTGGCCACCAGCACCTGGTTGGCGATGCGCATCGCCTCAGCCGGGCCGGCCCAGTCCAGCGCCAGGGTGTCTGGCAGCAGCACAAAAAACAGCTCAATCGGATTGGCGGGTGTGTCAGCCAGTGGCATCGTCACTCCAGGGGTAGTCCATCTGGCGGGCGGTCAGGCGCGCCAGCTCCGGCCCGGCCAGCCGCGCCACCAGATGCAGGCACATGTCGATGCCCGCGCTGATGCCCGCCGAGGTGACCAGCGCGCCGTTGTCGATCCAGCGCGGACCCTCACACACCTCCAGCTTGGGGAAGGCCTGGCGCAGGTCAGCCACATCCTCCCAATGGGTGGTGACACGGCCCTGGTTTAACACCCCACTGGCCGCCAGCAAAAAGGCACCGGTGCAGACCGAGGCGCTGATCTGTGCCCCAGCAGCAGTTCGGCTTATCCAATCCAGCGTGGCCGGGCAGGCTTGAGGCGCAGTCACCACACCACCGGGCACCAGCAGCAGGTCACACGCGGCCTCGTCAGCAAAGCTGCGATCGGCTTGTACGCGCAAACCGGCCCGCGCCTGGATTTGGCCGCCATCCCGCGAGACACAGGTCACCTCAAACAAGGCACCCGTACCGGGATTGCGCCTGCTAAACACCCGGCTGGCGGTGGTGAACACCTCGTACGGCCCGGCAAAGTCCAGCACCTCGACCGCGTCAAACACCAGGATGGCCACCTGTATCGGTAAGGGCGCGCTCATGCCGCTTGCTCCAGCGCACGTTGTAGGGACTGAGCCGGGTCACACAGGGTGGCAAAACGGCCAGCCAGCACGGTGGCGGTGCGGGTTTTGATGTCAGTCGCGCTCAAGGTCTGGCCATCGGGCTGTTGCATGTCCCAGGTCAGCGTGGCGTCCAGGCAGAAGTCCACCTGCCAGCCCAGGTCAGACGCGTGGCGGGTGGTGGTCTCGCAACACTGTTCGGTGCGGATGCCGCTGATGATCAGCCGCCCGATGCCGCTCTCGGTGAGCCACACATCAAGCCCGGTGCCCACCAGCGCGCTGTGGCGGCTTTTGACAAAGGTGGCGGCGGGCTCAAATTCACGCAACTCGCCCAGCGGCTTGATGTGGCCCGATGCCTGGGCAAACGGGTTGTCGCTGGATGCCGGGCCATCCACATGGAACACCCGCACGATGGGCACCCCGGCCGCTTGGCAGCCGTCGATCAGCGCGTTTTGCGCCTGGGCGTAGGCGGGCAGGTCGGTGGTGGTAAAAAATGGGCGGTGGCGGAAGGACTCTTGTGCATCAATCACTATCAGACATGTTTTCATCAAGATTTCTCCGGTATTAAAACCCTGATGATCCATTATCTATGAGGGCCTAGCCACTTTGAAAGAGACAGATACCAATCATATTCGGACATTCATGTCTGTGCCTGATCCGCCCACACCGTGGCCCTGGGCAGACAGCGCGCTCAAGTGCGCAAGAAGGTCAGCAGCGCATCGTTGAAGGCCTGCGCGTGCGACACATTCAGGCCGTGTGGTGCACCGCTCACCGTCACCAGCTGGCTGTGGCGCACCGCGTGGTGGGTGCGTAGGCCCGAGCCTTCGATCGGTACGATGGCATCGGCGTCACCGTGGATCACCAGGGTGGGCACGGTCAGCCGCTTCAGGTCTTCACGGAAGTCGGTGGTGCCAAACGCGTCCATACACGCCAGTGCCGCAGCTTGTGCCGACTGCTGGCACAGCGCGACAGCCTCACGGCGCTGCGACTCGGTCACCAGGAATACCCCATTGGCCGAATAGAAGTCTTCGGTGAACTGCTCAAAAAACGCATTGCGGTCCAGTTCCAGCGCACGCCGAGATTTTTGCGCTGCTTCGGGGGTGAGTGGTCCGTCGGGGTTGTCGACCGACTTCATCAGGAACGGCGGCACGGCCGCCGCAAACACCACGCTGTGCAACAGTGATTCGCCGTACCGCGCCACATACCGTGCCACTTCGCCACCCCCCATGGAGAACCCCACCAGCGTCACGTCCTGCAGTTGGCAGTGGTCCAGAACACGTTGCAGGTCGTCGGCCAGATCGTCGTAGCTGTAACCTGATTCTGGTTTGTCTGAGCGCCCGAAGCCGCGCCGGTCGTACGTGACCACCCGGTAACCGGCGCCTTGTAACACCAGCACCTGCTGCTCCCAGGCCATGGCTGACAGCGGCCAGCCATGGATCAGCACCACGGGTCGGCCGTCACCACCGCTGTCTTCGATGTGCAAGCGCACCGAGCCTGCGGGCAGGGTGGCCACATCTTGTGCACTTGCTGCGGCGCCTGCGGCAGCACCACCCAGCGCACCCGCCATCGCACCGAGCGAGGCTCCCACCAGCACCCCCACCGGTCCGGCCACTGCCACACCAATGACTGCACCCGTGGTTGCACCCGCCATCACGCCGCCACCGACCAGCACCGAGTTGGCTTCGCGTTCAGCGTCTTTGGGGTTCAGTGGCGTCTGCGCCCCAGCATTGGGGTCCTGCGAGGGCACACCGTGGCCTGGATTGGCTTGTTCGGCCATGTCGCTGTCGGTGGTGTCGCTTGCAGGTGGCACGGGAGGCAATGGGTTCATGGGTTACTCCTGGTTCAGTGGCATGGGGGGAAAGCGCCGTTAAAAAGTGCGCTAGGCCCACCTTAGACCCCGACAACGAGCCCGTCAGTGCGACAGCGCACGCTTGCTGGGCCTGTGCTTGTGTTCGTTGGCAGACCGACAACACCGATTGGCCGTTGTGCAATGGGACGCCTGAACTGGAGGAATCACCATGCGTTTAAGTACCAAAGGCCGTTTTGCCCTGACCGCCATGATTGATGTGGCTTTGCGTGAAAAATTTGGGCCCGTTCCGCTCAACGAGATCGCGCAGCGCCAACACATCTCACTGTCTTACCTCGAGCAGTTGTTCAGCAAGCTGCGCATGCAAGGGCTGGTTACCAGCATCCGTGGGCCGGGCGGCGGCTACTCGCTGGGCAGTCAGACAGACGTCATCACCGTGGCTGACATCATTTGCGCGGTGGAGGACGACCCGCCCTCGACCAAACAGGCAGACGCTTCACCCGTGCAACACATGACACAAGACCTGTGGGACGCCATGAACGCCAAGGTGCTGAAGTTCACCCAGTCGGTCACCTTGAAGAGTCTGGTGCTCGACCAACTGGCCCAGGGTGTGGAACTGGCACACAAATCACCGCCCAACCGCGGGGTGTTTAAACAGCCCTTGCCAGCCGCCTTCCATCCCCAAGGCCCCAACTCCGTGTTTGCGCTGGGCCAGACTTTTCGGGCGCAGGTTTGAACCTGGTCAAGGCACCCGAGTGATCGCAGGCCAAGCCAGGTTTGCAGACCAGCCACCCTGTGTTTCTGTGGTGGGGCAACGCACAGACGGCTGCCTTGCCCACACCAAAAATAGACGCATGAAACAACCCAACTTCACCATGACCGTCGACATACCGGCGCCAGAACCGATGCCAACCACACCGACACCCATGCCACCTATGCCAACGCCCCCCATGCCGACACCTCCGTCGCCAGCACCGCTGCCGTCCGAAGTGCCTGGTCCCATGCCCACGCCGCAGCCGATGAAGCTGTGAATGCGCTGATCTTGCAGATGTAGTATCTAATTTGTAGCTGTCAGCCCTTTAAGGAAAAGGGCTTGAAGCATATTTTGTGCATCATCTGCATGCAACCTCCGGGCACTGCAATGGCCGCCTTGCGGACCTGGCGTCTGTGTGGCGCCGTGGTGTTCTGGCGATCTCTGGCGGTTTGATCTGGCCCGTATGTGGCTCACACCGATACCAGCAGGTCGCCCTGCAACTCGGCCAGCACGTGTTTGGTGACACTGCCGAGAAGCATCTCTTCCAGCAGGCTGTCGCCGTGTCTGCCCATCACGGTCAAGTCGCAATCAAGCGCTTGTTCCTGCTCAAGGATGCGCAGGGCTGGGTTGCCGTGCAGGACCAGCAGGCTGGTGTTCATGTTGTTGAGCCCGGCTTTGTCCCGCAAGGTCTGGAGCTTGTGCAGCGCTTCCTTCCGGGCAGTCACCCGATGCTGCTGGATCGTGTCTTCGTTCACTCTGGCATAACGCAAGAGCCCCTCGAAAGGCACTTCAAACGCATGCATCAACACCATGTCGGCCTGGGGCGCCAGGCAGCGTGCGTGGTGCAGGGCCCGAAGTGACGCGCTTGAAAAATCGACCGGTACCAACAGCCGCTTGTAGGCGCCACGGGGTGGCTGTTTCACCACCAGAACGGGGCACTTTGTTTTGCCCAGCACACGCAAGGCCGTTGTTCCCAGCGCGAAGCGGCGAAAAACACTGTCGCCCTTGGCACCACAAACCAGCAGGTCTGTTGCCAAGGCATCGGCTGACTTGGCCAGTTCGGTGAGCAAGTCGCCGGCAACGACCTGTGTGTCAGGTGTGATGCCAACGCGGTGCTGCAGTTCAGTGGCGAGCGCCATCAGCCTGGTCTGTTCCGCTTGCAGGACCTTGTGTTCCAAGTCGCCCGCTGTGGTGCCCATCAGTTGGCCAAGCCGCTCCAGCGGAGCCAGGTTGGTCACGTGCAACAGATCAAGCGTCGCCGCGGTCTCCTTGCTGACCAGTGCCGCACGTTCAGCAGCATGGCGAGCCGGTGCTGACAGATCGGTCGCCGCCAGAATGTGATTGAGTTGATACATGGTGTCCACCTCCAATTTGACGTTGTTGACACAGTGGGTCTTCAGGCCATGGCTGAGACTTCGCATCGGCGCGGGCGTCTGGTCGTCCGGGGTGGCCGCGCACGTTCATGTGTCCCGGGGGCCCACCACACCGGCGACAAAGTCGGGGTCCTGGCTTCGGTCTTGGCTGCGGGCGATGAACTTCAGCAGGCCCAGCTTGGAGGTCTGGGATTGGATGTTCGCCTGCCCAGACAGAAACAGCTCCTCCACCCGTGCCAAGCCGATCAGACTGCTGGCGACATTCAGGGTGATCACACCTTCCCCGCTGGCTGGCACCAGGCCTGGCTCGATGCGGGCGTAGTAACCCAGCTCACCCAACTTCATGGCGGCCTCTTCCAAAATGGCGCTGACTTGCGTGTTGAAACGAATACTCATGATGGTTTGAAGACTTTTGAAAATCTGACGCTCGAATCCCTGCCCTCAAGCGGGGTTCGAGGTCGAAGTGAAGCATTCAAAAAGGCAGGAAATGGTCTTTTTGGCCCAACTGGTGCTGGGGCGCTCACTCTTGCCTGCACCTTGCTCAGGTGGTGTAGTCACCAGAGGCTTCTGGCTGAAACAAAATGGCCGCCACCTTGGCGGAACGGGCCTCACCCTGAGGCATGGTCCAACACGCGGTGTCGCCAACGCGTCGGCCCAGCAAGGCGGCCCCGACCGGCGACAGAACCGAGATCAGCCCCCGGCCTGCGTCAGCGTTGGCGGGGTAACACAGGGTGAACTTCTGGCGCAGTGCCGAGCCGTCATGGACGATCTCGACCTGCGAGTTCATCGTGACAATATCGGGGGCAATGTCCTGTGAGACCACCAGGTCTGCCGAGTTCAAATCCTCGGCCAGGTCTTCTGGAAGTTGGCCTCGATTCAGTTTGGAAAGCCGGGTGAAATCGAGCTCGGTCAGCAAGCGCTGACCGGAAAGGGTCTTGTGCATGAGGTTTCTCCATCAAGCGCGGCCAGACATCGTTATGCAGAAGAATGGCCGCTATCGCGCTGAGCTGGTGCCCGGCGATAGGTGCTTGCGCAAGATAGGGAAAAAGGTTTATCGCCGGGCGGGGGAATGTGCGACCGGCTTGTATGGCCAGATATCGCGCACACCCACGTACTCCCGAACACACCGGCTATCGAATAGGCCGGTGGTCATGGGTAGTTGGAGCGTGGCCATCAGACGATGCCATAACTGTTGCTGCATGGCTGGATGATAGCAAGCTGAGTTATCCACCCAACAACCATGAGGATAGCGGTGCAGTCAGGGCACGGCTTTCAACGTCTGCGGGTAACGGGGTGGCAACCCGCGCCGCAGTTTTCGATATCTTTAAGACCACTGATGATCAAAGTGATGAGGATCATTGACTTTGTTGGCTTAACCGAATCAACCCTAGAATTCGTCTCCCCCCAACCGTCATTCACGCCATTGCGGCGCACTCCCATGACCCTGACCAGCCTGATCGCACTTTACGTGCGCCAGAACTGGCGCCCCTATTTGCTTGCGGCACTGATGCTGGCGGCGGTAAGCGCTCTCACAGTCTTCATTCCACGACATGTTGGTCGCATCGTGGACGGTCTGGCTGCTGGGCAACTGGACAACACGGCGCTGTTGGCGCAGTTGGGTTGGCTGGTGTTGGCGGGCGTGTTGATTTATTTCCTGCGGGTGGCGTGGCGTTTGCAGCTGTTTGCGGCCAGCTACCGTCTTGGGGCCGAGCTGCGCACACGCCTCTACGCTCGCTTGTGTTTACAAGGGCCTCACTTCTTTCACCAGCGTGGCACGGGTGACCTGATGGCGCAGGCCACCAACGACATTGACGCTGTAGAAATGGCCTCAGGGGAAGCCATGCTGGCAGGCTTTGATGGCACATTGACGTTGATCCTGGTCGTTGCCATGATGACGCTTGGCATTGACTGGCGACTGGCACTGGTCGCTCTGCTGCCGTTTCCCTTCATGGCATTCGCGTTTTGGCGCATCTCAACGCACATTCACCTGGCCTCCAAAGATTCACTTGAGCGATTTGGCAAACTCAATGACCACGTGCAGGAGACGCTCACCGGTGTGCGCACATTGCGTGCGCTGGGTCTGGAGGAGCGCAGTGCCGCACGCTTTTCCGAACTGGCTGAAAACGCAGCCAGTGCCAGCCTGCAAGCCCAGAGATGGGAGGCCGCGCTCGAACCCACGGTAGGGATCACCTTGATCTGTGCCACGGTACTGACCCTGGGGCTGGGCGGTACGCTGGTCTGGCACGGGGTGCTGACCCTTGGTGCGTTGACGGCGTTCAGCATGTACCTGGGCCAATTGATCTGGCCCATGTTTGCTGCTGGCTGGGTGTTGTCTTTGATCCAGCGCGGACGTGCTGCCTGGGAGCGATTGCAGCCGACCTTGGCGGCGCCACTGTCCATCGATGACAGTGGCACAAGGACACAAACACCTGTGGGCGCGTTGGCGTTCAAAGACGTCTCGTTTTCATATCCAGGGCACCAGGCACTGGCCCTGTCGGGAATCAGTTTTTCTGTGTTGGCCGGGCACACGTTGGGCATTGTCGGTGCCACCGGTGCGGGGAAATCCAGTCTGGTTCGTTTGATCTTGCGCCAGTACGCAGCCAACCAGGGCAACATCAGTTGGGGAGCCCACGGACTGGCTGACTACACCCTGGAGACCTTGCACCAGTCAATGAGCTGGGTGCCTCAGGAGCCGTTTCTGTTTTCTGCAACGATTGCCGAGAACATTGGGCTGGTCAAGCCAGATGCCACTAGGGCTGAGATCGAAAACGCGGCTCGCCTGGCCTGCATCGACGAAGACATTGCGCGGATGCCACAGGGTTATGACACCCCAGTGGGGGAAAAAGGCATTTCGCTCTCGGGCGGGCAGCGTCAGCGGGTGGCCATTGCACGCGCGATGCTGGCTGATGCAACGCTGTTGCTGCTGGACGATGCCTTGTCTGCCGTTGACACGCAAACCGAAACCAGCATCCTGCAGCACCTGCAAGAGCTGCGCAAATCCAGCCCAGGTAGGACAACCATCATCGTCAGCCACCGCTTGAGCGCCGTGATGGATGCTGAACACATACTGGTGCTCAAGGATGGGTGCATTGTTGAGCAGGGCGACCATGCCAGTCTGCTGGCGCTTGATGCCTGGTACACATCCCAATGGCGCTACCAACAGTTACAAGCGAGTCTGGATGCAGACTGAAGCCACTCCCCAGCCACGCAACACGCGCCAAGCCATTGCCCTGTTGCTGCATGCGGCCCGATCCGAGAAACACCACGTCTGGAAGGGCGGTTTTTGGCTGATTGTGGCGGCGCTGCTCGAAGCCGCTGGCCCCTTGCTGGGTAAGTATTTCATTGACCACACGCTGATACCGCGGCGTTTTGACCCGATGGAGGTGGGTTTGCTGCTGGGTGGCATTTTGCTTGCAGGTGCCATCGCTTGCGCCATTCGCTACACCCAATTGGCGCGTCTGGCCGGGGTGGCCATGCGTTCGGTTCGGCGATTGCGCGAAGAGGTCTATGGCCACGTGTTGCGTCTGCCCATGGCTTTTTTTGACAAGGCAATCACCGGGCAGTTGGTCAGCCGGGTGACCAATGACACCGAGCAGGTCAAGAACCTCTATGTCCAAGTGCTGTTTGTGATTCTTGACAACAGCATTGTTGTGCTCGGTGCTTTTGCTGCAATGGCCTGGCTGGATTGGCGCTTGATGCTGATTGTGCTCACGCTGGTGCCAACGGTGGTGGTGATTGTCTGGTTCTACCAGCGCTGGAGTGCACCCGCTGTGTCACGTGCACGGCAGAAACGCAGCGACATCAATGCCCTGATGTCCGAGTCCATTGCCGGTATGCCGGTACTACAGGCCAGCAACGCACAAGTGCGTTTTCGTCAAAGGTTTGACCGCATCAACCAGCAGCATCTGGGTGCCCGCATTGCTGAGATGCGTGTGAATGCCTGGCTGCTGCGTCCGATGCTGGACTTGATCAATGTGTTGCTGCTTGTCGCTGTAATTTACAGTTTTGGCCTGAGTGCCTTCAGCGGGCTGCAAATCGGCGTGTTGTATGCCTTTGTGAGCTACCTTGGCCGCGTGGTGGACCCACTGATTCAGATCACGCTGCAGTTTGGGCAGCTGCAACAAGCCATCGTTGCTGCCGCGCGGGTGGACACATTGCTACAAGAACACCGCCCGATGGCGGTGACAGGCCCAGAGCGGATTTCCCAAGGCGCGGTGAGCATCCAGCGACTTCGGTTTGGGTACAACCCTGATACGGTGATCCTGCACGATCTGAGCCTACAGATTCCTGCGGGTGCTTTTTACGGATTGGTCGGGCACACCGGCAGTGGCAAGTCCACCTTGCTCAGCCTGTTATTGCGCTTTTACCAAGCGCAATCAGGTGACATCAGCATTGATGGCATACCTCTGGCTCAGTTCAGCGACGCGCATTTTCGTGCCGATGTGGGCCTGGTGCCGCAGGATCCTTTTTTGCTGGCCGCGAGTGTGCGTGAGAACATTGCGATGGGCCGCGATATTGCCGAGCACGACCTGCAATCGGCAGCACGGGCAGCACATTGCCACGACTTCATCATGCAGCTAGAGCAGGGCTATGACACCCTGCTGGGTGAAGGCGGGGCACGCTTGTCGGTCGGGCAAAAACAGCTCATTGCCATCGCGCGAGCCTTGGCAGGCCAACCACGCATCTTGTTTCTGGATGAAGCGACCGCCCATATTGACTCAGAAACCGAGCAAATTGTGCAACTGGCCCTGACCGAACTGCGCGGTCGTGTGACCGTGATCGCCATTGCCCACCGCTTGTCGACGATCCGCGCCGCTGACTGCATCGTGGTGCTTAACCATGGCCACATTCAAGAGCAGGGCAACCATGAGGCGTTGATGGCGATCCCTCAAGGTGTCTACCAGCGGCTATACCTGTTGCAACAACTGGAAAGCTAGGGCGAGAGCACAGTCTTACGGGTTACGGCAACGCTGAACAAGACGGGTGTCCGAATTTTTGTGTAAACGGGGCGGAGATCAGTTGAGGAGAAGTGATCGGCAAACTGAATGGCAAAACGGGTCAGGGCAGCCTTCCAGTCTCTGATTGGCATCGTCCATTTGGGGCTGATGTTGCGCAGGGCCAGATAGAACAGTTTGGTCAGCGCCTCATCACTGGGGAAGGAACCCCGGTTCTTGGTCAGTTTCCAGACCAGTATCCTGGCACTCAACGCAGCGGAGGAAGCCGCCGGTGCGGGTGAACAGGGTCGTGGTTTTGCGGTGGTGGCCAGTGAAGTGCGCAGCTTGGCAGGCCGCAGTGCTGAAGCCGCCAAAGAAATCAAGACCCTGATCAGCAACAGTGTCGAGCGGGTCGAACAAGGTACAGCCCTGGTCGACCAGGCCGGTACCACCATGACCGAGGTGGTGGCCTCCATTCGCCGGGTCAACGACATCATGGGCGAGATCAGTGCGGCCAGCGTCGAACAAAGCCAGGGTGTGGGCCAGATAGGGGAAGCTATCCAGCAGATGGACCAGGTCACCAGCAAAACGCAGCCCTGGTGGAAGAGATGGCTGCTGCTGCCAGTAGCCTCAAGTCACAATCGCAGGAGTTGGTGAGCACGGTGGCCGTGTTTAAGCTGGCCGCCGGGTAATGAGTTGAGCTTTCAACTCCCGCAGCACGTTTGACCAAACCGGGCAGTCACAGCACCCACAAGGCCGCTGGCCTTCAGCAAGAAAGGTGTGGTCATGACTGATTTGCACCGGTTTTGAGGATGCTCCCTACTTTGAGAAGATGCAGCCACAAGCAAGAAATCAAACCATTTTTCTCCGAAGGTGCGCGAACGCCATACGCTTGGTGCAGGCCCATCATGGCGAACACGCCTCCTTGTGGGCAGGGGGCTGATCAACGACCATGCACAGGCGTGTGTTACCCGGGCGCAGGTCGATTTGGCCCGGGCGAAGTTCCAGCGTCCCTCGGCTTGTTAGATATCAAAAAAATAGCGCCTCACGCCCGTTTTATCAGGGCCTGAGGCGCTTTTCTTATGTAAACGCTGGGTCGGTGTCTACAGGTTGTCGGTGAAACTGCGCAGCTTGTCCGAGCGGCTGGGGTGCTTGAGCTTGCGCAGCGCCTTGGCTTCGATCTGGCGGATGCGTTCACGGGTCACGTCAAACTGCTTGCCGACTTCTTCGAGGGTGTGGTCGTTGGTCATCTCGATACCAAAACGCATGCGCAGCACCTTGGCTTCGCGTGGCGTCAGGCTGTCCAGAATGTCCTTGACCACGTCGCGCAGACCGGCTTGCATCGCGGCTTCCATCGGGGCGGTGTTGGCGCCGTCTTCGATGAAATCACCCAGGTGGCTATCGTCATCGTCACCGATCGGCGTTTCCATGGAGATCGGCTCTTTGGCGATCTTCATGATTTTGCGGATCTTGTCTTCCGGGATTTCCATGCGCTCAGCCAACACCGATGCATCGGGCTCGTAACCAAACTCTTGCAGATGCTGGCGGCTGATGCGGTTCATCTTGTTGATGGTTTCGATCATGTGCACCGGAATCCGGATGGTGCGCGCTTGGTCTGCAATGGAGCGGGTGATGGCCTGGCGAATCCACCAAGTGGCGTAGGTTGAGAACTTGTAACCACGGCGGTATTCGAACTTGTCGACCGCCTTCATCAGGCCGATGTTGCCTTCCTGGATCAGGTCGAGGAACTGCAGGCCACGGTTGGTGTACTTCTTGGCAATCGAGATCACCAGGCGCAAGTTGGCCTCGATCATCTCTTTCTTGGCCGCACGCGAGGCGTATTCACCCTCGTTCATGCGTTTGTTGATGTCCTTGAGCTGGTCCAGCGGCACCACAACCTTGGCCTGCAGGTCGATCAGTCGTTGTTGCAACTCCTGCACCGGCGGGATGTTGCGGCCCATGGTCGCGCTCCAGGGCTTGCCGGCGGCGGCCTGTTTTTCGATCCATTTCAGGTCGAGCAGATGGCTGGCTACCTTGTTGTGGTGTTTGTCACGGCCGCTGAACTCGGCAATGAACTGGGGCTGTGGGTAGCCGCACTTGTCAACGATGATGCGGCGCAACTCACGTTCTTTCTTGCGCACGTCGTCGACTTGGGCACGCACCATGTCGCAGAGTTTTTCGATGGTTTTGGCGGTGAAGCGGATCGACATCAGCTCGTCGGACAGAGCGCGCTGTGTCTTCTGGTAGTTGGCGCTGCCGTAACCTTCCTTGTCGTAGATCACATGGATCTGCTCGAAGTGGGCACGCATCCGGTCAAAGCGGCTCATCGCTTCTTTTTTGAGCTCTTCGAGCTTTTTGGTCAGCGCCTTGGAGCCTCCCTTGCCGTCATCGTCATCATCTGCGTCGAATTCGTCAAAGTCTTCTTCGGCCACATAGTCGTCGGCCTCGTTCGGGTTGGTGAAACCGTCGACGATGGTGGTAATGACCACCTTGTCGTTGCGGATGTCTTCTCCCAGTTGCAGGATCACGTCGATGGTGGCGGGGGAGGCGGAAATCGCCTCCATCATGGCCATCAGCCCACCTTCGATGCGCTTGGCGATTTCGATTTCGCCTTCGCGGGTGAGCAGCTCGACCGTACCCATTTCGCGCATGTACATGCGCACCGGGTCGGTGGTGCGGCCAAATTCGCTGTCCACCGTGCTCAAGGCGGCTTCGGCTTCTTCCTCGGCTTCTTCTTCGGTGGCGGCGGTGGGGCCGTTCTGGTTCAAGAGCAGGGTTTCGGCATCAGGGGTGTGCTCGTAGACGGCAACACCCATGTCGTTGAGCATCGAAATCACCACCTCGAGCGTTTCGGCATCGACCAGTTTGTCGGGCAAGTGGTCGGAGATTTCGCCGTGGGTCAAATAACCACGGGTTTTGCCGAGCTTGATCAGCGCTTTCAGGCGCAGGCGGCGCTTGGCCAGGTCTTCTTCGGACAGAACCGTTTCATCCAGACCAAACTCTTTCATCAAGGCACGTTCTTTGGCCTTGCTGATCTTCATGCGAAGCGGTTTGACCTTTTCGGTGGTCTCGGTGGTTTCGCTGGTTTCTGCAACCGGTTCACCCGCCAGATCGTCCTCGATGTCGGACAGGTCCAGATCATCCACATCCGAATCCGCCTTGCCGGCCTTTGGTTTGCGACCGCGTTTGGCGCCAGTGGCGGTATCGCCAGATTTCTTGACGGTTTTTGCAGCCTTTTTCTTGGCAACAGGTTCTGCTACGGCATCGACCTGGGTTTCTTCTACAGCAGCTTTGACTTTGGATTTGGATGCGGGCACGACGGGTACTTTCGGTTCAGTGGGTTTGCTGGCTGTTTTTTTTACAGCGCTGGTCTTGGCTGCGGGGGCGGCGGAAGTCTTTGACTTGGAAGCAGGCATGTATGAACCTCAAAACGACGACAAACGAAGCATGTGGAGCGCTGCGGGCAGACCAGCGTTTTGGAAAAACATCGCAAAAACGGGCAGGGTCCGGCAAGACGGGTGGGCGAACATTTGGTGTGCAGTCCTTGCGGCAAGGTGGCCGGATGCGCTCAAATGCATCGTGTTGGCCGGGTCCGGAGGTGCTGCTGTCGCGCTTGCCTGGGCGAAAAACAGCGGATTATACCTTTTTTGCGAGCTTGAGCGTCCCAGATGGTGCCTAGATGGCGGGTTTCAAGGCCTTGCGACGGTCCTGCAGTTCACGGTAGCGTTGCAGTGCTGAGGGGTCGGTTTTGGCCTCTTCGAGCGCCTGGGTTTCCGCTGCCATGAGCTGGTCGATCAGCATCAGATTGAGTAGGCGGCGCAGCTCGCTGGCGGCTTCGGCCGCATCCTCATCCACACCCAGCTCGTGGCTGCTCATCAGTTTGGTGGCAAAGGCTTCACTCTCGTGGCCTTGTAGGCCCTCGCGCAGAGCGATCCATGGCTGTGGGCCATGTTCATGGAACTGCGCTTCCAGCCAGGCAAACAGCGGCCCGTAGGGTGGCTCCAGGCCACACAGCAAGCCATGGTCTTCGACCGACAGAGCCTCGAGTGCGGCCATGTTGTCGAGCAGGATACGTGCGGCATGGTCGGCCCGGCTGGCCGGCAGGCGGCTGTTGCTGGGCATCGGGCGAGGGTTGTTCTTGGATTTATAAGATTTTGGGCTGTAGCCCCCGTCCTTGCTGCGGTAATCACTATCACTTTGATAGTTTTCCTTGCGCACCCGTTTGGGCTTGGCCTGCGTCGGATACCAGACCTCGGTTAACTCCCGGCTGGAGAGTTGCACCAGATCGGCGATCTCTGACAGCAGTTGTTGTTTCAGGGCGCCAGCGGGCAATAGTTCCCACAGCGGTTTGGCGTTGCTCGACAGGTGTGAGCGGCCTTCGGCGGTGTGCAGGTCGCAGCCGTCACGGGCAGCGTCGAGCAAAAAACGGCTCAGTGGCACCGCTTCGCTGACATAACGCGCAAAGGCTTCTTTGCCGTGGGCGCGGATAAAGCTGTCGGGATCGTGCTCGGGCGGCAAAAAGAGAAACTTGACACTGCGCACATCGGTCGCCAGCGGCAGAGCGGCGTCCAGCGCCTTGCGTGCCGCGCGGCGGCCGGCGCTGTCGCCATCAAAGCTGAACACCACCGACTCGGTGAAACGAAACAGTTTGTGCACATGCTCGGGGGTGCAGGCGGTGCCCAGTGTCGCCACCGCATTGGGAAAACCGAGCTGCGCCAGCGCCACCACGTCCATGTAACCTTCGGTGACCAGCGCGTAGCCGTGTTCCCGCAAGGCGGCGCGGGCTTCAAACAGGCCGTAGAGTTCGCGGCCTTTGCTGAACACCGGGGTTTCCGGCGAGTTGAGGTACTTGGGTTTGTCGTCACCCAGCACCCGTCCGCCAAAACCGATGCATTCTCCTTTGATGTTGCGGATCGGGAACATGACCCGGTCACGAAAGCGGTCGTAACGTTTGGCTTCACCACCGTCTTCTTCGTTGAGGATCACCAAGCCGCTTTCCACCAGCAGCGGGTCGTCGTAGTTCGGGAACACGCTGGCCAGGCTGCGCCAGCCCTCAGGGGCATACCCCAGGCCAAACTGTTTGGCCACGGTGCCTGACAGACCACGACCTTTGAAATAGCTGATCGCGCGCGGTGACGCCTTGAGGTGTTTTTGGTAGGCCTTGCAGGCTTTCTCGAGCACATCGTTCAAGGTGTGCTGTTTTTGCCGTTGTTCGGCAGCGCGGGCGCGGTCCTGCGGGCTGGCGTCGTCTTCGGGCACCTGCATGCCAAATTGCTGGGCCAGGTCCTGCACGGCTTCCACAAAACTCATGCCCGCGTGCTCCATCAGAAAACCGATGGCGTTGCCGGTTTTGCCGCAGCCAAAGCAGTGGTAGAACTGTTTGGTCGGGCTGACCGAGAAAGACGGCGATTTTTCGCTGTGAAACGGGCATAGCCCCATGAAATTGGCGCCGCCCTTCTTGAGTGGCACATAACGCCCGACGATCTCGACCACGTCGGCGCGGGCCAGCAGTTCCTGTACGAAGCTTTGGGGGATGGACATGGGGCGATTGTAGAAACCGCCCCATGGCGTCAGCGCGGTGCCAGGCGGATGGCGCCGTCCAGGCGGATCACTTCGCCGTTGAGCATGTCGTTTTCAATAATGTGTTGCACCAGTTTGGCGTAGTCCTGCGGTGTGCCCAGTCGGGAGGGGAAAGGCACGCTAGCCGCCAGGGCATCCTGCACTTCCTGCGGAAAGCTGAACATCATCGGTGTGCCAAAGATGCCTGGTGCAATCGTCATGTTGCGGATGCCGTTGCGTGCCAGGTCGCGTGCAATGGGCAGGGTCATGCCCACAATGCCGCCTTTGGAGGCGCTGTAGGCGGCTTGTCCGATCTGGCCGTCATAGGCGGCCACCGAGGCGGTGGAGATCAACACACCACGCTCACCGGTGGCTTCCGGCGCGTTTTGGCTCATGGCGTCGGCGCACAGCCGGATCATATTGAAGCTGCCAATCAGGTTGACGGTGATGCATTTGGTGAAGAGTGCCAGCGCGTGGGGGCCGTTTTTGCCCACGGTTTTTTCGGCAGGTGCGATGCCAGCGCAATTGATCAGCCCCATCAGTTTGCCCAGTGCCGTGGCTTGTGCGACCACGGCTTGTCCATCGAAATCGCTGCTGACGTCGCAGGCCACAAAAGCGCCACCGATTTCTTTGGCAACCGCTTGACCCTTGTCGACCTGTTGGTCGGCAATGACCACGGTGCCTCCGGCAGCACTGAGCAGGCGTGCCGTGCCTTCCCCCAGGCCCGATGCGCCGCCGGTCACGATAAACACCTTGCCTTTGATTTCCATGAGTACCTCCAGATAACAAATTGACGTTGACGTAAACGTCAATTATCAGACAAGTTTTTGCGCAAAAAGATCAGGTGTATGTCGGAACAGCTGAATATTCACGCTATACTTACGTTTTTACTAAATACCCAGGCGCGTAGCTCAGCTGGTTAGAGCACCACCTTGACATGGTGGGGGTCGTTGGTTCGAGTCCAATCGCGCCTACCAAGGTTTTCTGAATGTTGCCAGATTCAGATCGCAAAAACCTTGTAGACACAAGTCCTGTTTTATTCCTTGTTTGTTTCTCTGCCTCGTCCACTTTTGCTATGGCAAGATGGATCTTGGCACGCCCGCAAGGGCCTCTGCTGGCAAATGCAGCTTGTGCCGGTTTCTACAATCGGCCGCAACCTGATTACAACGCGCTCATGATGGACCTCTGGATGACCTATGAATAACGCCACCCAAACACCAGCGCCGAGTCAGCAGCGCATCATCAAGAAGTACCCTAATCGTCGGCTCTACGACACCATCACCTCCAGTTACATCACCCTGATGGAGGTGAAGGCCCTGGTGATGAAGCGTGAGGCTTTTGAGGTGATTGATGTCAAGACAGGTGACAACATCACCCGCAGTATCCTGTTGCAGATCATTCTGGAAGAGGAAGCCAGTGGTTCACCGATGTTCACCGCACCGGTGCTCGAGAGTTTGATCCGTTTTTATGGCCATGCGATGCAAGGCATGTTGGGTGGTTATCTGGAAAAAAACATCCAATCGCTCATTGATGTGCAAACGCGCTTTGCCGAGCAGTCCAAGGGTTTCACGCCTGAGATGTGGTCGCAGTTTGTGACATTGCAGCCTCCGGCATTACAAGCCATGATGGGCGGCAGTTTGGAGCAGTCCAAACATATCCTGGCTCAGATGCAGGAGCAGATGCAAAAGCAGACAGAGCAGATGCTGGGTGTTTTTGGTCTCAAAAGTTAATCCTGAATTTCAACAAAGTTGAGCATGAATAGTGTTATCTCACAAGCCGCCCAAGCGCCCAAAGTTGGTTTTGTCAGCCTGGGCTGTGCCAAGGCCCTGACCGACTCCGAACTGATCCTGACGCAACTCAATGCCGAGGGTTACCAAACCGTCAAGACCTTTCAGGGTGCCGATCTGGTGATCGTCAACACCTGTGGTTTCATCGATGACGCGGTCAAGGAAAGCCTGGACACCATTGGTGAGGCGCTGGCCGAAAACGGCAAAGTGATCGTGACCGGCTGCCTGGGTGCCAAGGCGGGTGAGGGAGGCAACAACCTGGTGCGCCAGATGCACCCCAGCGTGCTGGCGGTGACCGGCCCCCAAGCGACCCAGCAGGTGATGGATGCGGTGCATACGCACTTGCCCAGACCGCATGACCCGTTTGTGGATTTGGTGCCCAATGGTTTTGGTGTGGCGGGCATCAAGCTGACGCCACGTCACTATGCCTATATCAAGATCAGTGAAGGCTGCAACCACCGTTGCAGCTTCTGCATCATTCCGTCTATGCGGGGTGACTTGGTGTCACGCCCGATTGGTGATGTGCTCAAAGAAGCGCAAGCCTTGTTTGAAGGTGGTGTGAAAGAACTGCTGGTGATCAGTCAGGACACCTCGGCTTATGGTGTCGATGTGAGTTACCGGACTGGCTTCTGGAACGGTACACCGATCAAGACACGTTTACTGGAACTGGTTCAGGCGCTCGGTGAAATGGCGCAACGTTACGGTGCCTGGTTGCGTTTGCACTATGTGTACCCGTACCCGAGTGTGGACACCATCCTGCCGCTGATGGCGTCCGGGCTGGTGCTGCCGTATCTGGATGTGCCGTTCCAACACAGCCACCCTGACGTGCTCAAACGCATGAAACGCCCGGCCAGTGGTGAGAAAAATTTGGAGCGTATCCAGCGTTGGCGTGAGGTGTGCCCCGACATCGTGATCCGCAGCACCTTCATCGCGGGGTTCCCTGGTGAGACCGAGGAAGAGTTTGCCCATCTGCTGGACTTCATGCGTGAAGCCAACATTGATCGTGCCGGTTGTTTTGCCTACAGCCCGGTTGCAGGAGCAACGGCCAATGATTTGCCGGGTATGTTGCCCGAGTCTGTGCGCGAGGAACGTCGCGCCGCGTTCATGGCTGTGGCTGAAGATGTATCAGCCACCAAATTGCAGCGCCGAATCGGTGCCACCATGCAGGTGCTGGTGGATCATGCGCCGGGTCTGGGTAAAAAGGGTGGTCTGGGTCGCTCTTATGCCGATGCGCCCGAGATCGACGGTCTGGTGAAATTGTTGCCACCCGAAAAAATCAGCAAGACGCTCAAGGTCGGTGAATTCACACGTGCACGTATTGTGGGTGCACAAGGCCACGATCTGCTGGCGCAGCCCATTTGATGCCAGTTGCTGGCATTTATTCCAACAACAAAAAAGCCGCTGGTTTAACAGCGGCTTTCAGTTTAAAACATCTGGTTGGTGTCATCGAAACCAACCAGATTTCATTTACATTTGGTGCCCAGGAAGGGACTCGAACCCCCACGAAGTTACTCGCTAGTACCTGAAACTAGTGCGTCTACCAATTCCGCCACCTGGGCATTTCAGGAAAGAGAGAAGTATATCAAAAATATTAAGCAAACCAGCACATTGCTGGAAGAAGTTGAAGGAATTGTTCAAGGTCATCGTGATGGCCATGGTTTTGTGACCCGCGACGATGGAGAGGCAGACATCTATCTGCCGCCCAACGAGATGCGTGCGGTGCTGCACAAGGACCGTGTCAAGGTCCGCATCGTGCGCAGTGACCGCAAAGGTCGCCCCGAGGGTCGGGTGGTCGAGATTGTCGAACGCAGCAACCAGGTCATCATTGGCCGCTTGTTGCATGAGAGCGGCATCTGGATCGTCGCCCCCGAGGACAAACGTTACGGCCAGGACATCATGATCCCCAAGGCCGCCACCGGTGCCGCGCGTGCCGGGCAGGTGGTGGTGGTGGAGCTCACCGAGCCGCCCGCGCTGTTTGGGCAGCCGGTTGGCCGTGTCAAAGAAGTGTTGGGTGAAATTGACGACCCCGGCATGGAGATCGAGATCGCCGTGCGCAAGTACAGCGTGCCGCATGAGTTTTCCGAGGCCTGTATGGCCTTGGCCCGTGCCTTGCCCGACAAGGTGCGACCGCAGGACAAGCTCAAGCGGGTCGACCTGACCGATGTGCCGCTGGTCACCATCGACGGTGAAGACGCCCGTGACTTTGACGATGCCGTCTACTGCGAACCCACCAAGATCGGCAAGGGCAGGGCGGCCACCTCTGGTTGGCGCTTGCTGGTGGCGATTGCAGACGTGAGCCACTACGTGGAAAACGGCTCGGCCATCGACATCGATGCCTACGACCGTGCCACCAGCGTGTATTTCCCGCGCCGTGTCATCCCGATGCTGCCCGAGAAGCTCTCCAACGGCCTGTGTTCCCTCAACCCCGAGGTGGAACGCCTGTGTATGGTCTGCGACATGGTGGTCTCCGAAGATGGCGAGGTCACCGCCTACCAGTTTTACCCAGCCGTGATGTGGAGCCATGCACGTTTCACCTACAACGAGGTGGCGGCTATTCTGGCCAACACCCGTGGCCCGGAAGCCCTCAAACGCAAGGACAGGATTGATGACCTGATCCATCTGCACGATGTGTACCGTGCCTTGCTCAAGTCGCGCGTGCGCCGCGGTGCGGTGGACTTTGAGACGGTGGAAACCCAGATCGTTTGTGACGAAGTGGGGCGCATCGAAAAGATCGTGCCGCGCACCCGCAACGATGCCCACAAGCTGATCGAAGAGGCCATGCTGGCTGCCAATGTCTGCAGTGCCGACTTCATTGCCCAAGGCAAACAGGCTGGCCTGTTCCGTGTGCACGAAGGTCCCACGCCCGAGAAAAAAGAGGTGTTACGCAATTACCTGAAGGTGACCGGTGTCGGCCTGACCATCAGCGACGACCCATCGCCCGGTGAGTTCCAAGCGATTGCCAATGCCACCAAAGACCGGCCTGATGCGGCGCAGATCCATTCGATGCTGCTGCGCTCGATGCAGCAGGCGATCTACACCCCGATCAACAGCGGCCACTTCGGTCTGGCGTTTGAGGCCTACACCCACTTCACCAGCCCGATCCGGCGTTACCCCGATCTGCTGGTGCATCGTGTCATCAAGTCGATTCTGGCCAAAACCAAGTACGTGTTGCCGACCCTGCCAACGCCGGGTGAGGCGCACGCCAAGTTGTCCAAGCGCTTGGAGAAAAACCTGGCCTCCAAGGTGGCCGAACCCGGCCAGAAGCCGCGCAAACTCAGTGCCGACATGCTGGCCTGGCAATCTGCCGGCCTGCATTGCAGCGCCAACGAGCGCCGCGCCGACGAGGCCAGCCGCGATGTGGAAGCCTGGCTCAAGTGCAAGTACATGCGTGAACACCTGGGTGAGGAGTTCTCGGGTGTGGTCAGCTCGGTGACGAGTTTTGGCCTGTTCATCACGCTCGACGCCATGTATGTCGAAGGCCTGGTGCACATCACCGAACTCGGTGGTGAGTACTACCGCTTTGACGAGGCACGCCAGGAGTTGCGCGGTGAACGCACCGGTTTGCGATATGCACTCGGAACCCGTGTTCGTGTGCAGGTCAGCCGGGTGGATCTGGACGGTCGGCGGATTGATTTCCGCCTGGTGCAGGAAGGTGAGGCGCTGGTGGCGCGCGCACTCAAGGACAAAGGTGAGAGCAACGAACGTGCCCCGTTTGAGCAGGACCTGGACAGCGCCCCGATGGGTCGACGCAGCCGCAAAATCTCGGAACCTCTGGCTAGGTCACCCAAGCCTTCCGCAGCGGCCAAAACGACGCGGCGTGCACCGGTGGCCAGCAAGTCTCGGGATAAAAGTCGTAAAAATAGGCGCTAGCCCTTATCCATCAAGAATAGTTTGCTATATAAATATTATGACTGAGAACTCTAGAGTAGCTGTGGTCACGGGGGCCGGCTCCGGCATTGGCCGGGCGGCAGCGTTGGCTTTGTTGCAAGACGGTTACCGCGTGGTGCTGGCGGGGCGGCGTGAGTCGTTGTTGACTGAAGTGGCGCAGCAGGGTGGCGCGCCAGAGCGTTGCCTGGTGGTGCCGACGGATGTGACGGATGAGGCCTCTGTGTTGGCCCTGTTTGACACCACGGTGCGCCAGTTTGGCCGGGTGGATGTGTTGTTCAACAACGCCGGGATCAGCGCCCCGGCGGTGTTGCTGGAAGACCTCACGCTGGACCAGTGGCAGGGTGTGGTCGATGTGAATCTGACTGGCATGTTTTTGTGCCTGCGCCAGGCCTTTCGGGTGATGAAGTCACAAAGCCCACAGGGTGGGCGCATCATCAACAACGGCTCAATCGCCGCGACCACACCGCGGCCCAATTCGGTGGCTTACAGCGCCACCAAACATGCGGTGAGTGGGCTGACCAAGTCCGCCGCGCTCGATGGGCGCAAGTACAACATTGCCGTGGGTCAGATCGACATCGGCAACGCCGCCACCGAGATGGCCCAGCGCATGCAGGCAGGCATCTTGCAGGCCAATGGCCAGACTGCGGTGGAGCCGGTCATGGATGTGGCCATCGCTGGCCAGTCGGTGGTGTACATGGCCAATCTGCCTGTGGGGGCCAATGTGTTGTTCCACACCGTGATGGCCACCAACATGCCCTTTGTGGGCCGTGGCTGAGCCAGGGTAAGTCGCTTGCTGCTGGCCTGGTCTGCTGGGCCAGTTAAATGATCCAGCGTTCCAGACAGGCGACCAGTGTTGCGCGGTTGAAGGGTTTGCTCAGGAAGTCGTTCATGCCCGCTTCGCGGCAAGCATTCTGGTCGGCCAGCATGGCGTTGGCGGTCAGTGCAACGATGGGGCTGTGGCTGTTGACACCCTTGCCACGGCGGATGTGACGGGTCGCTTCCAGGCCATCCATTTCCGGCATCTGCATGTCCATCAGGATCAGGGCGTAAGGCTGTTTGCCAGCGGCGTCCACCCCCTGAAGGCCGTTTTCTGCCAGGTCAACCGTGTAACCCATGCGCTGAAGCAGCGTCAACACCAGCTTCTGGTTGATTTTGTTGTCTTCAACCAACAAGATGCACCCGCTGCGGGTCGGTTCTGGCACTGGGTTTGAAGCGCCCGTGGGTTCGGTGACGGGTTTGGCTGCAGACTGAACCGATACGGCTATTTCTGGTGTCATGCTGACCTCTGTGGGTGCTGTTGACAGGGGCAGAACAGGCAGTTCAAACCAGAACAGGCTGCCTGTGGGACGGTCCTCTGCCAAACCAATACGCCCCTGCATGCCCTCGACCAGGCGTTTGCAGATCACCAGGCCCAGGCCGGTACCACCATATTTGCGAGAGGTGGACGCGTCAATCTGGCTGAAATTCGAGAAAAGCCGACCACGCTCAGAGGGCGCAATGCCAATGCCGGTGTCACTGATCTCAAAACGCAGGCCATGGTCCAGCCGCGAGACACACAGACGGACTTCCCCCTGTTCGGTGAACTTGACGGCGTTGCCGGCCAGATTGAGCAGCACCTGATGGATACGCAGGCTGTCACCCACAAAGCTGACATGGGCCGCTGGTGTGATGTCAACCGCCAGCCCGATGCCTTTTTCGCGCGCCCGTTCTTTGAGGACCGAGAGCACCGCATCCACCATCTCAGTGACCTTGAACGGATGCTGTTCAAAGGTCATGTGTCCTGCCTCGATCTTCGACAAGTCCAGGATGTCGTTGATGATGGCCAGCAGCGATTCACCCGACTGGGCAATGTCACGTGCATAGTCCTGCTGCTCGGTGCTGAGTGGGGTCTCCATCAGCAGCCGTGTCATGCCCATGACGCCGTTCATGGGTGTGCGTATCTCATGCGACATGTTGGCCAGGAACTGGGACTTGGCCACGTTGGCCGCCATGGCCGCCTGCGTGGCACGTTGCAGCTCAACCTGCATCGTTTTGAGTTCGTTGATGTCACGGGCATTGATCAGGACCAGGGGCGCGCCGGTCACCGGGTCGGGCACCAAACGCGTATCCATGCCATACCAGCGGATGCCGTTCAAGGTGGTCAGCTGGATTTCGCAGCTGTAGCTCTTGCCCTGGTTCAGCTGCTTGTGAATGGTCTGTGCGGTCTCCGGTTCGGCGAACATGGCCTGAAAATCGTCCTGCTCGGCGCTGGGGTCCACCGCGCCGAAGGCGCGCACCGCAGCCGGATTGCGCATCACCGCGCTTCCGCTGCGGCTGAACAGCGCAATCAGCACCGAGGTGTGCTGCATGGCCTCCACACCACGCAGCACCGCCGGGTCCAGACTCAGGGAGGGCGAATGGGCTTCGTACAGGATGGCGACGCTGCCGTCGGCAAGTTCAATGCCGATGCTGTGGGCATTGAAGGTCACCGGGTGGCCCTTGGGGTAAACCGTCCACTGCGCGCGTGCGGTGCGGCCCGCAGCATGTTCGGCCATCACCACCTGGTTGCGTGTGACGGTCGCCTCAGACAGGTCGGCAAAATCCCGGGCCAGAAACTCTTCGAGTGAATCGGCTTTCCAGAACGCCACACCAGCCGGGTTGGCCCACAACATGCGCTGGTGCAGCATGTCAAACACCCACATGGGGGTGTCTGACCAGTGAAAGCTTTCAAGTGCACTGTAGGGCAGGAGGGCGGCCATCGTCTGGAGTCAGAGTCTGCGACTGTGCCAGTGTGGCCTCACTGGGCCAAAGCGGCCTCGGTGGCGGCCAGCACCGGGGCGACAGATGGGCGCGACTTGACCGCATCAAACCAGGCGGCCAGGCGCGGCATGGCGGAAG
Source organism: Rhodoferax fermentans (assembly GCF_002017865.1). NCBI lineage: Bacteria > Pseudomonadati > Pseudomonadota > Betaproteobacteria > Burkholderiales > Comamonadaceae > Rhodoferax > Rhodoferax fermentans. The sequence continues at coordinate 240,782 of NZ_MTJN01000002.1, read as the reverse complement.
GCGCCACCGGTTTGCCATGGGCGCTGGAGAGTTTGCCAATGTAGAGGTAAGACACCGCGTAAGACGCATCGGCCAGCGTGAACTGTTGACCCAGAAAAAACGGCGCGGGCGCAATCTGCCCCTCCAGAATGGCGATCAGCTGGTGCAAACGATCCACCTCGACCTGGAATGCGGGCTGTGCGGCGCGACCATCAGACAGTGCAAAGTACAAGGTGCTCAGCTGCGGGCCCAGGTACATATCGTGAAAGCGCGACAACCAGCGGCAGCGTGCACGAGCCTCAATTCCGGCTGGCAACAAAGCGGGTTGGGGGTAACGCTCTTCGAGGTACTCCACAATCACCTCTGACTCGCCAATGCCAAAATCCCCGTCCTGCAAAAAAGGCACTTTGCCCATCGGGTTGATGGCCAGAAATTCCGGTGATTTCAAGTACGCCCAGCTCAGTTCGGGCGCCTCAAACTTCAGCCCTTTCTCAAGCATTGTGATGTGGACCTTGGCGCTGTAGTGACTGACTGGAAATTGGTAAAGCTTCATGAAACCCCTTGATTGGTAGATTTGAAACAGCTTTGTGTTGGGTCAGCTTCGAGAATTATGGCATTCGGCATGTGCCGACGAATCCGTTGGGTGCATGCACCCCCAATCCACCACCAGTCGGTGGTGGAGCCTGGCTTTTGCCAGGCCGCCCGACGCAGGCAGGTGCGGCTACAGGAATTGGGTACGCAGCAGGTCTGTGACCAGTTTGGCGAGCAAACCAATTACCAGCACCAGGAAAATCCGGCGCAGCCAGAGGTTGCCGCCTTTCATGGCCAAGTGACTGCCAGCAAAAGAGCCCGCGATCATGGCCACGGCCATCGGGATGGCGAGTTGGAAGCTGACAAACCCGTTCGGAATGAAAAACGCCAGCGCCCCCAGATTGGTCGCCATGTTGACCACCTTGGCACAGGCTGTGGCGCGCATGAAGTCAAAGTGAAACACCCGTACAAACAGGAAGATCAGGAAGCTGCCCGCGCCGGGGCCAAAAAAACCTTCGTAAAAACCGATGGCAGTGCCAATCAGCACACCACGCACCTTGTCGTTGCGCGTGACCGGGATGTCCGCGTCCTGTTTGCCAAAGTCTGGCCGAAACCAGGTGTAGAGCAGCATCACCACCAGCAACACCACCACAAAGGGTTTGATCCAGGTGCTGGGCAGGGTGGCAATGGCACGGGCGCCAAAGTGGGCGCCACAAAACGCGGTCGATGCCGTCAGCAGCAACAGTCCCCAGGGTAGCTTGATGCGCCGGGCGTACTGCGTAGCCGCTGTGGCCATGCCAGCCACCGAGGCACATTTTTCTGTGGCAAACAAGGTGGCGGGCGCCGCCGCAGGGAACAGCGTCAGCATGCCCGGTATCAGCACCAGGCCGCCGCCGCCAATCGCCGCGTTGAGCATCGCAGCGACAAAGGTCAATGGCAGCAGGAAATAGAGTTCGGTGATCATCTTGTGTGTTGCTTCAGGCCCAGAGCAATGACCGGGCTGATCCCACAGGACAGCAACACGAACACCATCACCAACTGAGTTAAAAAATAATTACAAAGACGTATTGTCCCTGATGACTTGCTGCTGGCTTCACTTGGCTGTGGCCAAGTTTTGAGCTTGAAGTGGTCGGGTGTGGCTTATGATTTCAATAGTTCAACTATTGTTGTATTATTGAAGTCATGGATACATCACTCGCCACCTCTGTTTTTGAGTCGCTGTCATCAGCCGTGCGTCTGGATGCCTACCGTTTGCTGGTCAAGGCCGGGCCAGCCGGCCTGGTTGCTGGCGAGATCGGTGCGGCGCTGGACATCCCGCCCACCAACCTGTCGTTTCACCTCAAGGCGCTGGCCCATGCGCAACTGGTGAACGTGGTGCAAGAAGGGCGCTTTCAGCGTTACCGCGCCAACATGGGTTTGATGCACGAGCTGATTGCTTACCTGACCGCCGAGTGCTGCGCGGGTCACCCGGAGTTGTGCCAGGAACTCTGTGCCCCCATCACCGCCCCCCATGTTTTGCCCCAACCCTGAAGGACACACCACCATGCCCAATGTACAAGTTTTTGATCCCGCCCTGTGTTGCAGCAGCGGCGTGTGTGGCACCGATGTCGACCAGGCGCTGGTCACTTTTTCAGCTGATGTGGACTGGGCCAAACAGCAGGGCCTGCTGATTGAGCGGTTTAACCTGGCCCAGCAGCCGATGGTGTTTGTTGCAAATGCCGCCGTCAAAGGCCTGCTGGAGCGTTCGGGTGAGGCTGCCTTGCCGATCACCCTGGTCGACGGTGAGCTGGCTTTTGCCGGGCGTTACCCGACACGGGCTGACTTGGTCCGTTGGCTCGGCAATCCGGCCCCGACCGAGGTGGCTGTTGTTGCTGAACCAGCAGCGGCCAAATCGGGCGGCTGTTGCTCGGGCGGCGCTTGCTGCTGAATGGTCATGCATTTCCTTGATCACCCCCCTCGCTTCTTGTTCTTCACCGGCAAGGGCGGGGTGGGCAAAACCTCCATCGCCTGTGCTACTGCCATGCAACTGGCGGCTGCAGGCAGGCATGTGCTGCTGGTCAGCACCGACCCGGCGTCCAACGTGGGCCAGGTGTTTGGCATGACCATTGGCAACCAGATCACCACCGTAGCCAACGTGCCCAGGCTCAGCGCCCTGGAAATCGACCCGCAAGCTGCTGCCCAGGCCTACCGCGACCGCATTGTGGGACCGGTGCGTGGTGTGTTGCCTGAGGCTATCGTCAAAGGTATTGAAGAACAGCTCTCAGGCGCCTGCACCACCGAAATTGCCGCGTTTGACGAGTTCACCGGCTTGCTGGTCAGCAGCGTGCTCACCCAGGTTTTTGACCACATCGTGTTTGACACCGCGCCCACCGGCCACACCATTCGCATGTTGCAGCTGCCTGGCGCCTGGAGCGGTTTTCTGGAAGCGGGCAAAGGTGACGCCTCATGCCTGGGCTCCTTGGCCGGGCTGGAAAAGCAGCGCAGCCAGTACAAGGCCGCGGTGGAGGCCCTGTCTGATGCCTCAAAAACCCGTCTGGTCCTTGTCGCACGGGCACAGTTAGCTACGCTAAAAGAAGCAGCACGCACCCATGACGAACTGGCGGCTATTGGCCTGTCCAAACAGTATTTGGTGATCAACGGCGTGTTCCCGGCAGCACAAGCCGCCCACGATCCGCTGGCCCAGGCCATTGTGGACCGTGAGCAGGCGGCTCTGGCCAAGCTGCCCGGCGCCTTGGCCAGCTTGCCAACCGACCAGATTGGCCTCAAAGCCTTCAACCTGGTGGGTTTGCCTGCCTTGCGCCAGTTGTTGGAGGTCTCCAGTGATGATCCGCCCAGCGCAACCGTTGCACCGACCCAAGACCCGGTGGTCCAAGCCCCCAGCCTGTCGTCTTTGGTGGACAACATCGCGGTCGAAGGCCATGGCCTGGTGATGCTGATGGGCAAGGGCGGCGTCGGCAAAACCACCCTGGCTGCCGCAGTGGCGGTGGAGTTGGCTAAACGGGGGTACCCGGTGCACCTGACCACCTCGGACCCCGCAGCCCACCTGATGGACACGTTACACGGCACGCTGGAACATTTGACGGTCAGCCGCATCGACCCACACGAAGTCACCGAAGCCTACCGCGCCCAGGTGCTGGCCAGCAAAGGCGCCAAGTTAGATGCTGCTGGCCGCGCGGTGCTCGAAGAAGACCTGCGCTCCCCATGCACCGAAGAAATTGCGGTGTTCCAGGCCTTTTCGCGCGTGATCCGCGAGGCGGGCCAGAAGTTTGTGGTGATGGACACCGCACCCACCGGCCACACCTTGCTGCTGCTGGACGCCACCGGCGCCTACCACCGCGATGTGGTGCGCCAGATGGGTAGCCAAGGCCACTTCACCACACCGATGATGCAGCTGCAAGACCCAACACAAACCAAGGTGCTGGTCGTCACCCTGGCCGAGACCACACCGGTGCTGGAAGCCGCCAATTTGCAGGCCGACCTGCGCCGCGCCGGGATCGAGCCTTGGGCCTGGGTCATCAACAACAGCGTGGCTGCGGCCCAGGTCAGTTCACCCTTGTTAAAGCAGCGCGCGCACAACGAGTTGCGCGAGATCGAGGCCGTTGCCCACCACCACGCCCGCCGTTACGCGCTGGTGCCGCTCCTCACAGAAGAGCCGGTGGGGGTTGAACGACTGTCACACATGGCTGCTAACTTCACTGAATTCGTTTAACCCACCTCTGGAACTTGATATGTCCGATAAACCCTTGAACGTCCTGTTTTTGTGCACCCACAACTCTGCCCGCAGCATCTTGGCCGAAGCCATCCTGAACCACATTGGCCGGGGTCGTTTCAAAGGCTTCTCTGCCGGCAGCAGCCCGCGTGCCAACCAGCAACCCAACCCGCTGGGCCTGCAGGTCTTGCAGCAGGCTGGCATCAGCATCGAGGGTTTGCACAGCAAAAGTTGGGACGAGTTTGGCCAGCCCGACGCGCCGCACATGGATTTGGTCATCACCGTGTGCGACAACGCCGCCGGTGAAGTCTGCCCCTACTGGCCCGGCCAGCCTGCCACTGCGCATTGGGGCTACCCCGACCCGTCCGCCGGGGACGGCACCGACGCACAAAAGCTCGAAGCCTTCCGCCAGACCCTGCACCTGCTCAAGCGTCGGCTGGAGTTGCTGATCAGCCTGCCGACCGACAAGCTGGCCAAAACCATGCTGCAAAACACGGCGCGCGAGCTGTCGAAAGCCGACTGAGATGAGTGCCCAGTGTGAAGTCACCGGCAAACGCGCCGCGGGTGCGCCCATGAGTGTGTTTGAGCGTTTTCTCTCGGTCTGGGTGGCGCTGTGCATCGTGGTGGGCATTGCGCTGGGTCAGCTCTTTCCGGCGCTGTTTCAGGCCGTTGGCCGGATGGAAGTGGCTCAGGTTAACCTGCCGGTGGGCGCTCTGATCTGGGTGATGATCATCCCGATGTTGGTGAAAGTTGATTTCGGTGCGCTGCACGAGGTGCGCCAGCACCTCAAAGGCATTGGTGTCACGCTCTTTGTCAACTGGCTGGTCAAACCGTTCAGCATGGCGTTTCTGGCCTGGTTGTTCATCCGCACGCTGTTTGCGCCGTGGCTGCCGCCCGACCAGATCGACAGTTATGTGGCCGGGTTGATCCTGCTGGCCGCGGCGCCCTGTACCGCCATGGTGTTTGTCTGGAGCCGCCTCACCGGGGGCGACCCGTTGTTCACCCTGAGCCAGGTGGCGCTCAACGACAGCATCATGGTCATCGCCTTTGCTCCGCTGGTGGCGTTTTTGCTGGGTTTGTCGAGCATCACCGTGCCCTGGGACACGCTGCTGATCTCGGTGGCGCTGTACATCGTGATTCCGGTGATCTTGGCGCAGGGGCTGCGCAAAACCCTGCTCAAACAAGGTCAGGCCGCTTTTGATGCCGCCATGGAGAAGATCGGCCCCTGGTCCATCACCGCACTGCTGGCCACGCTGGTGCTGCTGTTTGCGTTCCAGGGCGAGGCGATTCTGAAGCAACCTCTCATCATTGCCCTGCTGGCGGTGCCGATCCTGATCCAGGTGGTGTTCAACTCCGGCCTGGCGTACTGGCTGAACCGCGCCGTGGGTGAAAAACACGCCATTGCTTGTCCGTCAGCCTTGATTGGCGCCAGCAACTTCTTCGAACTGGCCGTGGCCGCCGCCATCAGCCTGTTTGGCTTCAACTCCGGCGCCGCCCTGGCCACCGTGGTGGGCGTGTTGATTGAGGTGCCGGTGATGCTGCTGGTGGTGAATGTGGTCAACCGATCAAAGGGGTGGTACGAGCGCGGCACCGCTGTGCCAAGGAACTGAATATGACCATCACCATCTACCACAACCCTGCCTGCGGCACCTCCCGCAACACCCTGTCCTTGATCCGCAATTCTGGCGTGGAGCCCGAAGTCATCGAGTACCTGAAAACCCCGCCTGACAAGGCAACCCTGCAGGCCTTGATGTCATCCATGGGCATCAACCCCCGTGCATTGCTCCGAGAAAAAGGCACGCCCTACGACGAGCTGGGCCTGGCCGATCCCAAGTGGACCGGTGACCAACTGGTGGACTTCATGCTGGCACATCCGATCTTGATCAACCGCCCGGTGGTTGTGACACCTTTGGGAACCCGGCTGTGCCGCCCCAGCGAAGTGGTGCTGGACATTCTGCCCAATCCGCAGAAAGGCGCGTTTGCCAAAGAAGACGGTGAGAAAGTGATTGATGACAAGGGCAACCGCGTCTGACAACCCCTTATTCAAACGGAGGATGGATCGTGAAATCACTTGTTTTTTGCGTAGCCATGGTTTTTGCTGTTTTCGGAGTCCATGCACAAGGTGTTGTGTTGCCGTCGGATACGGCGGTGCACGAACCTGCTGAGGTGATTCCCGCTGCTGTCAAGGCTTTTTCTGGCCGCTGGGAAGGCAAGTGGGACGAACGGATGCCGCATGTGCTGGTTGTCGAGGAAATCAAGTCCGCTACCGAAGCAACGGTGTTGTATGCATGGCAGGCACCGCCTGCTGCGAACGCGTGGAACGCCGGGTGGGCTCGATTCACCGCCACCATAGACGGCAATATCTTGCGGGTTCCTCTGTCAGAAGGGAAGAAAGCATGGTACGAACTGCAAGCGGACGGCAGCCTGAAAGCCAGCTACACGCGGCCCAATAGTTCATCTCAATCCAACGCAGTCTTAAGGAAAGTTCAGCCTTGATTGACGATGCCTCTTTAAGGCTGTTGTCAGACATGATCTTGTGAAACCCCTCGTGCCTTAGGCCGCTGGTTGGATGCAGAAGTCTGGTGGACGCGAAAGTAGTTTTTGCCAATCTCCCCCAAACGGGGGATACACAAACCGGGCTGCACCGCTGAGAATATGCCGGGCTGTGCGCCAATCAATGCTTGAGATTGTCAGGGTCTGCTTCTGTTTATGGAGCGCCTAGCCCTTTTGGAATAAGGGCTGGAGTCACTTTTTGAGGTTACTCTCTTGTTGGGTGCTCAGAGGGTGGTGGTACAAGCTGGCGTCTGGCATCATCCCTTCCATTTCCTACCCATGAGTGACCGGCCATGAAGATAGAACAAAAGAAGCTCTCCAATCGGCATACCTTCACCTTTGGTGCAGACAGCTTCAATTTCGCCTACCGTGACAAGTCCGGATCCGGTGATGTCGACATGGTCTACGCCGACTTTCCCCTCAAATCCTCAACGCGTATTGAGCAGAATATGTGGCTCAGAAATGTTGGGTTTTTATGGGCGGTCCTGGGTCTGGTGCAGGTGGGCTATGCACTGGTCAGCGCCAGGTCTTTGAGCGGCACCGGGTTTTGGCTGCTGCTGGGTTTGGCTTGTCTGTTGTGGGCCCACTTGAGCAAGGTCACCTACACCGTTTTTTCCGCTGAACGTGGCAGTGTCTGGGTCATCCAGGATGCCAAAAGCCATGATCAGATCATTGACGAAATCCAGTCACGCAAAAAAAGCCAGCTGCTGGCTTTGTACGGCGATATCAACCTGGACAATGGCCTTGACCGGGAGGTGGGCAAGTTCCGCTGGCTGGCAGAACAGCGCGCCCTAACCGCAGAAGAGGCCGAGCGACGCATCGCCCAGGTGCAGGCCGCCCTCAGTGCGACGCTGGTCAACTCCTCCACCGCCATCAACTGATATGCCCAATCCAGGCGGCAGCCGAGCAGTTCAGTGTGACCTTGTCTTTTTAACCTGAGGCGCCCCATCATGATCTCCATTGAGTTTCTGATCACCTCCCTGATCGTTGTGCTGATCCCCGGCACCGGTGTGGTTTACACAGTATCCACCGGCCTGGTCCAGGGGCGCAAGGCCAGCGTGTATGCGGCTTTGGGGTGCACTGCCGGGATCGTGCCGCACCTGTTGGCCACCATCCTGGGTTTGGCCGCTGTGATGCACACCAGTGCGCTGGCGTTCCAGGTGCTGAAGTACGCCGGGGTGGCTTATTTGCTGTATGTGGCTTATGCCACCTGGCGGGACAAGGCGGCGTTTGCGGTGGACGGCAGCATGGCCAAAACCTCGGCCACGGGGCTGGTCACCAAGGCCTTTTTGCTCAACATATTGAACCCGAAGTTGACGATTTTCTTTCTGGCCTTTTTGCCGCAGTTTGTGCAAGCCACCGGGCCTGCACCTCTGGTGCAGATGCTCGTGCTCAGCGCGGTGTTCATGGCCATGACGTTTGGCGTGTTTGTGCTCTACGGCTTGATCGCGCATGTGTTTCGAAAGCTTGTGATTGAGTCGCAGCGTGTGCAGCGCTGGATGCGTTACAGCTTTGCGGCGGTGTTTGCCGCCCTGGGCGCCAGGCTGGCGACCAGCGAGCAGTGAGGGTTGTGCCGCCGGGACATCCTGTCCGTGTAAAGTCGGGGCAAGACCAAAAGATGGCATTTTTGCCTGTAGACCTTATCCAATCAGCACCATGAGCTATGTTTTAGATAGTGAGTTTGCCTGTTTCATCGGTGGTTTGCGTCGCCATTCAATCCCAAACCCGTCATGCTGAGCGGGGACTTTCTTGACTTTCAGGTGCCGTTCCAGGGCGCGTTGCTGCATGGTAGCCGCTACACACCGCCAGGTGCCAGCCAGACGGCGCTGATCCTGCATGGTGGTGGCACCTCGGCCGCCGAAGGGTTTGGCGAACTGCGCCGCTTTTTACATGCCCGCCACATCGAGACCATCGCTTTTGATGCGGTGGGGCATGGCCGCACGGGCGGTGCGCAGCTGGGCACCACGCTGGAGGAACGTGTCCAGCAGGTGATCACCGTTGTTCAAGCACAAGACCTGGCGCCAGAATCGTTGGCGCTGGTGGGGTTCAGCATGGGGGCGTATGTGGCGGTCAAGGCTGCTGCCCAACTGGGTGTACCGCGCCTGTGTCTGGCCATTCCGGCGGCTTACGCCACCCAGGCTTACCAGGTGCCGTTTGGGCCGGAGTTCAGCGAGATCCTGCGCACGCCCGACAGCTGGGTGGACTCTGATGCGTTTGATCTGGTGGCTGATTACACCGGGCACCTGCTGGTTTTGTCGGCTGAAGAAGACAGCGTGGTGCCGTCGGAGATTCCGCACACCTACCTGACCTGCGCCAAACGCAGCGCCAGCCGCCAGCATCACATCATCCTCCGCGCTGGCCACAAGCTCAGTGAACACTATGCGCGTGAGCCACAGGCCCGGGAAGACGCTTACACCGCCATCGCCGCGCTGTGCCAGTGTGGTGGTGCCCAAACCTTGCGCGTGTGAGCGTCGACTCGTGGATTGGGGTTTTGGCACTTTTTTGTTTTTAGCCCTTTGAAATAAAGGGTTAAGCACTACTCAATATGTAGCATTTACCGGCTCGCTATTCGCCTGACGCAGCCATCTGGTACGCCCATCGCGCCCCGTGCCAGAGGGTTGGCAGACACCGGTTGCGCGAACAGCGACAATCCAGCTCCTTTTTGATACTTTGCCGGGTTGTTGCCCGGCCTTTTTTTGCATGTCTGAACCTATTGAAGTTGAAGTCCGTCCCGCCAAAGAGCGCGACGCCAAAGTGATTGCCGAAATCCAGGCTGCTGCCGCCCAGGCCGCGTTCAAGGCGCAGTTTCCCGGCGAGCCAATGCCGGAGTTTGATTCCCTGAAAAAGAGCCAGGCCTACTGGCGCGAAGCCATCGAGTTTGCCGACCCGCAGGTGCTGGTGGCGGTGGCCGACGGTGAGGTGGTGGGTTTTGTGGGGTTTGATCGCTCACGCGACCCCAAAACCCCGGCCACCATGGGAGAAATCTGGGCCCTCTACGCCCGCCCCAGCCACTGGGACAAGGGTGTCGGCTTGGCGCTTTGGGACGCCGCGCGCGACGGCCTGATCGACGAAGGCTGCACCAAGGTCACCGCCTGGGTGCCGCTGGGTTACGAGCGCGCACTGCGCTTCTTCGACATGGCCGGCTTCAAGCGCGAGATGACCAGCATCAAAACTGTGCTGGTGGGTCTGACGCGGATCGAAGAGATCCGTTTCAAGCGCGACCTGAAGTAAAACTCAGAGGCGGCGTAGCACTACGCTGCCAATCGAGTACCCCGCGCCAAACGAGCAGATCACACCCACCTCACCAGCGGCGATGTCGTTGTGGTGGCGGTGGAAGGCGATGATGGAGCCGGCCGAGGCGGTGTTGGCAAACTCGTTCAAGATCACCGGTGCATCATCTGCGGTGGCATCGCGCCCGAGCAGGCGCCGACCAATCAGCTGGTTCATCGCCAGATTGGCTTGGTGCAGCCAGAAGCGGCGCACACCACTTGGCGCCAGGTCCAGCGTGGCCAGGTGGTTGCTGATGTGCTCGGCAGCCATCGGGCAGACTTCCTTGAACACCTTGCGGCCTTCCTGGTAGAACAGCTGGTCGCGGTCCTCGGGGTTGCGGTCTTCCGAGCGCGACATGAAGCCGGCGTTGTTGCGGATGTTGTTTGAGAACGAGGTAACCAGCTTGGTGCCCAGCACCTCAAACGCACCGGCTGGGGCGGTGTCTTGTCGCTCCACGAGGATTGCGGTGCAGACGTCGCCAAAGATAAAGTGGCAGTCGCGGTCCTTCCAGGCCAGGTGCGGCGAGGTGATTTCGGGGTTGACCACCAGCACCGCACGCGCTGAGCCGCTACGCACCGCGTTGACCGCCATCTCGATGCCGAAGGTCGCCGAGGAGCAGGCCACGTTCATGTCAAAGCCAAAACCGGTGATGCCCAGCGCCTGCTGGATTTCCACCGCCATGGCCGGGTAGGCGCGCTGCATGTTGGCGGCCGCGCAGATCACACCATCCACATCGGCGGCAGTTTTGCCAGCACGCTGCAAGGCGTCTTGCGCAGCGGCCACGCTGATCTCGGCCATCAATGAGATTTCTGAGTCTGGCCGAGGGGTGAGGCGAGGGCGCATGCGCGTGGGGTCTAGCACACCCGACTTCTCCACCACATAACGCTGCTGGATGCCAGACGCCTTTTCAATGAACTCCACGCTGGAGTAGGGCACTGCGGCTCGGCTGCCCGCTGCTATTTCAGTAGCGTGCTCGGTGTTGTGCAAGTCGGCATATCGGTTGAAGGTGTCCACCAGTTCGGCGTTGCTGATGATGTGGGGGGGCACATAAAGCCCGGTGCTGCTGATACAAACGCGGTGCATGAAGTGTCTTTCTGAAAGGGAGCGCAAGTCTGGGTGGCGCGGATGCCACTCGCCATTATCGAACCTGCGGTGCACCATGCTGTTGTATGCCATCAACGACAATCCGTGACTTTGGAGGGTTCCCAATGGCCAGCAGCCTGCTTGTATTGTTGGATGACATCGCCACCGTGCTCGACGACGTGGCTTTGTTGACCAAGGTCGCCGCCAAAAAGACCGCCGGTGTGCTGGGGGACGACCTGGCGCTCAACGCCCAGCAGGTCACCGGTGTCAAAGCCGACCGGGAGTTGCCAGTGGTGTGGGCGGTGGCCAAGGGCTCGTTCATCAACAAGGCGATTCTGGTGCCTGGTGCGCTGCTGCTCAGTGTGGTGGCGCCCTGGGCCATCACCCCGCTGCTGATGGCGGGTGGCCTGTTCCTGTGTTTTGAGGGTTTTGAGAAGGTGGCGCACAAGCTGTTGCACAGCTCGGCCCAGGACAAAACCGAACACGCGCAACTGTTGCAAGCCCTGAGCGACACCTCGGTGGACGTGGTGGCGCTCGAGAAGGAAAAAATCAAGGGTGCGGTGCGCACCGACTTCATTTTGTCCACCGAAATCATCGTCATCACCCTGGGCACGGTGGCTGCCAGCCCGTTTGTGACCCAGCTGAGTGTGTTGGCTGGCGTGGCGGTGCTGATGACGGTGGGTGTTTATGGCCTGGTGGCAGCCATTGTGAAGATCGATGACCTGGGGCTGTGGCTCACCCAGCGCCCCGGCCAATCCGGGTGGCAACAGGCGCTGGGCCGAGGCCTGCTGCGTGCCGCGCCGCTGCTGATGAAAAGCCTGACGGTGCTGGGCACCTTGGCGATGTTTCTGGTGGGCGGCGGCATTCTGGTGCACGGCTGGCACAGCCTGGGCGTGTGGCTGGAGGGGATCAGCCAGCTGGCAGGGCCAGCGGCGCCGCTGGCCTCAGCTGTGCTCAGTGCGCTGTTTGGGCTGATCGCGGGCGGGGTAGCCCTGGCAGGGGTGCGTGTGGTGAATTGGGTTTGCTCTGATTTACAGAAGAAATAGGCCTCTAGCCCTTATGCAATAAGGGTGGGTAGCTCTTGATATGGGAGCGACCCCGCAAGAGGTCAGACCTCGCCGCCCAGGGCTTGGGTGAGGTGGTCGATGTACTGCTCCACCAGCTGTTCAAACTCGGCCTGCACCGCGGGCACCACCACCATCTTGACCAGGCTGGGCAGGGGCATCATGACCTCGCCCTGGATCTTCAGCGTCAGATGGGTAGACGTTTTTTTGTCGACGATCTTCCAGCTGCCCGACACCAGGGCGTTGCCTTCACCGGCCACCGGGGTCCAGACGACCGAGCCCTTGGTCGGGTTGCTCACATATTTGGAGGCATAAATGGTCTGCAGCACAAACTTGGCCACGCCAATTTTGGCCATCTCCCAGCGGTACACGTTGTCACCCAGGTCCACCAACTTGTCCAGCTTGGGAAAGTGGCTGGCGGATTGGGGCACATTGGACAGCAGCTCAAACACGGTGTGATAGGCCGCCTTGACGGCAAATTCGTAACCCAGATCCAGCTTGACAGTGATGGCCATTCTTGTCTCCCAAAAAGGTGATCTGCCAGTGGCTGCGAAGTTGACCTCGACAAACGCACCAGAGCTGTGCAAATGATAGCCCGCCGTGTGTGCTGGTGGCGGGCGCAATTGCCGCCACAATCTGCCCCGTGCCAAATCTGCCTAACAACTCCCCAATCTTGCTGCTGGCCCCGATGGAGGGGCTGCTGGACTTTGTGTTGCGTGACATCCTGACCCGTGTGGGTGGGGTGCAGCGCTGTGTCTCCGAGTTCATCCGTATCACCGACACCTTGTTGCCCGAGCGCGTGTTTGAGCGCCTGGTGCCAGAGTTGCGTCACGGTAGCCAGACCCGCTCAGGTGTGCCGGTGCGCCCGCAGTTGCTGGGCTCTGACCCGATCTGCCTGGCCGACAACGCGGCTCGCCTGGCGTCCATGGGCCCCAACGGCGTCGACTTGAACTTTGGCTGCCCCTCGCCGGTGGTGAACCGGCACCGGGGTGGGGCGGCCTTGCTGGACGAGCCCGAGTTGCTGTTCAAAATTGTCTCTGCAGTGCGCCGGGCGGTGCCTGCGCAGCAGCCGGTGTCGGCCAAGATGCGCCTTGGCCTCAAGGACGACAGCCGGGCTGAAGCCTGCGCGCTGGCCATTGAGGCGGCAGGTGCCAGCGAGCTGGTGGTGCATGCACGCACCAAAGTGGATGGTTACCGCCCACCGGCGTATTGGGAGCGAGTAGGAGACATCCGCCAGGTGGTGAAGTTGCCGCTGGTAGCCAATGGTGAGATCTGGACCGCCGCCGACGCTCAGGCCTGTCGCTTGGCCAGCGGTTGCCATACCCTGATGCTCGGGCGTGGCATCGTGGCCAACCCGGGCTTGGCGCTGGAGATTCTGGCGGCCCAGTCGCCACACGGCGCACTCGAGGCAGGGGCGGGGTCAAGCGCGGTGATGGTGTTGCCCTGGGAGCAGTTGCTGCCTTTGATCGCAGACTTCTGGGGGCTGGTGGGGCTACATCTGCGGCGTGATCAGCAGACCGGTCGCCTCAAGCAATGGCTCAACCTGTTGCGTCGGGTCTATCCGCAGGCACAACTGGCGTTTGAGGCGGTCAAGACCTTTCACCACCCGGCGGATGTAGATGCCTGGTTGGCAAAGCAGAGGGGTGGGCTTGAATTTTGCATTGCTGGCGCCATGTCACAGTAGTCTGCAGCATCAGAGGCGGCTCGATAGAATGAATTCATGAGCACCAAAATACCGAAAATTATTCCGCAACGCCCTGTCAAACCTGAAGTGGACGACTCAGACGGCACGGTGGTGCTGGAGCGTCGGACCCAAAAAACCAAGCCGCCCAAGCTCTACCAGGTGGTCATGCTCAATGACGACTACACACCAATGGAGTTTGTGGTGATTGTGATTCAAGAGTATTTCGGCAAGGATCTGGAAACAGCGACCCAGATCATGCTGAAGATTCATCTCGATGGCCGAGGCGTCTGTGGCGTTTACTCGCGCGACGTGGCGGCCACCAAGGTGAGTCAGGTACTGGATGCCGCCAACAAAGCGGGGCATCCCTTGCAGTGTGTCGCAGAACCGTTGGATTCCTGAGCATCTGAATCCTTGTAGAGCCGCCCTGATTTCAAATCAGATTACAGTTGACCATCGAACCGAAGCTACTAAAGGAACACCATGATTGCCCAAGAATTGGAAGTCAGTCTTCACATGGCGTTTGTGGAGGCGCGCCAACAGCGCCACGAATTCATCACCGTCGAACATTTGCTGCTGGCTTTGCTGGACAACCCCAGCGCCGCCGAGGTGCTGCGCGCCTGTTCAGCCAATGCCGATGACCTGCGCAAGTCGCTGGTCACCTTCATCAAGGACAACACGCCTCAGGTAGCGGGCTCTGACGATGTGGACACCCAGCCCACGCTGGGTTTCCAGCGCGTGATTCAGCGCGCCATCATGCATGTGCAGTCCACCGGCAGTGGCAAAAAGGAAGTCACCGGCGCCAATGTGCTGGTCGCCATTTTTGGTGAAAAAGATTCCCACGCTGTGTATTACCTGCACCAGCAAGGGGTGACACGGCTGGATGTGGTGAACTTCATTGCCCACGGTATCAAGAAGAGTGATCCGCCGGAGCCGATCAAGTCCGGCGAAAGCCCGGCTGATACAGAAGACGGTGGCGCGGAGAAAAATGAAAAGTCCTCGCCGCTGGACCTGTACACCCAGAACCTGAATCAGCTGGCCAAGGACGGCAAGATCGACCCGCTGATTGGTCGCGACTACGAGGTCGAGCGTGTCATCCAGATCCTGTGCCGTCGCCGCAAGAACAACCCGCTGCTGGTGGGTGAGGCCGGTGTGGGCAAAACCGCCATTGCCGAAGGGCTGGCTTGGCGCATCACGCAAAAAGATGTGCCCGATATCCTGGCCGAGTCGATTGTGTATTCGCTCGACATGGGTGCCTTGTTGGCGGGCACCAAGTACCGTGGTGATTTTGAGCAGCGCCTCAAAGGCGTGCTCAAGGCCATGAAAGACAAGCCCAACACAATTTTGTTCATCGATGAAATCCACACGCTGATTGGTGCAGGTGCGGCTTCTGGCGGCACGCTGGATGCGTCCAACCTGCTCAAACCGGCGCTGAGTTCGGGCGCCCTCAAATGCATCGGTGCCACCACGTTCTCTGAATACCGTGGCATATTTGAAAAAGACGCAGCACTGTCACGCCGCTTCCAGAAGGTGGATGTCGTTGAGCCAACCGTCGAACAGACGGTGGACATCCTCAAAGGATTGAAATCGCGCTTTGAAGAGCACCACAGTGTGAAGTACGCCCTAGCAGCTTTGCAGGCGGCGGCGGAGCTGAGCGCCAAGTACATCAATGACCGCCATTTGCCCGACAAGGCGATTGACGTGATTGATGAGGCAGGTGCGGCGCAGCGTATCTTGCCGCCCTCTAAGCGCAAGAAGATCATCAGCAAGGCGGAGGTGGAAGAGATTGTGGCCAAGATCGCCCGCATTCCCCCTGCCAATGTGTCCAACGATGACCGCGGCAAGCTCAAAACCTTGGAGCGCGACTTGCGCAACGTGGTGTTTGGCCAAGACAAGGCGCTCGACATGCTGGCCTCCAGCGTCAAGATGGCGCGTTCTGGTCTGGGCAAGGGCGACAAGCCGATTGGCGCCTTCCTGTTCAGTGGCCCCACCGGTGTTGGGAAAACCGAAGCCGCCAAGCAGCTGGCCTACATCATGGGCATTGAGCTGATCCGCTTTGACATGAGTGAGTACATGGAGCAGCACGCGGTGAGCCGCCTGATTGGTGCGCCTCCCGGTTATGTCGGGTTTGACCAAGGTGGTCTGCTGACCGAAGCCATCACCAAGAAGCCGCATTGTGTGTTGCTGCTTGATGAGATTGAAAAAGCCCATCCAGCGATCTTCAATGTGTTGCTGCAGGTGATGGACCACGGCACCTTGACCGACAACAACGGGCGCAAGGCTGACTTCCGTAACGTCATCATCATCATGACGACCAATGCGGGTGCCGAGACCATGAACAAAGCCACCATCGGCTTCACCAACCCGCGTGAGGCCGGTGATGAAATGGCCGATATCAAACGCCTGTTCACGCCTGAGTTCCGCAACCGGCTCGACGCCATCGTAAGCTTCAAGGCGCTGGATGAAAACGTGATCCTGCGTGTGGTTGACAAGTTCCTGTTGCAGCTGGAAGCACAGTTGGCCGACAAGAAAGTGGAAGTCACCTTCACCGACAAGCTGCGCAAACACCTGGCCAAGAAGGGCTTCGACCCACTGATGGGCGCCCGACCCATGCAGCGTCTGATTCAGGACACCATCCGTCGTGCACTGGCCGATGAGTTGTTGTTCGGGCGCTTGATGGACGGTGGTCGCTTGACGGTGGACTTGGACGACAAGGACGAGAGCAAAACCGAGGTGTTGCTTGAGATCACCCCCTTGCCCAAAAAAGAGGGCAAGCCCAAGCCTGAATCACAAGAGGCAACACTCAGCTAAGTCTTCAGAGCTTCCCTGTCAACCGGTATGGGCCACGCGTGTGGTCTGTACCGGTTTTCTTTTTGCCGCAGAGGATGCTGTGAAAAAAGAGCAAAAAAAAGGGCTGGTCTTGCGACCAACCCTTAAGGGATCCCTGAACCTGATGGTTACGAAAGGACCCGAGGAGACAACTAGCTGAAACGCGGGGTTTCCAAATTCAAAACTGTATCAAGTATCTCAGGGTTTTCCCTTAGTTGGTTAGAGGTGCACACTTATTTTTGAGTCTGTCTGCTATATGCAACAAAGATGCCAATCAGCGTTTTTTAGCGGCAGGTTTGGCCGCATTGGCTGCGGTGCTGGTCACGGCGTTGAAATTGGCTTCGGCGACATCGGTGGCTTGTTTGACCGCTTTCTGGACCGATTCCAGAGCGTTGTTGGCCGCAGCGACAGCACTTTTCAGAACAGCCACAGCCGCTTCTGAGCCGGCTGGGGCACTTTTGACAGCGGAGTCCAACATGCCGGTGAATTGTTGCTGAGCTTGCGCGGCCTGACCTTCCATCGCTTTGGTAAATTCACTGGTTGTGCCAGAGGCGATTTCGTACAGATGGCGGCTGTAGGCGGCGGTTTTTTCAGCCAGCGGCTGAAAGATGCCGGACTGCAAAGCCAACAATTCCTGGGCGTCTTTGACGCTGAGCAGGGCCTTGGCGTTGTCGCCTGTTTCAGCCAAAGCGGCTTTGGAGGCACTCATGTTGAGTTCAACAATTTTCTCGACACCTTCAAAGGCCTTGGCGGTCAAGCCCAGCAAGGTATCAATGTTGGCTTTTTGGGCTGCCACAATTTGTTCCACAGTCAAAATTGTTGTCATCGTCATCTCTCCATCGGTTGTGTAAAAAAGTGAGCTGCGCCGAAACCTTGCTCAGACCTAAATATGTTGCAGTGCAGCATGGTTCAAATTATAGAGACATGTTCGCGGCTGACAAGTGTTTGTTGTTGCATTGCAGCAATTTAGGTTGCTGTACCTAAATGGCCTGTCTGTCAATGCAGCGACACAATGCGGGAATGGACGCTTTTTACGCTGATCATTTTGTGTTGCCTTTGCCGCCAGGGCACCGTTTTCCGATGCAAAAGTACACCATGCTTCGCCAGGCGCTGAGTACGGAACTGCCGGAAATTTGTCTGAAAGAGGCGCCTAAAGTGAGCGACGCGCAGTTGGCACTGGTGCACAGCCCAGCCTACATCCATGCCATCCAGACCGGCGAGATGAATCCAGCTGCGATGCGTGAGATTGGTTTTCCCTGGAGTCTTGAGATGGCAGAACGTGCGCGTCGTTCAGTTGGCGCCACCATAGCCGCCGTAGCGTCTGCTTTACAGCAGTCTGTGGCGGCCAATCTGGCGGGCGGAACACACCATGCCTATGCTGATAGAGGTGGTGGCTTTTGTGTATTCAACGATGTCGCCGTCGCCATCCGGTGCGCCCAAAGGGAGGCGATCAGCTGTGGGTCTGAGCCATTGCGGGTGGCTGTGATCGACTTGGACGTCCACCAGGGCAATGGCACCGCACATATCTTCCAAGATGATCCAAGTGTCTTGACCTTGTCACTGCATGGCGAGAACAATTTTCCCTTTCGCAAGGAGAGCAGCGATCTGGACGTCGGCTTGCCGGATGGCTGTGGGGATGATGACTATTTGTACGCTCTGGAGAATGCCTTGGACACGCTTGATCAGCGCCTGCTCCCCGGTTTGGTGGTGTATCTGGCAGGTGTTGACCCTTTTGAGCGTGATCGCTTGGGTCGCCTCAAGCTGACTGCCGCGGGGCTTCAAACTCGAGATGAGCGAGTGTTTGCGTGGTGCCACCATCGACGCGTGCCCGTGGCTTTTGTGATGGCGGGTGGATATGGCTTGGACATCAGTGAAACCGTCCAGCTACAGGTCGCCACCTACCGGACGGCGTTGTCGTATTGGCGCCTGGCGCGGTCCGCGAAGGTCTCCCAACCTCAGGCCAGTTCTTCATGAGCCGATTTCTGCTTCAATCCGTCAGATCTTCACCTGTTCATTACCAACACCTATGACTCAAACGATGGAATTTTTGGCTAGTCAAGCCGCTGTGGACCAGGCCATCACGTCTCGCATGTCGGTGCGTGCCTTCAGCCCACAGGAAGTTACCAAAACGGTGTTGATGCAGTTGCTGGCACTGGCCAGTCGGGCGCCCTCTGGCACGAACACCCAGCCCTGGAAAGTTTATGTCCTGCAAGGTGCCAGTCGTGACAGCCTGGTGGCCAAAGTGTGTGCTGCCCACGATGCTTTACGCGCCAATCCAGAGCTGGCCGCCGAATATCGGGAAGAGTACGACTATTACCCTGAAACATGGCTCAGCCCCTACCTTGAGCGCCGCCGCGAGAATGGTTGGGGACTCTACGGTTTGCTTGGCATCGGCAAGGGTGACAAGGATAAGATGCATGTCCAGCATCAGCGGAATTTTCACTTTTTTGACGCCCCGGTGGGCTTGATGTTCACCATGGATCGTGCCATGGGTCGCGGCTCGTTGTTGGACTACGGCATGTTTTTGCAAAGCCTGATGATCGCTGCTCGCGCACACGGTCTGCATACCTGTCCACAGGCGGCCTGGAACAGCTTTGCCAACATCATCAAGCCACATATCGGTGCCGGTGTCGATGAGTTTCTGGTGTGTGGCATGGCCTTGGGTTATGCCGATCTGTCTGATCCCGTGAACACGTTTCATACACCGCGGCTTGTTGTGAACGAATTCACGACCTGGCTGGATTGAGGTCGTTCAAGATAGTGTAGGGACGCTGCAGCTTCTCCCATGCCGGGCAAGTCAGCTTGCCGCAGTTGATAAAAGTTTGCGCTGCTGTTTCGTCGGCCCATTTAAATCCGCTTAGAATTCTCGCTAGTTGGGCGGTGTAAGTTGAATGTAACTGATGCCTGAAAGTCAAAAAACCATTTGTGCGAAGCAGCGAATAGCTTGCAGCTATAAATTTCGTGAACGCCAATTTTCCTAAGAGGTAGGTTGTGAATAAAACAGAACTGATTGATTACGTAGCATCCAATGCTGACATTCCCAAGGCGGTTGCCGCACGGGCGCTTGAGGCCACAATCTCGGCGGTCAAGCTGACTTTGAAGCAGGGTGACTCCGTGTCTTTGATTGGTTTTGGCACATTTGCCGTCGGCAAGCGGGCTGCTCGAGTGGGGCGCAATCCTCGTACGGGTGCCTCGATTAAAATCAAGGCAGCCAAGGTGCCCAAGTTTCGACCTGGTAAGGCACTCAAAGACGCCATCAACTGAATTTCGTTTTCGGTGGGGTGATTAGCTCAGTTGGTAGAGCGGCGCCCTTACAAGGCGTAGGTCGGCGGTTCGAGCCCGTCATCACCCACCACCCATGCAAAGGCGAACTCTTGGTTCGCCTTTTTTGTTTGTCCGCAGGAGAGTTGTCACATGTTCGATATTTTTCGGAAACACACCAAGATCATGATGATTTTGTTGTTTCTGCTGATCATTCCATCCTTTGTGTTGTTCGGCATTGATCGGTACAACCAGGCGGGACAGTCGGACGAGGTTGTTGCCAAAGTCGGATCTGTGGAAATCACCAAAGGACAGTGGGAGCTCGCACACAAGAACGAGGTGGACCGACTGCGCGCGGCCAGGCCGGAGTTGGATGCCAAATTGCTGGATTCACCGCAGGCACGTTTTGCCGTCCTGGAGCGCCTGGTGCGCGAACGTGTGATGCTTGTGGCTGCTGAAAAGGCCAATTTGCAGACCAGTGATGCCCGTTTGGCCAGGTTCTTGCAGGAAGACCCTACCATCGCGTCTCTGCGCCAGGCAGACGGCAAGCTGGATATGGAACGTTATCGGCAGTTGGCCGCCAGCCAGGGGCTCACCCCCGCAGGTTTTGAGAACTCCGTTCGCCAGAGCATTTCCCAGCAACAGGTTGAAGCCGGCATTGGCCGATCTGGTTTTGTGGCTGCAGCGCCAGCGGATGTGGCTTTGAGTGCTTTTTTTGAGAAGCGTGAAGTTCAGGTGGCCAATTTCCTGGCCAAGGACTATGCCGCCCGTGTGAATCCGTCTGACGCTGACCTGGAGAGCTTTTACCAAGCCAATCAGGCCTTGTTCAAGTCGCCTGAACATGCCAAGGTCGAGTACGTTGTCCTGGATATGGATTCGGTCAAAAAGGGCATCAAGCTCGCTGAGGCGGATGTGCGCGCCTACTATGAGCAAAATGTCGCGCGTCTGAGCGGTGTGGAGGAGCGCCGGGCCAGCCACATCCTGATCAGTGCGCCCAAGGATGCACCGGCCGCTGATCGGCAAAAGGCCCAGGCTCAGGCACAAGCTTTGCTCAAAGCTGTTCGCGCTGCACCTGACAGCTTTGCAGATGTCGCCAAAAAGAACTCTCAGGACACCGGTTCGGCCAGCAAGGGCGGAGATCTTGATTTCTTTGCACGGGGTGCCATGGTCAAGCCCTTTGAGGACGCTGCTTTTGCGATGAAAAAGGGCGAGATCAGTGACCTGGTCGAGTCTGATTTTGGTTACCACATCATCAAACTCACCGATGTCAAGTCGCCCAAGCCGCGCAGTTTTGAAGAGTTGCGCCCAGGTCTTGAGAGCGATCTCAAGACCCAGCAAGCCCAACGTAAGTTCGCTGAATTCGCGGAGCTTTTCACCAACACGGTGTACGAGCAGTCCGACAGTCTCAAACCCGTGGCCGAGAAGCTGGGTCTGGAAGTCAAGACGGCTGACAACCTGCAGCGCCAGCCAGCAGCCGGTGCCACGGGTGTCTTGGCCAGCGAAAAATTTCTCTCAGCTTTGTTTGCTTCAGACAGTGTGGAGAACAAGCGCAATACCGAAGCTGTCGAAACGGCGGTCAATCAGATGGCGTCAGGGCGTGTGGTGGCCTACAGCCCGGCGAGCACACTGGCTTTTGCAGAAGTGAAGCCGATGGTGCGTGCACGTGTTGTGGAGTCGCGTGCCGTTGAGCTTGCACGCCAGGAGGGCGCGGAGAAGCTGGCCATCTGGAAAAAGGAACCTGACCAGGCGTCATTGCCAGGGTCCGTGGTGGTGTCGCGCGATCAGACACAGAATTTGCCAACCCAGCTTTTGACGGCAGCCTTGGCCGCAGACACCACCACGCTGCCTGCTTGGGTGGGGGTCGATTTGGGGGCAAATGGTTATGTCGTGGCCCGCATCAACAAGGTGTTGCCACGTGATGTGGCCAGCCAAGCCAACGCAGCACAAGACCGTGAACAGTACGCACGGTGGTGGAATGTTGCTGAAACCCGAGCTTATTACGCGGCCTTGAAAGACCGCCTGAAGGTTCAAGTGTTGGTGCCTGTGCCAGCTGCTAGCGTTACACAATAATTGCTGCTCTAGCCCTTATGTATAAAGGGCTGATTGCTATATAAAAAGCAGCTTAGTGGCTATGCTGCTTTTCTGACACCACCGCCGTGGTGAACCGGAGACGGGGTTTAGCCGCAGCTTGGGCCACCGTTGGCAAGTTGTTTGGCTGTCAGAGCCAGCTCTGGCGACCAGGTGTCTGCCAAGTGGCCATGCTGGTAGACCGCGCGGCAGGCCGCATCGAAGGCTGTGTGACCCGCAGCCAGTTGTGCGCCCACCATGCCCGCTAGGACATCGCCCGTACCCGCACTGGCCAGGCGGGCGTTGCCAGTGATGTTGATGACTGGTGTTTGCTCAGGGCAAGCGATCACCGTGCCGGAGCCTTTGAGCACCACCGTGCAACCAAAGCGTTGAGCCATGGCCTGGGCAGCAGCCAGCCGGTCCCCTTGAATCTGGTGTGTGCTTATTGCCAGCAATCGGGCCGCTTCCAGCGGGTGCGGTGTCAGGACGGTGGCCAATTTCTGCCCCCTGCGTGCCGATAAAGTGGCTTGCAGTGTGCTGTCTTTTGCTATTTCATTAAGAGCATCTGCATCAATCACGACAGGGGATTGAGAGGTCAAAACCTTATGCAATACGGTCTGGATCACCGGTCCACCGCCGCAGCCACACACCAGTGTCATGCTGGACAGGTCGAGCGACCTGAACGAGCGAAACATCAACTCTGGCTGTTGAGCATCCACCTTCAAAGCGTCGTCATCCAGCAGCCCGACAAATACCCGGCCCGCGCCGGCATGTAATGCCGCGCTGGCGGCCAGCAAGGCCGCGCCGGTCATACCGGCGGCACCACCAATCACCGCCACGTCGCCATAACTGCCTTTGTGGCTGGCGTGTTGTCGGGTATGCACCAAGGGGCGGGCATTCAGACGGGCCAGGGGCTTTACAGTGCCCAGTGTGTGTGTCTCGGCCCCCAAGGCATCGAACCAGATCGCACCCGCCGTATCGCGTCCCTGGGCCGTGAACAGGCCGGGTTTCAGGGTGAGCAGGCTCAAGGTATGGCTGGCTTGCACGGACAGCCGGGTGGTTTGGCCGGTGTCGGCATGTAGGCCGGAGGGGAGATCAACGGACAGTACCGGCCCGCCTTGGGCGTTGATCAGCCGGATCCAGTCGGCCATGGGGCCTTGGGGTTCCCGCGGGCTCGTGCCTATGCCGAGCAGGGCGTCGATGCACAGGTCAAAGTGGCCGCTGGGCGCCTTTGTCTGGATCAAGACGCCTGCTTCAGTCAGTTTTTGGTGAGCTGCTGCTGAGTCGGCGGGAGCGTGTCCTGCGTCTCCGAGCCAGGTCACCACACAGTGTTTACCCCATTGCTGCAGGTGCCAGGCGGCTTCCAGGCCATCGCCACCGTTGTTGCCAGGGCCGCAAGCGATCCAGATGCGTTGTGCGTGGGGTGTGATGGCCAAGGCCAGACGCGCCACGGTCAGTCCTGCGCGCTGCATCAGTGTGTGAGCGGGCAGGGTCTGGGCAAGGGCGTGTTCCAGTTGTCGTGTTTGTTCCACCCCGTGCAACGGGTGGTGGAAGCTGGGTGTGATGAGTTGCACGGCCTAGAACTCGTAACTATCGCCTTCTTTGGCCAGTCGGTAGATGGGGTCTCCAGCTTGGCGCGGGTGTTCAAGCAACACCTGCTCAAACACTTGGTCGAGTGCGTCGTCACTGCGAGTCGGTTCGTGATGGGTGCAAAACAACATCTTGGCCCCGGCCAGTTTGGCGTACTCAATGCTGGTGTCAAAGGTGCCGTGCCCCCAGCCTTTTTTGGCCGGGTATTCCGCGCGGGTGTAAGAGCTGTCGGCGATCAGAACATCGACGCCCGCCATGGCCTGCAGGATGTCGGCCGTTTTGGCGTCGACAAAGCTCTGGTACTCGGAGAACTCGGGGTCCTGAGGTTCGTAAATATTGGGGGGGGGTTCATGGTCACCGGTGAAAAAAACCGACTTGCCATTGGCTTCGATACGGTAACCAAAGTCGATCACCGGGTGGTTCATCATGAAGGGCGTGATGGTGGCTGAGCCAATTTGGATGCTCTCGTTGGGCGTGAGGGTGACGTATTCAATGCGAGCTTTTAATTCCGCCTCACGCACCGGGAAGTAGCTGTACTGCAGTTGCACCGACATCACCTGTTCGACTCCCTTGCCGGTAACCGGGTCATAAGCACCGTGCAGGCGCAGGGTGTTGCCGGGGATGAAGTTGGGTACAAACAGAGGCAGCCCCTGGATGTGATCCCAGTGGGAATGGGTGATCAAGACGTTGGCTGTCACTGGCAACTCGGTCAGTAGGGATTGGGACAGCGGGAAGATACCGGTGCCAGCATCCAGGATGATGAGTTCGTTGTTGTCAGTGCGCACCTCAATGCAGGTGGTATTGCCACCGTACCTGACGGTGGCCGGCCCTGGTGATGCAATCGAACCCCGGACACCCCAAAATTTGACTTTCATGCTGCGCCTGTCATAAGGTGGCAAACAGTTTGGCGTCGTCGAAGACTGTGCTCCAGTCGTCCGACGCCGCAATCACATCTTCCAGCGTACCGCCCATGCGACGCTGCACTTGTTCAGGAAGTGGGTGAATACACGGGTTGCCGCCAAATCCAAACCCCAATTGTTTGCTGATCTGGTTGGCGGTGAAAACGCAGGCAAACAGGCCGGTATCGACCTGGTCGGCTTCGTATTGGTGGGAGATGGTGTGGATCAGCTCGGGCGCAAAGCGCCATTTCTCAACCAACATGGCGCCTACCAGTGCATGGTCAACTCCGACCGTTTGGCGTAGCGCCTCGTGCAGGGATGACTTGTTGGCCTGACTCATACGCAAGGCCTGACGGAATTCTTCGGGCAAAAACTGGGCAAACACCACTTTGCCGAAGTCATGCAACAAGCCACCAATGAAGCAGTCCATCGGGTCGGCATCACCCATCTGGGAGGCCAGCTTTCTGGCGATGCCGGCCGTGGAGAGTGAGTGAAGCAGGTACTGGTCCACATCAAAGTCAGCCGCATTGTGTTTGGGCATCATGCCGATGGCTGCGATCGCCAGCGCCAGATTCTTGATGGTGTTGAAACCCAGATACACCACGGCATTGTTCACCGATGTGATTTGCCGAGGCAGGCTGTAATAAGCCGAATTGACCACCTTGAGGATCTTGACAGTGACCACTGGGTCTTTGTCAATCACCTGCACGATGTCTTTGGGTGTGCAATTCACATCACGGGTGAGCTGCAGGATTTTCTCGACACTTTTAGGGAAGGCAGGCATGCCGTCAACCGCGTTGGCGAGTTTCAGAGATAGATCCGGGGGCATGGTCTGCATGTTCTGGCACTCGCGCATCGGGTCGTACGGCCTCGTCTTTTCAATATTGCCTGTTAAGCCGATAGTCTAGGGTATTTGTTGCCTGGGTAAACCCGGGCACGCGCTGGCGCCAGGACGTCAGCGTCGGCGATGCTATACTCGACAGGCTTTGTAGATGGTGCTGGCAAGATGCTGGTGCAGTGCAAAGCAAATCGCAAACCAGCCTCATCAAGGTGTTGTGGCGGCCAGGCAGACAGATGTTTGGTTGATGCAAAACGAGCTGGATTTTAGACTTAACCTTCGGAGTTATATATGGCAGTTACTATGCGCGACATGCTGGAAGCAGGCGTCCACTTTGGTCACCAAACCCGCTTCTGGAATCCCAAGATGGCCCCCTTCATTTTTGGCCATCGCAACAAAATTCACATCATTAACCTGGAAAAATCGCTCCCGATGTTCCAGGAGGCTGCCAAGTTTGTGCGCCAGATCTCCGCTAAGCGCGGCACGGTGCTGATGGTGGGTACCAAGCGTCAAGCGCGTGAAACCGTGGCTCTTGAGGCGCAACGCGCTGGTGTGCCTTATGTTGATCAGCGTTGGTTGGGTGGTATGTTGACCAACTTCAAGACGGTCAAGACCTCCATCAAGCGCCTCAAAGACATGAAGATGCAGCAAGAAGCTGGTTTGGATGCTATGAGTAAGAAAGAGCAGTTGATGTTTGCTCGCGAGCTGGAAAAGCTTGAAAAAGACATCGGTGGTATCCAGGATATGACTGTGTTGCCTGATGCCATTTTTGTCATTGATGTGGGTTACCACAAGATTGCTATTGCTGAGGCCAGGAAGCTGGGTATTCCGTTGGTGGCCGTGGTGGATTCCAACCACTCGCCTGAAGGTATTGACTACGTGATCCCGGGCAATGATGACTCGTCCAAGGCTGTCACGCTGTATGCGCGTGGTATTGCGGATGCCATCATTGAGGGGCGTGCCAATGCGATCGATGATGTGGTCAAGGCTGTGGCTGCTGAGAGTGCTGACGAATTTGTGGAAGTGAACGAGGCGACTGCCTGAGGTTTTTGCGACCCCAAAAAAGGGGGCTTGGGTGCCCCTTTTTTTTAATTCGATTTTTAACTGACTGAACTGAATCCGGAGATACAAATGGCTGCAATTACCGCAAGCATGGTGGCTGAACTGCGTGGCAAGACCGATGCGCCCATGATGGAGTGCAAGCGCGCGCTGACTGAGGCTGAAGGCGACATGGCTAAGGCTGAAGAAATTTTACGCGTCCGTCTGGGTAGCAAGGCTGGCAAGGCCTCTAGCCGTGTGACGGCTGAGGGGGTTGTGGCCTACGCCGCAGAGGGTGATGTGGGGGCCTTGCTGGAAGTTAACTGCGAAACCGACTTTGTCACTAAAAACGACAGTTTCTTGGCTTTGGCCAATGCTGCTGCTTTGCTGATTGTCAAGAACAACCCTGCAGACCTGGAAGCTCTGGGTGCTTGCGCCTATGCTCAAGAAGGTTTTGGTCCCACCTTGGAAGATGTTCGTAAGGGTTTGATTGGCAAGATTGGCGAAAACATGAGTTTCCGCCGTTTCAAGCGCTTCGCTGCTGGCAACAAGTTGGCTTCCTACCTGCACGGCACCCGCATTGGTGTGGTGGTTGAGTTCGAAGGTGATGAAGCTGCTGCAAAAGATGTGGCCATGCATGTGGCTGCCATGAAGCCTGTGGCTTTGTCCAGTGACGATGTGCCTGCCGATCTGGTGGCGCGCGAGCGCTCTGTGGCTGCTGCCAAAGCGGCTGAAGACGCTGCTGTGGCTACTGCCGCAGGTAAACCTGTGCAGTCTGCTGAAATTGTGGCCAAGCGCATCGAAGGTGGTGTGCAGAAGTATCTCAAGGAAGTTTCTTTGTTCAACCAGCCGTTTGTCAAAAACGACAAGCAAAGTGTGGAGCAAATGCTCAAGGCTGCGGCGACACAGGTGAAATCCTTCACCTTGTACGTTGTTGGCGAAGGCATTGAGAAGAAGGTGGATGATTTTGCTGCTGAAGTGGCTGCCCAGGTTGCTGCTGCCAAGCAAGCTGCCTGATTGATTGCTTCTTCCCGTCACCCAGGTCGTTTTACCCATCAATTTTGTCTCAAAGGAGCGTCTCATGACAACTGCTAAACCTGCTTACAAGCGCATCTTGCTCAAGTTGTCAGGTGAGGCACTCATGGGAGATGACCAGTTTGGTATCAACCGCAACACCATCGTGCGTATGGTGGATGAGATTGTGGAGGTAACTCGCCTGGGAGTCGAGGTGGCCGTGGTGATCGGTGGAGGCAACATTTTCCGAGGTGTGGCTGGTGGCTCGGTTGGGATGGATCGGGCGACTGCTGACTACATGGGTATGTTGGCCACGGTCATGAACTCGCTGGCCCTGGGTGACACTATGAACAAGGCTGGGTTGACGGCTCGGGTGATGTCGGCCATTGCCATTGAGCAGGTGGTTGAGCCTTATGTCCGCCCCAAGGCCTTGCAATACCTCGAAGAAGGTAAAGTGGTCATTTTTGCGGCCGGTACGGGCAATCCTTTTTTCACCACCGACACGGCTGCGGCATTGCGTGGTGCGGAAATTGGGGCGCAAATTGTGCTCAAAGCGACCAAGGTGGATGGTGTTTATTCGGCTGATCCTAAGAAGGATCCAACAGCAACGCGTTACAGCAAAATATCTTTTGATGATGCGATCTCGCAAAACCTGGGCATCATGGATGCCACGGCTTTTGCTTTGTGCCGAGACCAGAAGTTACCCATCAAGGTCTTTTCGATTTTCAAGAATGGTGCGCTCAAACGGGTGGTTCTGGGTGAAGACGAAGGTACCCTGGTGTACGCATAAGCGAGCGACAATTCGCTTTTGCTGAAATCATGACTGTGGAGTGAGGAGTAGAAGATGCCAATTGCAGATGTGAAGCGGACTGCCGAAGCCAAGATGGATCAGTCCATTGCTGCGTTTCAACACAACTTGACCAAGATTCGTACGGGGCGAGTGAATCCGGCCATTCTGGACACGGTGCATGTGGATTACTACGGCGCAATGGTGCCTATCACTCAGGTGGCCAACGTGTCCTTGCTCGACTCCCGCACACTGAGTGTGCAGCCTTGGGAAAAGGGCTTGGGTGCCAAGATCGAAAAAGCTATTCGTGACAGTGACTTGGGTTTGAACCCGTCGTCCATGGGTGATTTGATTCGTGTGCCGATGCCTGCCATGTCGGAAGAGCGCCGCAAGGAGCTCACCAAAGTGGTTCGGGGCGAAGGTGAAACCGCCAAAATCGCGGTGCGCAATCTGCGCCGTGACGCCAATGAGGCGGTGAAAAAGTTGGTGAAGGACAAGCTGGCCTCAGAGGATGAGCAAAAGCGCTGCGAGGCTGATATTCAAAAAGTGACCGACAAACACATTGTGGTCATTGATCAGTTGGTGGCAAGCAAAGAACAAGACATCATGGCGGTCTGACCGGCCATGGCCTACGAGCAGGTGCCTCACCACATTGCCATCGTGATGGATGGCAATGGACGTTGGGCGAACAAGCGGTTTTTGCCGCGTATTGCCGGACATCGGCAAGGTGTTGAATCTCTCAAGCGTTGTGCCAAAGCCTGTGATGCCAGGGGTGTTCGGGTACTCACGGTGTTTGCTTTCTCATCGGAGAACTGGAAACGCCCCACGGAAGAGGTGTCGGGTCTGATGGACCTGTTTGCCATGGCGCTGATGCGTGAGGTGAACCAACTTAAGGCAGCGGGTGTTCAACTGCGTTTTGTAGGTGACCGTCGCGGCCTGTCTCCTCGGGTGTTGCGCAGCATGGAAGAGGGTGAGGCTGCCACAGCGGGTAATTCCCGATTGATCCTCAATGCCTGTTTTAATTACGGCGGTCGTTGGGACATTGCCCAGGCGGCGCGAAAGGTGGCCGAGCAGGGTTTGCCCCTCAACGAGGACAACTTGAACAGTGCCATGGCGCTGGCGCATGTGCCCGACCCCGATCTGTTGATCCGCACCGGTGGTGAACATCGCATGAGCAACTTCCTGCTCTGGCAAGGCGCTTATTCCGAGTTCTTTTTCACCGATGTGTTGTGGCCTGATTTTGACGAGGCTGCTCTCGACCAAGCCATCACCTCGTTCGCCCAGCGTGAGCGGCGCTTTGGCATGACCTCGGACCAGCTCGACGGTGAGCCCGCCTCGACGGGCGAGCGCTAGTCTGCCATGCTCAAACAACGGGTACTGACTGCCCTGGTGCTGTTGATGGTGCTGTTACCAGCACTCTTTTACACACAACCTGAACCTTTTTTTCTGATTGCGGCGGTGTTCATTGCAGCAGCTGGCTGGGAATGGGCACGCATGAATGGCTTGAGCATGTCCTTGTCGCTGGTGGCTGGTGGGCTGTGTGTGTTGGCCTGTCTCGGGATGTGGTGGACAGGCGTGTTGGTGGATGCTTGGCCACGTGTCTGGTTGTTGACGGGGACGGTCTGGGTGCTGGCCGGGGCTTGGATGCTCAAGGCGGGCGTTCCGGCGTGGTCCCGGGTGGCGCGTCCGGTGCGCCTGGTTCTGGGCTTGCTCGCCCTGTGCCTGACCTGGCTGGCTGTGGTACAGGCGCGTTTGTTGGGTATCAATTTTCTGTTGTCGGTGCTGGCCCTGGTCTGGATGGCGGACATTGGCGCGTATTTTTCTGGGCGAGCCCTGGGTGGGCGTTTCACCCGCCGCAAGCTGGCGGTCTCCATCAGTCCTGGCAAAAGTTGGGAAGGTGTCTGGGGGGGGATGGTCGGGGTAATTTTGATGGCTTGTGTCTGGCGTTATGCAGATCTGGCCAACGGCGGCGCCTCACCGAGTTTTTACACCCTGTTGGGTGAGCGGGGTTGGGGTTTCATGGTGGTGGCTGTGGTGTTTATGGCGGCCATGAGTGTGGTGGGTGATCTGGTCGAGTCGCTCGTGAAGCGCAGCGCTGGCGTGAAGGATAGCAGCGCCCTGTTGCCTGGACATGGTGGTGTGCTGGACCGGGTTGATGCGTTGCTGCCCACGCTGCCACTGGCCATGATGTTGGTATCTTTCTGAGAAACTTCATGACAGAACAAACTGGACTGACTAAACAACGTGTGGCGATTCTGGGCTCCACTGGGTCGATTGGTGTCAGCACGCTGGAAGTCATCGCACTGCATCCCGAGCGTTTTGAGGTGTTTGCCCTGAGCGCATCAACCCAGGTTGACAAGATGTTGGCGCAATGTGCGCAGTTCAAGCCGGTGTTTGCGGTCATGGCCAGTGTGGAGCATGGCAAGGTTCTTGAGCGGAAATGTAAGGAAAATGCACTTTTAACCCGCGTCCTATATGGGCCTAAAGCTATTGAAGAGATAGCGGAGCATGACCAAGTGGACACCGTCATGGCGGCCATTGTGGGTGCCGCCGGTCTGGCCTCTTGCCTGGCCGCCGCACGCGCGGGTAAACGTTTGCTGCTGGCCAACAAAGAAGCGCTGGTGGTGGGGGGCGACTATTTTCTGGCAGCCGTGGCGGACGGTGGCGCCAAGCTGTTGCCGATCGACAGTGAGCATTCGGCGGTCTTTCAGTCGCTGCCGGACGACGCCAGCATGTGGGCCAGCCAGATCAACAAGATCATCCTGACCGCCTCGGGTGGGCCGTTTCGCCGCCGCGACCCTGCCGAGTTTGTCAGCATCACGCCCGATCAGGCCTGCGCCCACCCGAACTGGGTGATGGGGCGCAAGATCTCGGTCGACTCGGCTACGATGATGAACAAGGCGCTGGAGGTGATCGAAGCCAAGTACCTGTTTGGTGTGCGGCCTGCACAAATCGAGGTGGTGATCCACCCGCAAAGCGTGATTCACTCGATGGTGCAGTACCGCGACAACTCTGTCATCGCCCAGCTTGGCACCCCCGACATGAAAGTGCCAATTGCCTACGGGTTGTCCTGGCCGGACCGCGTGACCTCGGGCGCCACGGCGCTGGACTTCAGCCGCATGGCGGACATGAGCTTTGAGTCGATTGACTCCTATGGACATGCAGAACGTTTCCCCGGGCTAAAACTGGCCTGGTCCGTGCTGGACGCAGCACCGGGCAGCACGGCGGTGTTAAATGCTGCCAACGAAGTGGCTGTGGCCGCCTTTCTGGAGGGAAACATCCGTTTTGATCAGATCCATGCGGTCAACTTGGATACTTTGGCTGCAGTGCTTCCGAGTCCACCTCGTTCGCTGGACGACTTGTTGGCGCTGGATGCTTTGTCGCGCAGTGCGGCAGAGTCCGTGGTGCAACGCATTGGCCGCTGACCGCCAGCCAACCACTTTCGTATGTTGACCCTTCCCGCCTTTCTGGTGGCGATTGCGCTGCTGATTGCGATCCATGAGTACGGTCATTACCGGATGGCGGTGGCCTGTGGTGTCAAGGTGCTGCGGTTCTCCATCGGTTTTGGCAAGCCGCTGTTGCGTTGGCAAGCCACACCAACGTCCACTGAATTCGTGTTGGCACTGTTTCCAGTGGGTGGTTTTGTCAAGATGCTCGATGAGCGCGAAGGCCCGGTAGAGCCTGCGCTGAAACACATGGCCTTCAACACCCAGTCCTTGCGCCGTC
This sequence comes from Rhodoferax fermentans, assembly GCF_002017865.1. Classification (NCBI taxonomy): domain Bacteria; kingdom Pseudomonadati; phylum Pseudomonadota; class Betaproteobacteria; order Burkholderiales; family Comamonadaceae; genus Rhodoferax; species Rhodoferax fermentans. The sequence continues at coordinate 208,863 of NZ_MTJN01000002.1, read as the reverse complement.
GGGCCGCGATTGTTGCGGCGGGCCCGGCTGCCAATTTGCTGCTGGCGGTGTTGTTGTACGCGCTGGTCAACTGGATGGGTGTGCTTTTGCCCGAAGCCATTCTGAGTCCGCCCCCGGCCGCTTCTCTGGCCGCCAAAGCGGGCTTGGTGGGCGGGGAGCGTGTCCTTCGCATGGGGGCCACGGGGGCAGAACTGACGCAGGTGGAGTCGTTTGAGGACGTTCGCTGGGCATTAACACGTGGCGCGATGGATGGTGAAGATGTCAGTTTGGTGGTGGCCGGGTCCAGCAACACCGAACGCGAGCTGCAGTTGCCCTTGTCCACACTTGAGAGCAGCCAGGTGGATGCCGAGTTGTTCAGAAGCATAGGCATTGCCATGCCCCTGACCCGCCCAACCATGGGTGAACTGCAGGCTGACGGTGCAGCGGCGCTGGCAGGTTTGCGTGAGGGTGATGAGGTGCAGTCGGTGGATGGCCAGCCCATCATCGATGGACAACAACTGCGCAGTGTCATTCGCAACTCCGCCAGCCAGGGGCAGGCCAAGACCCAGCGTTGGAAGGTGCTGCGTGGGGACCAGTTGCTGGAGTTGAGCGTGACCCCAAAAACGGTGCTTGATGGCGGTCAAACGATTGGGCGCATCGGTGGCTTCGTAGGTTCGCGACCAGCCATGGTCACGGTGAGTTATGGGCCGCTGGATGGGCTTTGGCGCGGCGTGACCCAGACCTGGGACATTTCGGTGTTGACGCTGAAGATGATGGGCAAGATGTTGGTGGGGCAGGCGTCCATCAAAAACATCAGTGGTCCGCTGACGATTGCCGACTATGCTGGCAAATCGGCTGGCATGGGTGTGATCCAATACCTGACGTTTCTGGCGCTGGTCAGCGTCAGTCTGGGGGTGCTGAACCTGTTGCCGCTGCCGGTGCTCGACGGTGGGCACCTGATGTATTATCTTTGGGAGGGCGCTACAGGTAAGCCGGTGTCCGAACGCTGGATGGAACGTCTGCAACAAGGAGGCATTGCGCTTTTGATCCTGATGATGTCTATCGCCCTTTTTAACGATCTCTCCCGCTTGCTCGGTTAACTCTTGTTGTGCTGTTTGCACAACCTACATTTCTTCATTTTCACCATGCAACTCAATCGTTTTCGCCTGAACGCACTCGCTGCGGTGGCCGCTTTGGTAATGGCCGCTCCATCGGCTTGGGCTGTTGACCCCTTCACTGTCCGTGATATCCGTATTGAAGGTTTGCAGCGTGTTGAGCCGGGCACTGTGTTTGTGTCCATGCCAGTGCAGGTGGGTGACACCTACAACGATGACAAAGGCTCCGCAGCGATTCGTGCCCTGTTTGCCTTGGGTTTGTTCAAGGATGTGCGCATTGACATCAGCGGTGATGTGCTGGTGGTGGTGGTTGAAGAGCGACCCACCGTGGCAGAGGTGGAATTCGTTGGCACCAAGGAATTTGACAAGGAAGTGCTGATCAAGTCGCTGCGTGATGTGGGTCTGGCCGACGGTCGCCCCTTCGACAAGGCACAACTTGACCGCGCTGAGCAAGAACTCAAACGCCAGTACATCAACCGCAGCCTCTACGCGGCCCAGGTGGTGACCACGGTGACGCCGATTGAACGTAACCGGGTCAACCTGACCTTCACCGTGAGCGAAGGTGAACCCGCCAAGATCAGCGAGATTCACATTGTGGGCAACAAGGTATTCAGTGAATCCACTTTGCGCGACCTGTTTGACCTGGATACCGGTGGCTGGATGAGCTGGTACACCAAGTCCAACCGCTATTCGCGTGCCAAGTTGAATGCGGACATCGAGACGCTGCGTTCATATTATTTGGCGCGTGGTTACCTGGAATTCAAGGTCGACTCGACGCAGGTGGCGATTGACCCCAACAAGACCGACATCGGCATCACCATCAACATCACCGAAGGTGAGCGCTTTGTGGTCAGCGGTGTCAAGCTGGCAGGCAATTACCTTGGCAAGGATGACGAGTTCAAGTCTCTGGTGTCGATTCGCCCTGGCCAGGCCTACAACGCTGATGAAGTGGCCAAAACCAGCAAGGCCTTCACAGACTATTTTGGCAACTTTGGTTACGCTTTTGCCCGGGTGGATGCGGTACCTGAGATTGATCGGGCCAACAACTTGGTGACCTTGACCTTGCAGGCCAATCCGTCGCGGCGCGCTTATGTGCGCCATATCAATGTGGCGGGCAACACCCGCACCCGCGATGTGGTCGTGCGGCGCGAGTTCCGTCAGCTGGAGTCGTCTTGGTACAACGGCGACAAGATCCGCCTGTCTCGTGACCGTGTCGACCGTTTGGGTTATTTTTCGGATGTGGCGGTGGAAACCCAGGAAGTGGCGGGGGCGCCAGACCAGGTGGATCTGACGCTCAACGTGGTCGAAAAGCCCACGGGCAGTCTGAGTTTGGGTGCTGGTTTTTCCAGTGGTGACGGTCTTGGCTTGTCCTTTGGGCTGTCCCAGGAAAATGCGTTTGGCTCCGGCAACTCCCTGGGTCTCAAGATCAACACCAGCAAAACCAATCGGGTCTTGGTGGTGAGCACCACCGACCCGTATTTCACCGAAGACGGTGTCTCCAGAACCATTGACGTGTATCGCAAAACCAGCAGTCCCTACGAAGATGAGGACTACTACAAGTTGATCACCTCGGGTGGGTCGATCCGTTTTGGTGTGCCCTTCACTGAAATTGACACCGTGTATTTTGGCGCTGGCATTGAGAAAACCACCATTCAACCAGGGACGCTGTTGCCCACCTCTTACAAAGCCTATGGTGATGAATATGGGTATTCCAGTTCAGCCATCCCGTTCACTGCGGGCTGGGCCCGTGACAGCCGTGACAGTGCCTTGGCGCCGACCAAGGGTCGCTACCAGAAAGCCAATGCCGAGTGGTCGTTTGCCGGTGATGCCCGTTACCTGCGCACCACGTACCAGTTCCAACAATATCTTCCTCTGAGCAAGCAGTACACGGCAGCATTCAATGTTGAAGTGGGTTTAGGCAAAGTGATGGGTGAGCGCTCTTACCCGGTGTTCAAGAACTTTTATGGTGGTGGTTTGGGATCGGTGCGAGGCTTTGAGTCGGGTAGCTTGGGGCCAAGGGATGTCAGTGACACCCACATCGGTGGCAACCGCAAGATGAATGTGAACCTGGAGTTGCTGACACCGTTCCCCGGTGCTGGCAATGACCGTTCACTGCGCATGTACGGTTTTGTCGATGCCGGTATGGTCAGTGGCAACAATGGAGGACTGGCGATCAATGAGAACGCCAGCGCCTTGCGTGCCTCGACGGGTGTAGGTATCAGCTGGATTTCCCCAGTCGGTCCCTTGCGTCTGGCCTTTGCCAAACCTTTGAAGAAGTACGATGGCGATAAAATCCAGAGTATGCAATTTCAGATCGGAACGAGTTTCTAATGAATCAATATGTACGTCAGCTGGCCTTGGTGCTGGTAGGTGGTTTGTGTTTGGCTTCGGTGCAGGCTGAGGAAGTCAAGATTGGTTTTGTCAGCACCGACCGGGTGCTCAAGGAGGCAGCCACAGCCAAAGCGGCCCAGACCAAGTTGGAGCAGGAATTTTCCAAGCGTGAAAAAGAGTTGACCGATCTGGGTGCCAGCATCAAGAGTTCTGCCGACAAGTTTGAGCGTGAGGCACCGACTTTGCCAGAGGCGCAGCGGGTCACCCGCCAGAAACAGCTGCTTGAGCAAGACCGGGACTTCCAGCGGAAACGCCGTGAGTTCCAGGAAGACCTGAACGCCCGCAAAAACGAGGAGCTGCAGCAGGTGATTGCACGCGCCAACAAGGCCATCAAGGACATCGCTGCCGCTGAAAAATACGACATCATTTTCCAGGACGCGGTCTACGTGAACCCCAAGATCGACATGACCGACAAGGTCATCAAGGCGCTCAACGCCGTCACGCCTGCCAAGTAACCGAGCGAAAGGTTGGCCGCAGGTGGCTTTGCGTGCGGGAACCCTCGTTGAGGCACTGGGTGGTCTGCTGTTCGGAGATGTTGATCGCTTGATCGAAGGCCTGGCGCCGCTGGAAACTGCGCAGCCAGCGCAGTTGAGTTTTCTCAGTCATCCCAAATACCAGCAACAACTCGCTGTCTCCAAGGCGGGGTGTGTCATTGTGGGTCCGCAGATGCAGGCCCAGGCGCAGGCACGGGGTGACTGCATCGTCACAGACAACCCGTATCTGTATTTCGCCCGTGCCACTCAGCTCTGGAAGGCCAGCCTGCCGCGGCGGGAAGCACCTTTGATCCACCCGTCTGCGGTGATCGACCCAGAGGCCATCATTCACCCCAGTGCACAGATTGGTGCCTTGTGTGTGGTGGAAGCCGGGGCCAGTATTGGTGCAGATACCGTCTTGAAGTCTCGAGTGACCATCAGCGAGAACTGTCACATTGGTGAACGCTGCCTGCTGCACCCTGGTGTAGTGATTGGTGCCGATGGTTTTGGTTTTGCACCTGACAACGGTACCTGGGTCAAGATTGAACAACTCGGCAACGTGCGTATTGGCAACGATGTTGAAATCGGTGCCAACACCTGCATTGACCGCGGAGCGCTGGCGGATACGGTGATTGAAGACGGCGTCAAGCTTGACAACCTGGTCCAGATTGGCCACAACGTGGTTGTTGGCCAGCACACCGCCATGGCGGGTTGTGCCGGTGTGGCGGGCAGTGCCCACATTGGTGCGCATTGCACCGTGGGTGGTGGCGCGGTGGTGCTCGGCCATCTGACACTGGCTGATGGGGTCCATATCTCGGCGGCGTCGGTGGCGACCCGCTCGATTCACAAGCCGGGTCATTACACTGGCATGTTCCCGATTGACGACAACGCCGCGTGGGAAAAAAACGCCGCGTCAGTCAAACAGCTGGCCAGCCTGCGCGAGCGCATCCGTGCGCTGGAAGCCCAGGTCAAGGTGCTGGCTCCCAACCCTTCTTCCAATTTGTAAACAAGGTCAGATTCATGGATATCCATCAAATTCTCAAGCAGTTGCCCCACCGATACCCGTTTTTGCTGGTGGACCGCGTGCTCGAGATCGACAAGGGCAAAACCATCAAGGCCCTGAAAAATGTCACCATCAACGAACCCTTTTTTGAAGGCCATTTCCCACACCGTCCGGTGATGCCAGGTGTGCTGATGCTTGAAGCTCTGGCGCAGGCCGCCGCTTTGCTGGCCTTTGATGCGCTGGACACCTCGCCCACCGACGACATGGTCTACTACTTCGCCGGCATCGACGGCGCACGTTTTAAACAGCCGGTGGAGCCGGGTGACCAGCTGATCCTGTCGGTGGAACTGCTGCGCATGAAAGCCGGTATTTTCAAATTCAAAGCCCGCGCGGAAGTGGATGGCAACCTGGCGGTTGAAGCCGAGTTGACCTGCGCCATGCGCAAAGTGAGCTGAAGACAACACCATGACCACCATCCACGCCACCGCCATTGTGGACTCGGCGGCCGAGCTTGACAGCTCGGTCAGTGTCGGGCCTTACAGCGTCATCGGACCCCATGTCAAGATCGCTGCGGGCACCACGGTGGGCCCGCATGTGGTGATCGAAGGCCACACCACCATCGGGCGCGACAACCGCATCTTCCAGTTCGCCTCGCTTGGCGCAATTCCGCAGGACAAGAAGTACGCGGGTGAGCCCTGTGAGCTGGTCATTGGTGACCGCAATACCATCCGCGAGTTTTGCACTTTCAACATCGGCTCGCCCGGTGATCTGGGTGTGACCCGCGTCGGCGACGACAACTGGCTGATGGCTTATGTGCACCTGGCCCACGACTGTCAGGTGGGCAACAACACGATTTTTGCCAACAACACCCAGTTGGCTGGCCATGTGCATGTCGGTGACTGGGCTATTTTTGGTGGTTTCACCGTGGTGCACCAGTTTGTGCGCATCGGTGCCCACAGCATGACCGCGATGTGCACTCTGCTGTTTGCTGACCTACCACCGTTTGTGATGTGCCAGGGCCAACCCGCTGCGGCGCGTTCGATGAACTTTGAAGGTCTGCGCCGCCGTGGTTTCTCGCCGGATCGCATCTCGGCCGTCAAAGCCATGCACAAGGCGCTGTACCGTGACGACCTGACCTTGCAGGTGGCCATGGAGCGTATCACCGGTTTAAGTGAAAACCACCCTGAGGCCTTGTCAGACGTGGAGATGATGCTGTCATTTTTGAAGCAATCGTCACCCCAGCGCGGCATTGTGCGCTAGCCAGGCAGCTCCGTTCATGAACAACGCGGCGCTGGTGGCGGGTGAAACCTCTGGCGACCTGCTGGCGGGTTTGTTGCTGGACGGCCTGCGCGCGCGTTGGCCCGATTTACACAGCATGGGTATTGGTGGCCCGCAGATGGCGCAGCGTGGGTTTGAGGCCTGGTGGCCACACGACAAACTGTCGGTGCACGGTTTTGGCTGGGAGGTGTTGCGCCGGTACCGCGAGATCGTTGGCATCCGCAAACAGCTCAAACAGCGTCTGCTGGCCCAGCCGCCGGATGTGTTCATCGGTGTCGACGCCCCCGATTTCAATCTGGACCTGGAGGCTGACCTGCGCGCACAAGGCATCAAGACGGTGCATTTTGTCTGCCCCTCAGTTTGGGCCTGGCGGCCTGAGCGGCTGGAAAAGATCAAACGCAGCGTTGACCACGTCTTGTGCATTTTCCCGTTCGAGCCTGAATTGCTGGCCAGCCACGGTATCGCCGCCACCTATGTCGGCCATCCGCTGGCCCAGGTGATTCCGATGCAGCCAGATCGTGCGCAAGCCCGCGCCAAGCTCGGGCTGGCAGCTGAGGGCAGGGTGGTGGCGATTCTGCCGGGCAGCCGTGAGTCCGAAGTGCGCCATCTGGTGGATGTGTTCTTTCAGGCTGCAGTCCTTATTAAAAAAGCGCAACCAGCTACACAATTTGTAGTGCCTGCGATACCCGCCTTGCAACAACGCATCGAAGCCGCCGCAGCGGCCAGTGGGTTGGGCCAGGCCTTGAAAGTGGTGCGAGGGCAGTCTCACGCGGTGTTGGCCGCCTGTGATGTCACCTTGATCGCCAGCGGCACCGCCACGCTGGAAGCGGCCTTGTTCAAGCGCCCGATGGTGATTGCTTATCGCATGGGGGCGCTGTCCTGGCAGATCATGCGGCGCAAGAAGTTGCAGCCTTGGGTCGGACTGCCCAACATCCTGTGTCGCGAGTTTGTGGTGCCTGAGTTGCTGCAGGACGACACCACACCGCAGGCCTTGGCCAAAGAAGTTTTGACCTGGCTGGACGCCGTAGCCCATGCGCCTGAGACAATCCAGCGCCTTGAAAACCGCTTTAGCGCGCTGCATGCCGAGTTGCAGCGCGACACACCCACGCTTGCCGCCCATGCCATCGCCAGCATCCTCTAAACCCAGACCGCGTCGCGCTGCGCAGGACAGCATGCAACAAGTTGCTCTGCAGTGGGAAGCGCAGGGGCTGGTCGCCGGGGTGGACGAGGCGGGTCGTGGTCCTCTGGCTGGGCCAGTGATGGCCGCCGCCGTGATTTTGGACGATCAACATCCAATCACCGGGCTGGCCGACTCCAAACAACTCACCGCACTCAAACGAGACCAGCTGTTTGATGAGATTCGTGCCAAGGCCCTGTGTTTTGCCGTGGCCCAGGCCACAGTGGAAGAGATCGACCAGCTCAACATCCTGCAGGCCACGCTGCTGGCCATGCGCCGCGCGGTGCTGGGCTTGCGTCTGCCACCCAAACTGGTGTTGGTCGATGGCAACCGCCTGCCGGTGCTGCCGATGCGTTGTGAAGCCATCGTCAAGGGTGACGCGCTGATTGCCGCGATTTCGGCGGCCTCGATTCTGGCCAAGGTGACACGTGACCGCTGGTGTGACGAGGTAGAGATTCGTTACCCGGCTTACGGTTTTGCCCAACACAAAGGCTATGGCACGGCGCAGCACCTGGCAGCCTTGCAAACCCACGGTGCCTGCCCCTTACACCGCAAGAGTTTTGCTCCGGTGCGTGAGGTGTTGGACGCTGGGGCAGGGCGTCTCGACGTGCGGGTGGCCCACCGCCGCCATCTTGATCCGCTTGAACCCTTGGCCACGGATGCTTTGTTGTGATGACTTCTTCGAATCCCCCTTTGCTGATGAGCTCACGCGACAACCCTTTGCTCAAGGAAGTCAAGCGCCTGGCGCACGGCAGCACCGATTACCGCAAGTTCGGTCGTTTCTGGGCCGAAGGGGACCACCTGGTGCGTGCCGCGCTGCTGCGGGGTGTGCGTCCGCAAATCGGCATCTTTTCAGAGTCTTTTTGGCCCTTAGCCCTTGATAAATATGGGCAGGCTGCTGCAAAAAACATAGTTATCCCAGATGCCTTGTATGACAGCCTGAGCGCGCTGGAGTCGCCCGCACGCATGGGCTTTGTGTTTGATCTGCCGACCGCTGCGTTGGTTCAGACCCAAGTGGCCTCGGTGGTTCTGGACCGGGTGCAGGATGCGGGCAACGTGGGCGCGATTCTGCGCAGTGCCTCGGCCTTTGGTTTCAAGCAGATCATCGCGCTCAAAGGTACGGCCGCGCTATGGAGTCCCAAGGTTTTGCGTGCTGGCATGGGCGCCCATTGGGGTCTGCACCTGTTGGAAAGTGCCGAACTGACGGCGCTTGATCAGCTCAATCTGCCGCTGCTGGTGACCAGTTCTCACCGCGGTGATTTTTTGCACCAGTTGCTGCAACAACGCGCGTTGCCCATGCCCTGTGTCTGGGCGATGGGACATGAAGGACAGGGCATCTGCGCGGAACTCGAAGCACGTGCCAACCAGCATGTGCGCATTGCCCAGCCCGGTGGTGAAGAGTCGCTGAATGTGGCCACAGCAGCCGCGATTTGCCTGCACGCCAGCGCCACCGCGCAGCTCGGGTAAACCCTGATAAAGCCCCTGTCCTGCAGGGGGGTGACAGGCGCTCTCGGCTATACTTGGGGGCTTTTTCGCACCCAAGTACGTTCCCAGACACACAAGCCCCAACCCTACCAAAAGCAAGCCAGGAGGTCACTCTTGAGTGTGTATGGGCGTACCCGCAACACTTTCGGAGAACCCAGTGCTTTTGTCTCTCAAGGGAAATACCCCACCCGCCATCCTGGCGCTCGCAGACGGCACGGTCTATGTCGGTCATGCCATTGGTGCCACTGGCGCCACCGTAGGCGAGGTGGTGTTCAACACCTCCATGACCGGTTACCAGGAAATCCTGACTGACCCGAGCTACTGCCAGCAAATCGTCACGCTGACCTACCCCCACATCGGCAACTATGGTGTCAACCGGCAGGACGTGGAGGCCAACAAGGTCCACGCAGCGGGCCTGATCATCAAGGACCTGCCGCTGCTGGCGTCCAACTTCCGTTCCACCCAGACACTCAGTGAATATCTGGTGGCTGAAGGCACGGTCGCCATTGCCAACATCGACACCCGCCAGCTCACGCGTCAACTGCGCACCCAGGGCGCGCAAAACGGCTGCATCCTCGCGCTGGCTGCCGGTGAAACGGTCACCCCGGCCGTGATTGAGAAAGCCGTGGCACTGGCCAAATCTGCACCCAGCATGGCCGGAGCCGACTTGGCCAAAGTGGTGTCGAGCACCACTTCTTACGATTGGAATGAAACCGAGTGGCAGCTGTTCAACCCGGCCCTGGGCAACACCCCGGGTTATGGCACGTTGACCGAGCCGCGTTTCCATGTGGTGGCTTATGACTTTGGTGTCAAGAAAAACATCCTGCGTATGCTGGCCCAGCGCGGCTGCAAAGTCACCGTGGTGCCCGCGCAGACCTCTGCGGCGGATGTGCTCAAACACCAGCCTGATGGCATCTTCCTGAGCAACGGCCCGGGTGACCCGGAACCCTGTGACTACGCGATCACCGCTGCCGCCGAGCTGATCGAATCTGGTATCCCCACTTTCGGCATCTGCCTGGGCCACCAGATCATGGCGCTGGCCAGTGGTGCCAAAACCTTCAAGATGAAGTTTGGCCACCACGGTGCCAACCATCCGGTGAAGGATCTGGACAGCGGCCGTGTCTCGATCACCAGCCAGAACCACGGTTTTGCTGTGGATGAGAAAACGCTGCCGGCCAACCTGCGTGCCACCCATGTGAGTCTGTTCGACGGCACTTTGCAAGGCCTGGCGCGCACCGACAAACCGGCGTTCTGTTTCCAGGGTCACCCGGAGGCCTCACCCGGCCCGCATGACATTGGTTACCTGTTTGACCGCTTCATCGCGTCAATGGAGGCGCAGGCGTGAGTTTCTACGGCGTCACCGACCTGTGGACCTACGTGGTGGGGGCGTTTGGCATCATCCTGCTGCCTGGGCCTAACTCGCTGTATGTGTTGTCGGTGGCCACCGCGCGCGGCGTGCGTGCCGGTTACCAGGGGGCCTTGGGTGTGTTTGTCGGTGACACGGTGTTATTGATCTGTACCGCACTGGGTGCGGCCAGTTTACTGCGCACCCACCCGGCGCTGTTCTTGGTGGTCAAGTACGCTGGTGCGGCCTACCTGTTCTGGGTCGGGCTGAACCTGATGTGGGGTGCGCTCAAAGGGTTGCGGGCAAACAAGGACGTGGTGCAGGCCACGGTCTCAGCCTCTGCGCCTGCCACGGCGGCCACCGCAGCCCATCTGCAGCAGCCGTTTCGTCGGGCGCTGGTCATCAGCCTGCTCAACCCGAAGGCGATTTTGTTTTTGCTCTCATTTTTTGTGCAGTTCATTGACCCCACGTACGCCCAGCCTGAGGTGCCGTTCCTGATTTTGAGCGCCATCCTGATGAGTTTCAGCGCCGCTTACCTGACGGCGCTGATTTTTGCCGGTGCCCGCCTGGCACAGACTTTTCGGCAGCGCAAGCGCCTGTCGTCTGGCCTGTCGAGTCTGGTGGGGGCTTTGTTTGTCTGGTTTGGTAGCAAGCTGGCGACCGCCAGTCTCAATTAAATTGATATAAAAATAGGAGCTGTCAACCCTTTTAACCATTGGGCTAGAGGCAGTTTGAATAGAAAATTATGGCAAAACGTACTGACATCCAAAGCATCCTGATCATTGGTGCGGGTCCGATCATCATCGGCCAGGCCTGCGAGTTTGACTACTCCGGCGTGCAGGCCTGCAAGGCGCTGCGCGAAGAGGGCTACAAGGTCATCCTGATCAACAGCAACCCGGCCACCATCATGACCGACCCGGCCACGGCGGACGTGACCTACATCGAGCCGATCACCTGGCAGACGGTCGAAAAAATCATCGCCAAAGAGCGACCGGACGCGATCCTGCCCACCATGGGTGGCCAGACCGCGCTGAACTGCGCTCTGGATCTGTGGCACAACGGCGTGCTCGATAAATACACCGGTGCCGCCACTGGCAAACCGGTCGAGCTGATTGGTGCCACACCGGAAGCCATCGACAAGGCCGAAGACCGCCTGAAGTTCAAGGACGCGATGACCAAGATTGGTCTGGGTTCGGCCCGCTCTGGCATCGCCCACAGTATGAGTGAGGCCTGGGATGTGCAGCGAACGGTCGGTTTCCCCACGGTGATTCGCCCCAGCTTCACACTCGGCGGCACGGGCGGCGGCATTGCCTACAACCCCGAAGAATTTGAAGTCATCTGCAAACGTGGCCTGGAAGCCTCGCCTACCAACGAACTGCTGATTGAAGAATCCCTGCTCGGCTGGAAAGAGTACGAGATGGAAGTGGTGCGCGACAAGGCGGACAACTGCATCATCGTCTGCTCGATCGAGAATTTGGACCCGATGGGCGTGCACACCGGTGACTCGATCACCGTGGCTCCGGCGCAGACGCTGACCGACAAGGAATACCAGATCCTGCGTAACGCGTCGCTCGCGGTGCTGCGCGAGATTGGTGTGGACACTGGCGGCTCCAACGTGCAGTTCTCGATCAACCCAAAAGACGGCCGCATGGTCGTCATCGAGATGAACCCGCGCGTGAGCCGTTCCTCCGCATTGGCCTCCAAAGCCACCGGTTTCCCGATTGCCAAGGTGGCGGCCAAGCTGGCGGTGGGCTACACACTCGACGAGTTGCGCAACGAGATCACTGGCGGCGCCACGCCAGCCTCGTTTGAGCCGTCGATCGACTACGTGGTCACCAAGATCCCGCGTTTTGCCTTTGAGAAATTCCCGGCCGCCGACAGCCGCCTGACGACGCAGATGAAGTCGGTCGGTGAGGTGATGGCCATGGGACGCACCTTCCAGGAATCGTTCCAGAAAGCCCTGCGCGGCCTCGAAGTCGGTGTGGATGGCATGAACGAGAAGACGCAAGACCGCGAATTGCTCGAAAAAGAGCTGGGCGAGCCCGGCCCGGACCGCATCTGGTACGTCGGTGACGCGTTTGCTGCGGGCTGGAGTGTGGACGAGGTGTTTGACATCACCAAGATTGACAAGTGGTTCCTAGTACAGATCGAGCAGATTGTCCAGCTGGAGCTGGAGATCGAGCGCCTGCCACAACCTGCCGTGGGTACTGCGCTGGACAGCATTGATGCGGCCACCTTGCGTGCCCTCAAACAAAAGGGATTCTCGGACCGTCGCCTGGCCAAGCAGTTCAAGACCACCGACACCGCTGTGCGCGCCCGCCGCCACGCCTTGGGTGTGCGCCCGGTCTACAAACGGGTCGACACCTGTGCTGCCGAATTTGCCACCAACACCGCGTATCTGTACTCCACTTACGAGGCTGAAGGCTCTGAATGTGAGGCGCAGCCCACCAACAAGAAGAAAATCATGGTGCTGGGTGGTGGCCCGAACCGCATTGGCCAAGGCATCGAGTTTGACTACTGCTGCGTGCATGCCGCATTGGCGATGCGTGAAGACGGCTACGAGACCATCATGGTCAACTGCAACCCCGAAACCGTGTCCACCGACTACGACACCTCGGACAGGTTGTACTTCGAGCCACTGACCCTCGAAGACGTGCTCGAAATTGTCGACAAGGAAAAGCCGCACGGCGTGATCGTGCAATATGGTGGTCAAACGCCTTTGAAACTGGCGCTGGACTTGGAGGCCAATGGCGTGCCGATCATCGGCACCAGCCCCGACATGATCGACGCGGCCGAAGACCGCGAACGTTTCCAGAAGTTACTCAACGAACTCAAATTGCGCCAGCCGCCCAACGCCACCGCCCGTACCGAGGCAGAGGCCCTGGAAAAAGCGTCCGAACTGGGTTACCCGCTGGTGGTGCGCCCAAGCTACGTGCTCGGTGGCCGCGCGATGGAAATCGTGCATGAGCAGCGTGACCTGGAGCGTTACATGCGCGAAGCGGTCAAAGTGTCACATGACTCGCCGGTGTTGCTGGATCGTTTCCTGAACGACGCGATCGAGTGTGATGTGGACGCGGTACGCGACTCGGTTGGCCGGGTCTTCATCGGTGGGGTGATGGAACACATCGAACAAGCCGGTGTGCACAGTGGTGACTCGGCCTGCTCGTTGCCACCGTATTACCTCAAACAAGCCACTGTCGATGAACTCAAGCGCCAGACCGCAGCCATGGCCGAAGGCCTGAATGTGGTGGGCCTGATGAACGTGCAGTTTGCCATCCAGCAAAAGGATGGCCAGGACATCATCTTTGTGCTCGAAGTGAACCCACGTGCCTCGCGCACCGTGCCCTTTGTCTCCAAGGCCACCGGCATCCAGTTGGCCAAGGTCGCTGCACGTTGTATGGTCGGCCAGACGCTCGATGCCCAAGGCATTGGCGCCGAGGTGCATCCTCCCTATTTCTGTGTCAAGGAAGCGGTCTTCCCGTTTGTCAAGTTTCCGGGTGTGGACACGATTCTTGGCCCGGAGATGAAATCCACCGGTGAGGTGATGGGTGTAGGCAAAACCTTTGGTGAAGCCTTTGTCAAGTCACAGATGGGGGCAGGCTCCAAGCTGCCGCGTCCTTTCAAGGCCGATGGTTCACCGAGTGGCAAAGTGTTTATCTCGGTCAAGGGCAGTGACAAACCGCAGGCGATCGAGGTGGCACGGGCGCTCACTGCTATGAATTTTGCTGTGGTGGCCACCAAAGGCACGGCAGCATCGATCAACGCCGCCGGTGTGCCCTGTGCGGTGGTCAACAAGGTCACCGAAGGCCGCCCACACATTGTGGACATGCTCAAAAACGACGAAATTGTGCTGGTGATCAACACCGTGGAAGAGCGTCGCAACGCGATTGCCGACTCGCGCCAGATCCGCACCTCCGCGCTGCTCAACCGCGTGACCACCTTCACCACGATTGCCGGGGCCGAGGCGGCGGTGGAGGGCATGCGTTGTATGGACTCGCTGGATGTGATTTCGGTGCAGGAGATGCACGCGCAATTGAAGGGTTAAAAGAGTCGTCAACACGCCTAATTCGCGGCATAATTGAACAACACCGCCGGACGGCAACGTTCGGCGGTTTCATTTTGGCTTGCGCAAAACCGTTCCCACAGTCTGCTCCCACCTGGCGGTACCCCTTGTGTCTGCCGGGGTGGTCTAACTGTTGGGAGGGTTGTGTGTGTGTCTGGTTGAACTATTTTTATAACGGAGCTTCACGTGGCGACACTTCCCATCACCAAACGCGGTGCAGATAAACTCAAAGCTGAGTTGCACCAACTCAAAGCCTTTGAACGTCCAGCGGTGATCAACGCGATTGCCGAAGCGCGGGCACAGGGTGATCTGAGCGAAAACGCCGAGTACGAAGCCGCCAAGGACAAGCAGGGTTTTGTGGAAGGGCGCATCCAGGAGATTGAAGGCAAACTCTCGGCTGCACAAATCATTGACCCAGCCGATTTACACGCCGATGGCCGTGTGGTGTTTGGCTCGACCGTCGCACTGGAAGACGAAGACACCGGCGACAAAGCCAGCTACCAGATTGTTGGGGAAGACGAAGCCGACATCAAACTGGGTCTGGTCAACGTCAACAGCCCGATTGCCCGTGCCCTGATTGGCAAAGAAGTCGGTGATGTGGCTGAAGTGCAGGCTCCTGGTGGCCTGCGCCGCTGGGAAGTGATCAGCGTCAGCTACCTGTGATGGTCTTGGCCTGGTTGTTTCAGCAGGTGAAAGCGGGCCTTTGTTCATGAGAGATTTTTTACCGCGCTCCTCGGTCTGGGTTGCGGCCTTGTGGTGGGGCAGTCTGACCACGGTGGCTGCTTATGTGGTGCCGATGTTGTTTGCCCACCTGCCGAGCCCGGCCATGGCGGGCAACATGGCGGCCAAGCTGTTCACGGCGCAAACCTGGGTGGCGTTGGTGTGTGGCCTGTGCTTGTTGATGGTTTCAAGGTCAAATCAGCCTCTAGCCCAGGTGGAAAAAGCGCAGTCTGCTATTGTTTATATAGTGCTTGGGATGTTGTTGGCGTTGTTGTCAGAGTTGGCCGTGGCGCCGCGTATCGTGGCACGCCAGAATTTGCCGCTGTGGCACAGCGTGGGTGTGGGGCTTTATATTGCACAGTGGCTGTGTGCAGGCCTCACGTTCAAGAAGCTGCTTGGCAGAGCCGGTTGATCAGAGAAGTTGGGTGTCAAGCGATCCGTGGGGTGCACGGATCGCAGCGTTGGCAAACGCCGATGAGCGCAGCGGCTCAGTTCTGGTTGCGTTTTTTGATGCTGATGGGTTTCTTTTTGGCGCGTTTGATCTGGCCACCGGAGGTCAGGCGCTGGTTGCCCAGTACACGCAGGGTTTTGACTTCGGGGCGTTGGCCGCCGCGTTTGCTGAACTTGAGGACTTTCACATCCTTGGGGCCAGGCATACGGTCTTCGTCAACGGTTTTTTCGCGCTCGGGCATGGGCCGCCAGAGCACCAGCAGTTTGCCGATGTGCTGGATAGGCGCCGCGTTTAATTCGTCGGCGAGGGTGGCAAACATGGTTTCGCGGGCGGCGCGGTCATCGGAAAACACCCGCACCTTGATCAGCCCGTGGGCATTCAGGGCGGCATCGGTTTCTTTTTTGACGGCAGCAGTCAGGCCGTCACCACCGATCATGACCACGGGGTCGAGGTGGTGCGCGTCGGCGCGGTGTGATTTGCGCTGGGCAGGGGTCAGTAATATTTGAGGCATGGCCGTATTATCGGCGAGATACACAAAATGAAATCAGCAGTTAAAAGCAGCAAGGTCAATCGCGCGTGGCTCAACGACCACGTGAACGATACCTACGTCAAATTGGCCCAAAAAGACGGTTATCGGGCGCGGGCGGCCTACAAACTCAAGGAAATTGACGAAAACCTGCACCTGGTCAAACCCGGGCAACTGGTGGTGGACCTGGGGTCCACACCGGGCGCCTGGAGCCAGTATGTGCGGCGCAAGATGTCGCCCAAATCGGCGCAGGGCGGGGGCGCCGCTGCGGGGCAGCTCAATGGCCGCATCATTGCACTGGACATCCTGCCGATGCAGCCGATCGAGGATGTGTTGTTCATCCAGGGGGATATCCGGGAAGATGATGTTCTCACTGAATTGGCTGGCCATCTGCAGGGTCAACTGGCTGATCTGGTGATCTCGGATATGGCGCCCAATTTGTCAGGCATTGATTCAGCCGATGCCGCCCGCGTTGAGCATCTGGTGGAACTGGCGCTTGAATTTGCGCAGTTGCACCTGAAACCACAAGGGGCCTTGGTGGCCAAGGTGTTCCACGGGGGCAGTTATGACAGCCTGGTCAAACGCTTTCGCGAGGTGTTTGTCACTGTCAAGTGCATCAAGCCTAAAGCATCACGAGACCGTTCGTCCGAGACTTTTCTGGTGGGGATGGTGCAAAAAAATGCTGCATTTCCATGTGCTCGCTGAGGATGATCCTTTCTCGGTGCTGGTTGCCAGCAGCTGAAAAGCCTAGAATTGTGCCCTTGAGTTTTTAACGCCTGTCATGCGTTTTTATTGGAGCTTCGCTTGAACAATCCATGGTTTTCAAAAATTGCGGTCTGGCTGGTTATCGCGATGGTGTTGTTTACTGTTTTCAAACAGTTTGACACCCGTCCGGCTGCCGGTGCCTCGTATGTAGGCTATTCCGATTTTCTGGATGAAGTTCGCAACAACCAGATCAAGAGCGCGGTCATTCTGGAAGGGCAAAACGGCACGGAAATTGTGGCCACCACCAGTGATGACCGCCGAGTCCGCACCACCGCCACTTACCTGGACCGTGGTCTGGTGGGAGACCTGATTGCCAATGACGTCAAGTTTGATGTGCGTCCCAAAGAAGAGGGCTCGCTCTTGATGACACTGCTTGTCAGCTGGGGCCCGATGTTGTTGTTGATCGGCGTCTGGGTGTATTTCATGCGCCAGATGCAAGGCGGTGGCAAGGGCGGAGCGTTCAGCTTCGGCAAAAGCAAAGCCCGTCTGCTCGATGAAAACACCAACACCGTGACTTTTGCCGATGTGGCTGGTTGTGATGAGGCCAAGGAAGAAGTCAAGGAAGTGGTTGACTTCCTCAAAGACCCGGCCAAGTTCCAAAAACTCGGCGGTCGTATCCCGCGCGGCCTGCTGCTGGTGGGCCCGCCCGGCACCGGTAAGACCTTGCTGGCCAAGAGCATTGCAGGCGAAGCCAAAGTGCCGTTTTTTAGCATCTCGGGTTCTGATTTTGTCGAAATGTTTGTGGGGGTAGGCGCCTCCCGGGTGCGCGACATGTTCGAAAACGCCAAAAAGAACGCACCTTGCATCATCTTCATCGATGAAATTGATGCGGTCGGCCGCCAACGTGGCGCAGGCCTGGGTGGTGGCAATGACGAACGTGAACAAACCCTCAACCAGATGCTGGTTGAAATGGACGGTTTCGAAACCAACCTGGGCGTGATTGTGGTGGCTGCCACCAATCGCCCCGACATTCTGGACGCTGCATTGTTGCGTCCGGGCCGGTTTGACCGCCAAGTCTATGTGACCTTGCCAGACATCCGTGGTCGCGAGCAGATCCTGAATGTGCACATGCGCAAGGTGCCGGTCAGCGCCGATGTGAACCCTGGCGTGATTGCCCGTGGTACACCTGGCATGAGTGGTGCTGACCTGGCCAACCTGTGCAACGAAGCGGCCCTGATGGCGGCACGACGCAACGCCCGCACGGTGGAGATGCAAGACTTTGAGAAGGCCAAGGACAAGATCCTGATGGGCCCTGAGCGCAAGAGCATGGTCATGCCCGAGGAAGAGCGCCGTAACACGGCTTACCACGAGTCTGGCCATGCTTTGATTGGCAAGCTGTTGCCCAAATGTGACCCGGTGCACAAGGTCACCATCATCCCGCGTGGTCGCGCGCTGGGCGTGACGATGAGCCTGCCGGCGCAAGACCGCTACAGCTACGACAAGGAGTTCATGCTCAACCAGATCAGCATGTTGTTTGGTGGCCGGATCGCCGAAGAAGTGTTCATGAACCAGATGACCACCGGTGCCAGCAATGACTTCGAGCGCGCCACCCAAATCGCCCGCGACATGGTGATGCGTTACGGAATGACGGCCGCCCTGGGTCCGATGGTCTATGCTGAAAACGAAGGTGAAGTGTTTCTGGGCCGTTCGGTGACCAAAACCACCAACATGAGTGAAGAAACCATGCAGAAGGTGGATGCCGAAGTGCGCCGCATCATCGACGAGCAGTACGCCCTGGCGCGCCGCCTGATCGAAGAACACAGTTCCAAGATGCACGCCATGGCCAAGGCCTTGCTGGAGTGGGAAACCATCGACAGCGAGCAACTCGACGACATCATGGCGGGCAAGGAGCCGCGTCCGCCCAAGGACTGGACACCGCGTATGCCAACGGCTGGTTCTGACACTGGCAGTGGCGGTACCCCCGCTGTGAAAACAGACGCTGCACCACACGCAGCCTGATCCACGCAGATAAAAAAGAACGGGGCGCGAGCCCCGTTTTTTATGGACCATGTATTGGCAAACCACCCGATTCCAGATTGACCTGAGCGCCCCAAAGGTGATGGGCATTGTCAACGTCACGCCCGACTCCTTCTCGGACGGTGGCCACCATGACAGCACAACAGCGGCGCTACGGCATGGTGAGTTGCTGCTACGTGACGGAGCCGACATCCTGGACATTGGCGGCGAGTCGACGAGGCCCGGTGCGCCACCTGTGGGGCTGGCTGAAGAACTGGCACGGGTCGTGCCGGTGGTCAAAGAGGCGGTCAAGCTGGGTGTGCCGGTGTCGGTGGATACCTACAAACCGCAGGTCATGCAGGCGGTGCTGGACCTCGGGGCCGACATCATCAACGACGTGTGGGCCTTGCGCTGGCGTGATGCGCAGGGGCTGGCCGACGCCACACGGGTCGTTGCGGCGCACCCAAGCTGTGGTGTGTGCCTGATGCACATGCACCTGGAGCCCCAAATCATGCAAGTTCAGCCCATGCAGGGTGATGTGGTCCCACAGGTACTCTCGTTTTTGCAGCTGTCAGCCCAGACTCTATGCGGGCTAGGGG
This sequence comes from Rhodoferax fermentans, assembly GCF_002017865.1. NCBI lineage: Bacteria > Pseudomonadati > Pseudomonadota > Betaproteobacteria > Burkholderiales > Comamonadaceae > Rhodoferax > Rhodoferax fermentans. Next base: position 189,537 of record NZ_MTJN01000002.1, on the reverse strand, counting down.
TCGAAAAGACCAGAATTGTGCTGGACCCGGGTATCGGCTTTGGCAAAACCGTGGCGCAGAACTTTGCGCTGCTGGCACGCCAGTCCGAGTTGCTCGCAGCGGGCTACCTCTTGTTGGCAGGTTGGTCACGCAAATCGTCGCTGGCGGGTATGACAGCACACGCAGATCAGGGCGAGAAGCTCGCGCCCCACGAGCGGCTGGCACCCAGCCTGGCGGCCGCTTTGTGTGCTGTGCAGCAGGGTGCGTCGGTGGTGCGTGTGCACGATGTCAAGGAAACCGTGCAGGTTTTGAAGGTGCTCGAGGCGATAAGATCAACCCAACTCACTCCGATGGATTCACAAGGACACACCGCTTCATGACGCGTCAATATTTTGGAACCGATGGCATTCGTGGCACCGTGGGGCAAAGCCCCATCACCGCCGATTTTGTATTGCGTCTGGCGCATGCGGTGGGGCGTGTGCTCAAACGCTCCGAGGCGCGGCCCACGGTGCTGATTGGCAAAGACACCCGTATTTCGGGGTACATGCTCGAGAGTGCGCTGGAGAGTGGTTTCAACTCGGCCGGGGTCGATGTGGTCTTGCTTGGCCCTTTGCCAACACCCGGCGTGGCTTACCTGACGCGGGCGCAGCGCGCCTCGCTGGGCGTGGTGATCAGCGCCAGCCACAACCCGTTTGATGACAACGGCATCAAGTTCTTCAGCGCCCAGGGTACCAAGCTCTCCGACGACTGGGAGCGTGATGTGGAAGCGGTTCTGGCGATGGAGCCGGTTTGGGTGGATTCGGCCCATCTGGGCCGTTCACGTCGCCTGGATGATGCCGCTGGTCGTTATATCGAGTTTTGTAAAAGCACTTTTGCTAACAACCTGACGCTCAAAGGCATGCGCATTGTGGTCGATGCCGCCCATGGCGCGGCCTACAACATCGCGCCCAAGGTGTTCCATGAACTGGGTGCCGAGGTGATTGCCATTGGCTGTGCGCCCGACGGTCTCAACATCAACCGTGGCGTGGGTGCGACCCATCCCGAGGCGCTGGTGGAGGCCGTCAAGGCACACCGGGCCGACATGGGCGTGGCACTTGATGGCGACGCTGACCGGCTGCAGATTGTGGATGCCCAAGGGCGGCTGTACAACGGTGACGAGTTGCTCTACCTGATGGTGGATGACCGGCTGCGCCGTGGTGAAGCGGTGCCCGGTGTTGTGGGTACTTTGATGACCAACATGGCAGTGGAGTTGGCCCTAATTGCGCGAGGTGTCACCTTTGTCCGAGCCAAAGTCGGTGACCGTTATGTCCTCGAAGAGCTCGAGAAAAACCAGTGGTTGTTGGGTGGTGAGGGTTCCGGGCATTTGCTGGCATTGGACAAACACTCCACAGGTGACGGCCTGATTTCTGCCCTGCAGGTGCTGCAAACCGTGGTGCGCAGCGGCCAGAGCCTGTCTACCTTGGTCAAGGAGGTGGTGCTGTTTCCCCAGACCATGATCAATGTGCGTTTGCAACCGGGCCAGGACTGGAAAGCCAGCCCGCAACTGGCACCAGAGACCCGCGCGGTCGAGGCCGAATTGGGCCAAAGCGGGCGGGTGCTGATCCGCGCCAGCGGTACCGAGCCCCTGGTGCGCGTCATGGTCGAGGCGCGTGACGCCGTGCAGGCCAAGCTCTGTGCCCAGCGTATTGCCAAAACCCTCACAGCCTGAGATCGGCCCATGTCTCACTCCCCGAACCTGCGCCTGTGTCGCGCCGACTACACCAACCCGATCCACGCGTCTGCCCTGGTGGGTTTGCTGGATGCCTACGCCCAGGACCCAACCGGTGGTGCGGAGCCCTTGTCAGACTTCACCAAGGCCAATTTGCCTGTCGCTTTGCAGGCGCGCCCCACTATTTTCAGTGTGCTGGCCTTTGATGATGCGCACGCGGGTTTGCCCGTGGGCCTGGTCAACTGTATTGAGGGTTTCTCGACCTTTGCCTGCCAGCCGCTGGTGAATATCCACGACGTGGTGGTGGCCGCCAGCCACCGCGGGCAGCGTATTGCGGAGCAGATGCTGGCCTTGGTGGAGCAGCTCGCGCGTGAGCGCGGTGCCTGCAAACTGACGCTGGAAGTGCTCTCGGGTAACGCACCGGCCGCCAAACTGTATCGGCGTATCGGGTTTGACAACTACCAACTTGAACCCAGCATGGGCCATGCTCAGTTCATGCAGAAGTGGCTCTGAGGCCACACGCATCCCCCACCATGTCTTGGCTCAACAAACTTCCGGGTTATCAGAGAACGCCTTACGGTTTTGAGTGGCGTTTGTTCAAACGCTTGCCACAGGTGCTGTTGGCCGGCACCGTGTTGCCTGCGCTGGCGGCGTGGTTGGCGCGTTTCGTGCTGACCGAGGGCAAAGCCTCCGAAATTGAACGCCGTGTTCAGGCGTTTGATTTCTTGATGGTGGGCATCGTGGCTTTTGTCTGGACAGCCGTCTTGACAATTGGCATTGGTTGCATCATTGTTTGGCTGATGAAAGGGCCAGCGTATGTGGCTGATGGCTACGAGGTGTCGCACAGCGACAAGCCCAAGCTCTGAATCCGAGGGCGGGTGTGGAAGCCTGAATAGCCCTTGTTGAAAAGTGGTTTTGCTAGTGCGGCTCAGTTGCCCTTAAAGTGCAAGCAACATGTTCAAGAAATTGTTAAAACGTCAAGGGCAGGTTCCGGTCAAAGTGGACACAGGTTCAGCTGTTTCCAAGAACCTGGCTAGCAATCCGGCTGACACTGCTTTGCCAGAACGGCGGCGTTTTCCGCGTCCCATGCCCATCCCCGAGGTCATTGAACACGATTGGGATGTTTGGGTGAATCTGACAGAAGACAAAACCTCTAAAAAATCAGATTAAGGCAATGCTGAACAAGTCCCTAGTTGGCCCGTGACTTGCATGGTTCATGGCGACACTGGAAGGAGGATGCAGATGAAACAACAAACCCTGGCCCTGGCCGAACGGCATAGCTTTGACAGCTATCGCAAACCCACGAGGCGCGAAGAGTTCTTGAAGACCATGGAAGTCATCATTCCCTGGGCAGCCCTGTGCGAAGTCATCTAGCCGTTTTACCCCAAGGCTGGCAATGGGCGTCTACCCATCGGGCTGGAGCGCATGCTGAGCATTCATTTCGTTCAGCACTGGTCAATCTGGCAGATCTGGCGTGTGAACAAGCTTTGTACGACAGTATGAGTCTGTGTAGCCTCGTTGGCATTGACCTGGGGCGTGAATCTGTGCCTGATGCCACCACAATCCTGAAGTTTCGCAAACTCCTCAATGACAACAAACTGGGCTAGGCCCTGTTTGCCCAAGTGGGCGCCGTCTTGCAAAGCTAAGGCTTCAAGCTCAACGCCGCTACCATTGTGGATGCCACCATCATTGGTGCACCGAGATCCACCAAGAACGCAGACAAGTCCCGCGACCCGGACATGCACCAAACCCGCAAAGGCCAACAGTGGTACTTTGGCATGAAGTTGCACATCGGCGTGGACAGTCAAAGTGGTCTGACCCACCACGCAGTGGTCACAACTTCGTGGCGATCCTGGCCCAGGTGCTCACTCAGTTCGGCTTGGAGGGTCGTCTCCACCCGGCTGTTTGGTGAGCTGTTTATGCAGGCCGTTCTCGCCTATCAGATCTTCAGGCTTCTTGTAATCGGCCAGCAGTTCCTCGGATACGTCGTGTTTCTTGGTTGTCATTGTGTTTACGGACATGCTGGCTCGTGCCTGCGTTAGATTGTCCGTTTACACAAAATTCTGCACACACTCGTTTGTGGAGGTGAGTAGCCACCAGTAGGTGGTCCATGAAATAAGGGGCCGCGTCAGCGACCCCTTTCAGCTCGCTTCGAGCAGCTCACATCACGAATGCCACCAGCTTTGCTGTGGGATGGTTACATTGGTCCTTGCCGCTGGGGGTCTATGGACAGTGGCTGGTCAAGCGTGAGCTGCCTAACGCCTTGATCCAATTGACTACCCAGTGTTGCACTTTGTTATTGAATCTGCGCTTTGATTTGAGAACGCCCTTATGAATAAAGGGTGAGCAGCTACTAAGTTGATAGCGCTGAGGCAAACAAAGCGCTATTGACGCGGGCAAAAAACCTCAGCCCACAACCACCGCAGCGCCATCACCCTTGGCTGCAATCACGCCAATTTCGTACACCGTTTCACCAGCCGCACGCAGGGTTGCGGCGCAGGCGTCGGCGTCGGCGGCGTTGATCACCACCACCATGCCGATGCCGTTGTTGAAGGTGCGGTTCATCTCGATGTCGTCGATGCCGGCGGTGGCTTGCAGCCAGGCGAACAGTTCGGTTTGGGGCCAGCTGCCTTTTGTCAGGTGGGCAGCGGTGCCTTCGGGCAACACGCGCGGGATGTTTTCGAGCAGGCCACCACCGGTGATGTGGGCCAGCGCCTTGATCGGGTGGGCGGCCAGTGCAGCCAGCACGTTTTTGACGTACAGGCGGGTGGGTTCCATCAGCGCTTGTTTGAAGGGTTTGCCGTCCAGCGTGGCCGGGGCAGAATCGCCAGCGCGCTCAATACATTTGCGCACCAGGCTAAAGCCGTTGGAGTGCACACCGCTGGACGCCAGGCCCAGCACCACGTCGCCCGGTTTCACATCGGCGCCGGTCAGGATTTTGGATTTTTCGACGGCACCGACGGCAAAACCGGCCAAATCGTATTCGCCAGCGGGGTACATGCCGGGCATTTCAGCGGTTTCGCCGCCAATCAGCGCGCAGCCAGACAACTCGCAGCCTTTGGCAATACCACCCACCACGGCGGCGGCTGTGTCCACATCGAGCTTGCCGCAGGCAAAGTAGTCCAGGAAAAACAGGGGCTCGGCGCCTTGTACCAGCACGTCGTTGACACTCATGGCCACCAGGTCGATGCCCACGGTGTCGTGCATGTTCCATTCGAAGGCCAGTTTGAGCTTGGTGCCGACGCCGTCGGTGCCACTCACCAGCACCGGCTCTTTGTAACGTTTGGGCACCTCAAACAGGGCGCCAAAGCCGCCAATACCGGCCAGCACACCTTCGCGCATGGTTTTTTTGGCCAAGGGCTTGATGCGCTCCACCAGCGCGTCGCCAGCGTCAATGTCGACACCTGCGTCTTTGTAGGAGAGGGCGGTGGTGGGGGTGTTGGGTGTGCTCATGGGTGGGTTCAATCAGGCCAAATGCCGGGGTGGATCGGATTACTTGTGGGTCGGCCGGATCAGATGAGCCGGGCCGATAGAATTTGCGCAGATTTTAAGGGTACGGCCCCCAGCCGGTTCTTCGGGTTTTTGATGCAATTCACCTCCACTCAAAAACGGGCTGCGGCCTGGCTGTCACTTCTGGCGGGCATTGTGCTGCTGTCCTGGCTGCTCGCCCCGGTGTTGACGCCGTTTGTGGTGGCGGCCATCCTGGCCTATGCGCTCACACCGGTGGTGGACTGGCTGGATGACCTGGGCCGGGGTCGTATCCCGCGCCTGCTGGCGGTGGTGCTGGTGGAGCTGGTGTTTTTGCTGCTGCTCTTGGCCTTGCTGCTGCTGGTGGTGCCGATTCTTGTGAAACAGCTGCCGCTGCTGCGCGAGCAGGTGCCGCCGCTGCTGGACCGTTTCAACGATTTCTTGCAGCCGTTTTTGTCGCAGTTTGGCCTGCATGTGTCGCTGGATGTGGCCGGACTCAAGGCTTTTGCCACCGAGCACCTCAACGCCAATTTTGAAGACAGCCTGGGCCGCCTGCTGGAGTCGGCCAAGTTGGGTGGCAGTGTGGCGCTCTCGGTGCTGGGCAATGCGGTGCTGATCCCGGTGGTGCTGTTTTACCTGCTGATGGAGTGGCGCCGTTTTATGGTGATGCTGCTGAACCTGGTGCCGCCTCGCCTGCGCGCCGTGGTGGAGAGTTTCACCGACGAGGCCGACAGTGTGCTGGGCCAGTACCTGCGTGGCCAGCTGCTGGTGATGCTGGTACTGGCGGTGTATTACAGCGTGGGGTTGGCCTTGTTCGGGCTGGACTTGGCGCTGCCGATTGGGGTGTTTACCGGCCTGGCGGTGGCGATTCCTTATGTGGGTTTTGGCCTGGGGCTGGTGATGGCGCTGCTGGCGGGTTTTCTGGAGTTCTCAGCGCAGGCCGGGCACATCAGCGCACTGGTGATGGTGGCGGTGGTCTACGGGCTGGGCCAGCTGGTCGAGAGTTTTGTGCTGACGCCGCGCTTGGTGGGTGAACGCATTGGCCTGCACCCGCTGGCGGTGATTTTTGCCCTGCTGGCCTTTGGCCACCTGCTGGGTTTTGTGGGTGTGCTGATGGCATTGCCCTTGAGCGCTGTGCTGCTGGTGGCTGGTCGGCGCCTGCGCAGCACCTATTTGGACAGTGCGCTGTACCGTGAACCATGATGAAACAACTGGTGCTTGACATGGGGCTGGCCAAGGGGCCGAGCCTGAGCAATTTTTGTGTGGGACCCAACGCTGCGGCGGTGGATCACCTGACCCTCTGGTTGGGCCAGCCCGGCTCGGGTGTGCGGCGCTCGCCTGTGCCCACTTATTTGTGGGGCGGCAGTGGCTGTGGCAAGTCGCATTTGTTGCAGGCTGTGCGCAGCAGCTTGTTGGCCCAGGGCCAGCGTGTGGGTTGGCTAGACGCTAGCATTCCTGTAGCTTCTGAGTACGATGAAACCTGGGCTGCAGTGCTGATGGACGATGTACACGCGTATGACGCCACACAACAACAGGCCGCGTTCAACTGGTTTGTCAACGCCCAAACCCAGCAGGTGGCGGTGCTGGCTGCGGGCAGCTTGCCACCGGCCGACCTGAAACTGCGCGACGACCTGCGCACCCGCCTGGGCTGGGGCCATGTGTTTGCATTGCAGGCGCTGGACGACACCCAACGCCGCCAGGTGCTGCGTGACAACGCCCAAGCACGTGGTATTGCCCTGAGTGACGAGGTGATGGACTTCATGCTCACGCGCTTCAGCCGCGATCTGGGCAGCCTGATGGAGCTGCTGGACCTGATGGATGGTTACGCCCTGCAGACCCAGCGCGCCATCACCATCCCGCTGATCAAGACCATGATGGACAACGCGTGAGGCCATGCGCCGCCGCGTGTCGGCTTTGATCGACAATTGCAGCTTATGAAACTGACCCTGTTTGACCTGGACCACACCCTGATCAACACCGACTCGGACTACGAGTGGGGTGTGTTCACCACCGCCCTGGGCTGGAACGACGCGGCCGACTTTGCCCGCCAGAACGACGCCTACTACCAGCATTACAAGGCCGGCACGCTCGACATCCACGATTACATGCGTTTTGCCACACGCGCTATCCGACAACAAGGTGCTAGCAAATCAGAAGCTGCTCACGCAGATTTCATGAGGTCTGTGGTGCAAAAAGCCATCAAGCCACAAGCCTTGGATTTGGTGCGCCAACACCAGGCAGCGGGTGACGTGGTGGTGATCGTCACCGCCACCAATGAATTTGTCACCCGCCCGATTGCCGACGCTTTTGGCGTGCCGGATCTGATTGCCGTCAACCTGGTGCGCGACCCGGCCAGCGGCTGGTTCACTGGCGAGATCGACGGCACACCGTCATTTCGCGAAGGCAAAATCGCCCGGGTGCAGGCTTGGCTGGCTGAGCGCCAGTTGGACTGGGCCGACGTGGACAGCACCTTCTACTCTGACTCGATTAACGACCTGCCCCTGCTGGAGCAGGTCAACCACCCTGTCGCCACCAACCCGGACGACCGCCTGCGGGCGATTGCACAGGCGCGTGGCTGGCGCATACTTGAACTTTTCCACTGAGACATCGGCGCAGTGCTGGCCAACACCAGCGCGCCTGTCAGGACCACAACAATGATCAAACGTTTCATCGACAAACTTCTGGGCAAATCTGCCCCCGCCGCCGCCAAAAGCCGTTTTGGCAAGCGCGTCGAGATCGGCCCGGAGGTGCATGGCATCAACCCGGCTTTGGTGGACGAACGCGCCATCAACGTGGTGCGCACCTTGAAAAACGCCGGGTTTGAGGCCTACATCGTCGGTGGTGCTGTGCGCGACCTGATGCTGGGCCTGGCGCCCAAAGACTTTGACGTGGCCACGAACGCCACCCCTGAGCAGGTCAAGAACCTGTTTCGCCGAGCCTTCATCATCGGGCGGCGTTTTCGCATCGTGCACGTGGTGTATGGCCGTGGGCGTGAGCATGAGGTGATCGAGGTCTCGACCTTCCGCGCCTACCTCGACAACGCGGCGGCCGAGCAGGTGGCGGGTAATGAAAAAACCAGCAAGAGTGACCTGGCTGGCATGAAACACGCCGTCGACAGCACCGGCCGTGTGTTGCGTGACAACGTCTGGGGCCCGCAGGACGAAGACGCTGCGCGGCGCGACTTCACCATCAACGCCATGTATTACGACCCCGAGACACAAATCGTGGTCGACTACCACCATGGCATGAAAGACGCCAAGGCGCGCGTGATCCGCATGATTGGTGACGCGGCCACGCGTTACCGCGAAGACCCGGTGCGCATCATCCGTGCGGTGCGTTTTGCGGCCAAGCTGCATGGCCTGGGCTTCAAGCTCGACCCCAAGACCGCTGCGCCCCTGGTCAAGAGCCAGTCGCTGCTGCTCGAGGTGCCGCAAAGCCGCATGTTTGACGAGATGCTGAAGCTGTTACAAACCGGCCATGCGCTGGCGTCGATTGAGAAACTCAAGGAACTTGGCCTGGCGCGCGGCATTTATCCGCTGCTCGACGTGGTGGTGGAGCGTGCCGAGCAACCGTTTGTGAAAGCCGCGTTGCTCGATACCGACCGTCGCGTGGGTGAAGGCAAGCCGGTGGCACCAAGCTTTTTGCTGGCCTGTGTGTTGTGGGCCGATGTGCGCGACGGCTGGGCCAAGCGCCTGAACGCCCGCCAGCATTCCCATCCGGCGTTGATGGACGCGATTGACGACGTCTTCAACACCCGCATTGGTGATGTGTCGGGCCGTGGCAAGCTCGGTGGCGACATGCGCGACATCTGGACCATGCAGCCACGCTTCGAGAAACGCACCGGCAGCGCGGCGTTTGGCCTGGTGGAGCAGCCGCGTTTCCGAGCCGCATTTGACTTCATGCGCCTGCGTGCTGAAAACGGTGAGCTCGACGAGGTCTTGTCCGACTGGTGGCAGGAATTCAGCGTGGCTGACGACAACCTGCGCAACGACATGGTCGAGGAAGTCAAGCGCGAGCAACAACAACGCGCTAAAACCGCCCGTCCACCGCGTGTGCACCGGCTGCCCCGCGCTGCCACAGACCCGGCCGCCACCGGTTCTGAGCCAACGAGTGCGACCGATCCGGTAGCGCAGCGCCCGGACACTGAGCCAGCAGCTGAGGGTGATGCGGCGCCCAAAAAACGTCGCCGCCGTCGGCGCAGCCCCAGCCGCAACACTGGCGTCAACGGGGACACTCCCGCTGCGCCCGATTCCCAGGCCTAAACCTCGTCCCATGACCGAGGTCCTTGAGCCCGAGGTGCTGGCCTATGTGGCACTCGGGGGCAATCTGGGGGATGCCCGGGCCACGGTGCAGCAGGCTTTGGCCGGGTTGGCCAGTCTGCCCGCCACCCGTTTGTTGCGCGCCTCCAGCCTGTACCGCACCGCACCGATGCAGGCCAGTGGGCCGGATTTCATCAATGCGGTGGCTGCAGTGGCGACCCGGCTCAATGCTTTTGAGTTGTTGGCAGCGTTGCAGCAGATGGAAAACGCGCAGGGCCGGGAGCGGCCCTATGTCAACGCACCACGTACCCTGGATCTGGACATCTTGTTGTATGGCGACACCCCCATCAACAGTCCCACGCTGCAGTTGCCCCACCCACGCATGTGTCAGCGGGCGTTTGTGCTGGTGCCTCTGGCTGAAATTGCGCCACACCTGGTGTCTGTTGAGCAGTTGGCTGCTGTGCGAGAGCAGCAAGTGGAACGTGTCGAATTGCACATAAACACGACATAAAAACTTCACCAGAGTGTGTATCCGCGCGTAAGATGTTGTTACATCAAGAAACTGGGCCAAACGAGCCCCCGTCCGGAGACCACCATGAACCTTCAAAACCTGCGTCTGACCACCAAGCTGTGGCTGTCGGTGTTACTCATTGTGCTGGCCTTGGTGACAGTGGTGGGCTACACGGCCTACCGCACCGCCGAGAACCGTGCCGAAAGCGCCCAAGCTTTGCACAAGCTCAATGCCCGCGTCAACGCCTCCTTGGGCTGGGCCGGTCTGACGCAAACCAATGCCGCACGTACCCAGGCGATCATGCTCAGCAGCGACCCCGTGCTCGAAGCGGGCCTCAAAGAAGCGATGGCCGACACCACCGCCCAGATCAGCAAGATCCAGAAAACCATCGAAGACGACGAACTCACCGATGACGACCGCCAACAGATGAAAGTCATCGCGGCCAACCGCAAAAAGATGATTGAGGCACGCACGGCTGCCGTCAAGGAACGCTCCGAAGGCCGCCCCGAACAGGCCACAGCCATTGTGAAAGACAGCTTCCAGCCCGCCATGCAGGCCTACCAGCAATCCCAGCGCGACTTTGTCACCCTGCAAGAAAAGTCCTTCCTGGCCACCGAAGAAGAGTTTGCCCACCGCGCCCAGAACCTGATCTACCTCACCGGTGCCATGATGCTGCTGCTGGTGGTCGGCATTCTGGTGGGTGCCGCCTGGCTCATCCGCTCCATCCGCCAACCGCTGGACACCGCCAACAACCTGGCCGCCAAGATTGCCCAGGGAGACCTCAGCATGGCCATCGACACCAGCCGGAGTGATGAATTTGGTGACCTCATGAAGTCCCTCTCGAGCATGAACGCCTCGCTAGGCACCATGGTCAACCAGGTGCGCCACAGCACCGACAGCATCGCCACCGCCAGTTCTGAGATCGCCCAAGGCAACAACGACCTGGCCCAACGCACCGAACAAACCTCCAGCAACCTGCAGGCCACCGCCTCCAGCATGGACCACCTCACCCAGACCGTGCAACTCAGCGCCGACAACGCCCGCCAGGCCAGCTCCCTGGCCGCCAACGCCTCCAGCGTGGCCGAGCGCGGTGGTGCGGTGGTGCGCCAGGTGGTCAGCACCATGGAAGAAATCAACGACAGCAGCCGAAAGATCAGCGACATCATCGGCGTCATCGACGGCATCGCCTTCCAGACCAACATCCTGGCATTAAACGCAGCCGTGGAAGCCGCACGTGCTGGTGAACAAGGGCGTGGTTTTGCTGTGGTAGCCAGCGAGGTGCGCTCTTTGGCCCAGCGCAGTGCCGAAGCCGCCAAAGAGATCAAGATGCTGATCAACACCTCGGTCACCAAAGTGGCCTCTGGCACCCAGCTGGTCTCGGACGCAGGCAGCACCATGAACGACATCGTGCAATCGGTGCGCAAGGTGGCCGATGTGATTGGCGAGATCACCGCCGCCTCGGGTGAACAAAGCAGCGAGATCTCGGGCATCAACCAGTCCATCGGCAACCTGGACCAGATGACCCAACAAAACGCCGCGCTGGTCGAACAAAGTGCGGCCGCTGCCGAGAGCCTGCGTGATCAGGCCGAACAGCTGGCACAAGCGGTGGCGGTGTTCAAGACCGATGGCCAGGCACTGTCCATGGCCCAACGCCCGCCACGCGACATCACACCACGTGCGCCCTCGCTGGGGCACAAGGCAGCAGCGGCACCCGCCCCCAAGAAGCTGGCGGCCTCGGTCAAACCGGCAGCTGGCAAGCCTACGGCGCCCAAACCCGCGCTGGGCAACAACCCGGCGCCTGCCAAGGCGGCAGCTGGGGCGGAGTCGGATTGGGAGAGTTTTTAAGCCAGTTCGGCGATCAATTCGATCTCGACACAAGCGCCCATCGGGATTTGTGCCACACCAAAGGCGCTGCGGGCGTGGGCCCCTTTTTCAGCACCAAACACCTGGCCGATCAACTCGCTGGCGCCATTGGTCACCAGGTGTTGCTCGGTGAAGTCTCCAGTGGAGTTGACCAGCGACATGAGTTTGACAATGCGTTTGACACGGTTGAGGTCACCCACCGCCGCGTGCAAAGTGCCCAGCAAATCGATGGCAATCGCGCGTGCTGCCAGTTTGCCTTCTTCGGTGCTGATGTTTTTGCCAAACTGGCCCACCCAGACTTTGCCGTCTTTTTTGGCAATGTGACCACTCAGAAACACCAGATTGCCGGTCTGCACAAAGGGCACATAGGCCGCAGCGGGTACAGCAACCGCAGGCAGGGTGATGTTGAGTTCAGCGAGTTTGTCGTAAATGCTCATGATGGTCCTGTGTATGAAAAATATGCCGCTAGCCCTTTTGGATTAAGGGCTGGGTGCTGCAAAAAAAGAAGCGCTAAAGGGGCCAATGAACGCGTTTGGCTGCGCTCATGCGGTTTCCAGTTTAGCCTGCGCTCCATCGTCCGGCGAGCAGTTGGAGCCATGGCAGCCTTCAATGGCGCTGGTGGGCAAGGCGTCTGTCAGACGCACCTGGCCGGTGGTTTCGTCGTAGCCAACATGTCGCAAGTGCTGCGCCAGCGCCGCATCCATGGTGTTGGCGTGTTGCGAGAACCAGATGCTCAACTCGTCAGCCATCTGCCGCACCACGGCCAGCTCACCGGCATCACCGCGCTTTTTCCCATCACGCAGCACCCTGAGAACCATCTGGTGGTGGACTGTGTGACAGTTGTTGCCAGAAAAACCTGTGTCTTTCATCCAGCGATCTTCGCGTGCAAAGTGGCTCTCGGTGTGTTCAACCAGGGCGGTCCAAAGCGCCATCAATTGCGCATCGTTTGCCTGCACAACTTGCGCCAGCAAATCGATAAATTCCTCATGGGTCTGATCCATTACTGGCACACCCATCTCAAAACTCTCCGACCACCGCAACTCTGCCATACCGATTCCTTTTTTCAACGAAGCCGCGAGCATAAACACATGTGCTTGAGGTGATTTGACCCACATCACACGAATGGGAGGTTCTGGCCTGACAAGTCGCTTGTCAGTTGTCTTTGATGTGCATCAATACAAATTTTGCTATACGAATCTAAATTGCGTTGTGCAAAAAACCAACCGAGATTGGTTGGCCAAAAAGCATATTTGAGGAGCAACTCATGTTTCAGGTTCGTATCCATGGCCGTGGCGGCCAGGGGGTGGTCACCGGTGCCGAGATGTTGTCGATCGCAGCCTTTCTGGGCGGACGCCATGCACAGGCTTTCCCCAGTTTTGGTTCGGAGCGTACCGGCGCCCCGGTGGTGGCGTTCTGCCGGATGGATGACAAGGAGATCCGCTTGCGTGAACCGATCATGCAGCCCGATGCCATCATCATCCAGGACCCCACTTTGTTACACCAGGTGGATGTGTTTGGTGGCCTCAAGACGGACGGCTATATCTTGATCAACACCACCCGCAGTTTCAACGAGATGGGGCTGGAGGAGTTCGTCAAAGGGTTTCGCCCTGAGCGCCTGTTGCTGGTGCCTGCGAGTGAGCTGGCGGTGAAACATGTGGGCCGTCCGCTGCCCAACGTGCCTTTGCTCGGGGCGTTTGCCGCCCTGTGTGGCCTGATCTCGCTCGATGCGGTGCTTAAGGCCATCGACCAGAAGTTTTCTGGCGCGGTGGCCAAGGGCAACCAGGCCGCTGCCAAAGAGGCGTTTGAGAGCGTGATGCTGCAGCAACAACAGGTCAAGGAGACACAAGATGCTTGAACAATGTGAAGGCTCCCATGCCGTGGCGCAGGCGGTGGCACTGAGCCGTCCGGAAGTGATCTGCGCCTACCCGATTTCCCCGCAAACCCACATCGTTGAAGGTCTGGGTGAGTTGGTGAAATCTGGTGAGCTCAAGGGCTGCGAATTCATCAACGTCGAGTCCGAATTTGCCGCACTCAGTGTGGCGATTGGCTCCTCGGCTGCCGGGGCGCGCTCTTACACCGCGACCGCCAGCCAGGGTTTGTTGTTCATGGCCGAGGCGGTCTACAACGCCTCGGGCCTGGGCTTGCCGATTGTGATGACGGTGGCCAACCGCGCCATCGGCGCGCCGATCAACATCTGGAACGACCACACCGACAGCATGAGCATGCGTGATGCGGGCTGGTTGCAGCTGTTTGCCGAAACCAACCAGGAAGCGCTGGACCTGCACATCCAGGCGTTTCGCATTGCCGAGGAACTCTCTTTGCCGGTGATGGTGTGTATGGATGGTTTTATCCTGACCCACGCTTATGAGCGGGTCGACATGCCGGACCAGGCGCAGGTGGACAAATTTTTGCCGCCTTATGAGCCACGCCAGGTGCTGGACCCCAGCGACCCGGTCACGATTGGTGCCATGGTCGGGCCCGAGGCCTTCACCGAGGTGCGTTATCTGGCCCATGCCAAACAGATGCAAGCCCTTGATCTGATTCCACAGGTTGCTACAGAATTCAAAGCAATCTTCGGGCGTGATTCGGGTGGCTTGATCAAGACCTACCAAACCGAGGACGCCGATACCATCGTGATTGCGCTCGGCTCGGTGCTGGGCACCATCAAGGACACCGTGGACGATTTACGCGCCCAGGGGCACAAGATCGGTGTGCTGGGCATCACCTCGTACCGGCCGTTCCCGATCTCGGCCATCCGCGATGCCACGGTGCGGGCCGAGCGTGTGGTGGTCATTGAGAAGTGTTTTGCCGTGGGCGTGGGTGGCATTGTGTCGCGCGATGTACGCAGCGCAGTGCGCAACCGCCCGCAGCCGGTCTACACCGTGGTGGCGGGGCTGGGTGGGCGCGCCATCACCAAAGATTCGGTGAACAAATTGTTGCTGCAGGCTATGTCGGACAAGCTTGACCTGCTCACTTTTCTGGATCTGGACTGGGCGGTGGTTAACCGCGTGCTGGACCGTGAAAAAGCCCACCGGCGCTCTGGTCCGGTGGCCGAGGGGGTGCTGCGTGACCTGGGTACGGTCCACACCCGTCTGTCCTGAAACCTCCAAGAAGGCAAGATCATGGAACAAACACAGGTCAAGTTTTACCAGACCGGCACTTTTACCGTGGGCAACCGGCTGCTGTCGGCGGAGCAGCGCAGTGTGCAGGCCAATGTGCAGCGCAGCAATTCGCTCAACTCGGGCCACCGCGCCTGCCAGGGTTGTGGTGAGGCGCTGGGCGCCCGCTACGCCATCGACGCCGCCATGGCGGCCACCAAGGGCCAGCTGATTGCGGCCAATGCCACTGGCTGCCTCGAGGTGTTTTCCACCCCCTACCCGGAAACCTCCTGGCAGATGCCCTGGATCCATTCGCTGTTTGGCAATGCCGCAGCAGTGGCCACCGGCATTGCCGCTGCAATGAAAGCCAAAGGCCGCAGCGATGTGCGGGTGGTGGCGCAGGGCGGGGATGGTGGCACCACCGACATCGGTTTTGGCTGCCTGTCAGGCATGTTTGAGCGCAACGACGATGTGCTCTACATCTGTTATGACAACGAGGCCTACATGAACACCGGGGTGCAACGCAGCAGCGCCACACCACCGGCGGCGCGTACCGCCACCACCATGGCGATAGGTGAGCACCCGGGCAACGACTTTGGCCAAGGCAAAAACGTGCCACAAATTGCCATGGCGCACGAGATCCCCTATGTGGCGACTGCCACCGTGGCGGACTTGCGTGACCTGGAATACAAGGTCACCAAGGCGATGTCGATCCATGGCGCGCGTTACATCCACATTTTTGTGCCCTGTCCGCTGGGCTGGGGTGCAGCCTCACACGACACCATCAAACTCGCCCGGCTGGCGGTTGAGAGTGGCGTGTTCCCAGTGTTTGAGGCCGAGCGTGGTGAGGTCACCGGTGTGGCCAAGATCCGCCGCCAGGTGCCGGTGGAAGACTATCTGCGACCGCAAAAACGTTTTGCCCATCTGTTTGGCAAACAACCCGATGTGGCCACGCTGGCCCGCTTGCAGGCGCGGGCTGACCGCAATATCCGCCGTTTTGGCCTGTTGGAAACCAATGAGCTGAGGTAAATCATGCAAAAACCCTTTGCCATCACGCTGGACGTCGGCAGTTCGCTGGCCAACCACACCGGTTCCTGGCGCACCTCGCGCCCGGTTTATCTGAACCGCATCCCCCCGTGCAGCCACGAGTGCCCGGCGGGTGAAAACATCCAGGCCTGGCTGTTCCATGCCGAGTCGGGCAACTACGAGGCGGCCTGGCGCACCCTGGTGGAAGACAACCCGTTTCCGGCCATCATGGGCCGGGTCTGTTACCACACCTGCGAGGGCGCCTGCAACCGTGGCCAGCTTGACGCGGCCGTGGGCATCAATTCGGTCGAACATTTCCTGGGTGACCAGGCGATTGCCCAGGGCTGGAAGTTTCCCGCACCGGCACCGGCCAGTGGCAAAAAAGTGCTGGTGGTGGGCGCCGGGCCATCGGGCTTATCGGCGGCCTACCATCTGGCACGCCTGGGCCATGCGGTCACGGTGTTTGAGGCCGGTCCTTTGCCGGGCGGCATGATGCGTTTTGGTATTCCGCAGTACCGTCTGCCGCGCCAGGTGCTCGACGACGAAGTCCAGCGGGTGGTGGATCTGGGCGTGAGCATCCAGTACAACACCAAGGTCACCGATGTGTTGCAGGCCAAGCAGGACGGCGGTTTTGACGCGGTGTTTTTGGCTGTGGGAGCCCACATTGCCAAACGTGCCTACATCCCGGCCGGGGACTCGGCCCATGTGCTGGACGCGGTCTCGGTGTTGCGCTCGATGGAGGGTGAAGACAAACCGCTGCTGGGTCGCAAAGTGGTGATTTACGGCGGTGGCAACACAGCGATTGACGTGGCGCGCACCGCCAAGCGCCTGGGTGCCACTGAATCGATCATCGTCTACCGTCGCAATCGCGAAAAGATGCCCGCCCACGACTTTGAGGTGGAAGAAGCTTTGCAGGAAGGCGTGTTGATCAAGTGGTTATCCACCATCAAACAGGCTGGGGACGCCTCTATCACGGTCGAGAAAATGGTGCTCGACGACAAGGGTTTTCCGCAACCTACGGGTGAATTTGAGACCCTGGAAGCCGACTCGGTGGTGCTCGCACTCGGCCAGGACGTGGATCTGTCGCTGATCGAGAAAGTGCCTGGTCTGGTGGTGCAGGACGGTGTGGTACAGGTCAATGCCCAAATGATGACTGGCCACGCTGGCATTTTTGCCGGTGGTGACATGGTGCCCGCCGAGCGCAATGTCACGGTGGCCATTGGCCACGGCAAAAAAGCCGCGCGCAACATCGATGCCTGGCTCAAGGGTGAAGTCTATGTGGCAGCGCCCAAACACAGCGTGGCCACTTACGACAAGCTCAACACCTGGTACTACAGCGACGCGCCCAAGACCGTGCGCCCGGTGCTTGACATCATCCGCCGCCAGTCCACGTTTGAGGAAGTGCAGGGCGGTCTGGATGAAACCAATGCCCTGTTCGAAGCCCGGCGCTGCCTGTCCTGTGGCAACTGTTTTGAGTGTGACAACTGCTACGGTGTCTGTCCCGACAACGCGGTGGTCAAACTCGGGCCGGGCAAAGGTTTTGAGTTCAATTACGACTACTGCAAGGGCTGCGGCATTTGTGTGTCAGAGTGCCCCTGCGGTGCTATCAAAATGGTGCCGGAGGAGGTCTGAATTGGCGCACAATGACATGAGACGATTTTGAGAAGGAGTTCATCATGTTCAAGCACATTCTGGTTCCCGTGGATGGTTCAAGCACCTCCCAAGTGGCGGTTGGCAAGGCGACTGAGCTCGCCAAAGCCTTTGACAGCACGGTGACGGTCATTTACGTCATTGACCCGTACCCGTTCACCGGGGTGGGTACCGACTTTGCCTACGGACAAGCCGAGTATCTGAGTGCCGCCACCGCCGAGGCCAATGCCGCCGTGCATGCGGCCAAGGAGAGTCTGGCTGCTTCCGGTGTGAAGGTGGACACCTCGGTCATTGAGGCCCACACCGCCTGGCGCGGCATTGTCGAAGCCGGTGAGTCGCTCAAGGCTGACCTGATCGTGATGGGGTCACATGGTCGCAGCGGGTTCGAGAAGCTGGTGCTTGGCAGTGTGGCCCAGGCCGTTCTGTCCCACACCAAACTGCCTGTGCTGGTGATGCGCGACTAAACGACAACAGCCCCAAAAGGGGCTGTTGTTCTTGCAGACAAAGGGCCTTGAGGGCCCTTTGTTGTTTTCAGCTTAACCGCACTGACCCACGTAGCCGCAAGCGGTGCAGAAGTCACAGCCATCTTTGTGGATGACGGTGGGGTTGCCACATTCGGGGCAGGGTTTACCGGCCATGGTCTGGCTGGCTTCCTTGGTTTCGGGGGTGTCGAGCACACCCATGTCGCGCAGCGGGAAACCTTCCTCGTTGAGGATACCCAGCATCGCGTAGCGGTGAATGATCAGGCGCGCGATGTAGGCCACGGTGGAAGGCCACACCTGCTGGCGGCGCTCGTTGTTGGGCAGGCCCGGCACAAAGGCCATGAAGTGGCCCAGGGGTTCCGCGTAGTTCAGCAACTTGCGCAGCTTCATACCAATCCAGGCCGGGTCAATCACCCGCATGTCCAAGGAGAGCAGACGCGCCAAGCCATCCATGGCTTTCGGGTAGTTGCCGCTGAAACCAATGGCACAAGGGCGAGTCACCACACCACCGTCGTGGCTGGGCAGATTCACTTCCTTGAGGGTCACGGTGAAGGACTCGCTGGTGGCCGGGTTGTCCACGTCCACCGACCAGGCCAGAGTGCCCGAGGTGCCGGTCTGGGGTTCACCACGGCTGAACATCGCGTCAATCACCGGGGTGTAGGCGGGTTTGGCTTCGCTGGTGCGCAACTTGGCGTTGGACGCCAGTTGTTCACAACGCCAGCGGATCACGGCGGCAGTGGCTGCCACCACACCTGGGAACATGCGTTTTTCGCCATGGGGCGGGAAAGGCATGTCAAAGGCGTGTTCTTCGCTCACCGTGGCCAGGGCGTCGAGCTTGAGCTGCAACCAGGCCGGATCGTTGGCGCGCAGGTCCATCGACAGGGTTTTGGCCAGGGCACCCAGGCCACGGGGTTGGTCAGAGCCGTTGATCCAGACCTCAAACGGTTGCGGTGCGCCACCTTCTTCGGGCGAGAGTTCACCAATGAACAGCGCAAAGTCGCCAAACGGGTGGTGCACCATGAAGGTCCAGGCCGAGTTGCCACCTGGCAACTGCGGGCGACCAGGCCAGCGCAGGCTCGACAGCACGGGTGCGGGCAGGCGGTCCAGGGCCAGACGGTGGTTGGCGCTGTCGATTTGCAGCGGCTTGGTCACGGCGGGCGCGCTGGGGGTGACACTCAGCACCGAGCCCAGCACACTGTTGGGCCGGTAGGTGGCCAGCCCCTTGAGGCCCGATTTCCAGGCTGCGGTGTACAGGTCCTGGAAGTCTTCGTAGGGGTAGTCGGCAGGCACGTTGACGGTTTTGGAGATCGCGGTGTCCACATAGGGAGCAACCGCTGCCACCATTTCCTCATGGGCTTGGGCGCTCATTTCCAGTGCGGTGACAAAAGCCGGGGTCAGCGGCGCGTCTTCGCCCTTGAGGTGGCGGTACAGGCGCCAGGCGTGGTCTTCGACTGCATATTCCTTGAAGCTGCCGTCGGGCATGCGTTTTTTGCGGGTGTAGGTCCAGCTGAAGGCGGGCTCGATGCCATTGCTGGCGTTGTCGGCAAAGGCCAGGCTGATGGTGCCGGTGGGGGCAATCGACAACAGGTGCGAGTTGCGCAAGCCGGTCTTGCGGATGCGGTCTTTCAGGCTGGTGGGCAGGCGCGAGGCAAAGGTCTGGCCGCTCAAGAACAGGTCAGCGTTGAACAGCGGGAAGGCGCCACGCTCTTGTGCCAGATCGGCCGATGCTTCATAAGCGGTGTCGCGCATCAGGATCGAGATGCGTTGTGCCATGTCGCGGGCTTGTTGGGTGTCGTAACGCAGGTTCAACATCACCAGCGTGTCGCCCAGACCGGTGAAACCCAGGCCCACGCGGCGTTTGCTGGCGGCTTCTTGTTGTTGCTGGGGCAGGGGCCAGACGGTGGCTTCCAACACGTTGTCGAGCATACGCACGGCCACGCGGGCCACGGCCGCAAAACCGGCTTCATCAAAGCTGGCCTTGCCGGTGAAGGGTTTGCGCACAAAACGTGTCAGGTCGATGGAGCCCAGGCAGCAGCAGCCATAAGGCGGCAGCGGCTGTTCGGCACACGGGTTGGTACTGGCAATGGTTTCGCAATACGACAGGTTGTTGTCGCGGTTGATCTGGTCCAGAAACAACACACCCGGCTCGGCATGGTCATAGGTGGAGCGCATGATCTGGTCCCACAGGGTGCGGGCTTTGAGTTTGCGGTAGACCCAGATGCCGGTGTCCTTGTTCTGGTAAGCGCCGTCTTCTTTTTGAGGCATGCCCGGTTCGGCCCGATGCACCAGCGTGAAGTCGCCATCGGCTTGCACCGCTTGCATGAACTCGTCGGTGACACCGACCGAGATGTTGAAGTTTTTCAGGTCACCCTTGTCCTTGGCGTGGATGAACTCTTCGATGTCCGGGTGGTCACAACGCAGCACACCCATCTGGGCGCCACGGCGTGCACCGGCAGATTCAACCGTTTCGCACGAGCGGTCAAACACCCGCATGTAACTCACCGGGCCGGAGGCGCTGCTTTGGGTGCTGCCGACCCAGGCACCACGCGGGCGGATGCGGGAGAAGTCATAACCCACACCACCACCACGGCGCATGGTTTCAGCGGCTTCGGTCAATGCGGTGTAGATGCCGGGGTGGCCATCTTCCACATGGGCGATCGAGTCACCCACGGGTTGCACAAAACAGTTGATCAAAGTGGCCGACAGGTTGGTGCCAGCGGCCGACTGGATGCGGCCTGCGGGCAGGAAGCCGGCTTGCAAGGCCTCCAGAAACTTGCCTTCCCAGAGTTTTTGCTGCTCGGGCTGCTCCACGCTGGCCAAAGCGCGCGCCACCCGCAGGTTGACGTCGGCAATGCTGCGTTCATCACCTTTGCTGTATTTCTCGATCAGCACTTCTTCGCTGATCGGCTGGGGCGGGAGTGACAGGGCGGTATGAGCTTGCTCTGGGGTGTGCAGTGCCATGAATTGATCCTAAAAAGTGAGCGCGAAATAAAGGGTTTGATTGAGGTTCAGGGGCTTCTTGATCAGCCTGCCTGAGTGTCAAAACCGGCTCCGGACACTAGATGTAGTGTTCTCGGGGCGAAATCTTACCACCTATGGTGTGTAATTTTTGTGGACTTTTACCGCTACCCATGGATCTTTTCGCTTGACAGGCGAGTCTTTGTTGGCGTATCGGCTTGGGCAGCGGTGCACCAACGCAGCGGAAGTTGGCGTGCCAGACCCGCGCCAATGGGGCGCGCAATCCTTAAGCTGGTTCAAGGACAGGAGCGGCGGCGGCGCCAACAATGGCCTGGCTCGAGTCGAATCGCTGCAGCCTTCGCCGAGCCCAGATGTTCACTGTTTTGGAGCCTGGCTGAGCAGTTCAACGGAGAAAACCACATGAAAAGTCCGCGTTTGTCACAGCTAGCCGCTGTGTTGATGAGCACCCTGGTCCTGGCCGCTTTGGCCCAGGACAAAAAAGGTGTCACCTCGGGAGAAATGAATTACCAGGCCGGGGCCTCGGCGCTGGCGGGTGTGCCGATGGTGCAAGGAAGCAACCCCAAAGCGCCGGCCATGACCCAGGCCGAGTTTGATGATGCCCGCAACATTTACTTCCAGCGTTGCGCCGGTTGTCACGGTGTGCTGCGCAAAGGCGCCACCGGCAAGCCACTGACACCCGACATCACCATCGCCAAAGGCACCGACTACCTCAAGACCTTCATCAACTACGGCTCACCCGCCGGTATGCCGAACTGGGGAACCTCGGGTGACCTGACCGAGGCGCAGGTTGACCTGATGGCGCGTTATGTACAGCAGGACGCACCACAACCGCCCGAATGGGGCCTGGGCGACATGAAGGGCAGCTGGAAAGTGCTGGTCAAGCCCGAAGACCGTCCCAAGAAGAAGATGAACAAGCTCAACATCAGCAACATCTTCTCCACCACGCTGCGTGACGCCGGGGAGATTGCGCTGGTCGATGGTGACAGCAAAAAGATCATCTCGATCCTCAAGACCGGCTACGCGGTGCACATCTCGCGCATGTCGGCCTCGGGGCGTTACCTGTTTGTGATCGGGCGCGACGCCAAGATCAACATGATCGACCTGTGGATGGAAAAACCCGACACCGTGGCCGAAATCCGCGTTGGCCTGGAAGCCCGCTCGGTCGAAACCAGCAAGTTCAAGGGCTATGAAGACAAATACGTGATTGCCGGTGACTACTGGCCACCGCAGTTTGTGATCATGAACGGCGACACGCTGGAGCCGCTCAAGGTGGTCAGCACCCGTGGCATGACGGTGGATACCCAGGACTACCACCCCGAGCCACGCGTGGCCTCCATCGTGTCGTCCGAGTTCCGGCCCGAGTTTGTGGTCAACGTCAAGGAAACCGGCAAAACCCTGATGGTGGATTATTCCGACATCCACGCCCTCAGGATGACCGAAATTGGCTCGGCCCGTTACCTGCACGACGGCGGCTGGGACAGCACCAAGCGTTACTTCATGGTGGCCGCCAACAACAGCAACAAGATCACGGTGATTGATGCCAAGCTCGACAAACTCGCGGCGATTGTGGACGTGGGCAAAACCCCGCACCCGGGTCGCGGCGCCAACTTCATTCACCCCAAGTTTGGGCCGGTCTGGGCCACCAGCCACCTGGGTGACGACACGATCTCGCTGATTGGCACCGACCCGATCAAACACAAGCAGTTTGCTTTCAAGAAGGTGGCTGACCTGACCGGGCAGGGTGGGGGTTCGCTGTTCATCAAGAGCCACCCCAAGTCACAACACCTGTATGTGGACACCGCACTGAACCCGGACCCGGAAGTTTCTCAGTCGATCGCGGTGTTTGACATCAAGAACCTGGACAAACCCTTCAAGGTCTTGCCGATTGCCAAGTGGGCTGGCATCACCGACGGTGGCGCCATGCGGGCTCTGCAGCCTGAGTTCAATAAGGCTGGTGACGAGGTCTGGATCTCGGTCTGGTCGGCCAAGGACAAACAAAGCGCCCTGGTGGTGGTGGACGACAAGACACTGGAACTCAAGGCTGTGATCAAGGACCCGCGCCTGATCACCCCCACCGGCCACTTCAATGTGAACAACACCCAGCACGACGTGTATTGACATCACAGGCTGGCCCGCACGCCGGGCCAGCCACCCCCTTTGACATCTGAATCCAGGAGACAAACATGAAACAAACACCTTCGCTGCTGTTGGCAGCCCTGTTGTGCGCGACCTCGGCCCAGGCCGCCACACCCACAGACATCTTGAGCAAAAGTGGCTGCCTGGCCTGCCACCAGGTGGAAAAGAAGTCGGTCGGACCCGCCTACAAGGTGGTGGCGGCCAAGTACAAAGGCCAGGACGCCGCCGCTTTGGTGATGGCCAAAGTGCGCCAAGGTGGCAAGGGGGTGTACGGCCCGATCCCGATGATTCCCAACGGCCCCGACAAAATCAGCGATGCCGATCTGGCCACCGTGGTGGACTACATCCTCAAGCTCTGACCCGTGCTGATCCGGCAGCGCCTGTTTGGGTGCGGTATTGCCGGGTTGACAACACAAAGTGTGCCCAGCAAAACCACAAGCCGTCCCTGAGACGGCTTGTGGTTTTGGGAAAACGGGGGCTCACGGAAGATCACCAGCCTGTGTCTGGTCCACCTCTGTCTCAAAATAAATAGCTGCTAGCCCTTATTCCATAAGGGCTAGAGGCACTTTTTATTAAAAATCCACCAGCAAAGACAGGTTCAGATGCCGCCCAGGCTGGGTGTAGGCATCCACCACCAACGGCGTGGCGTTGCTGGCCAGACCCTGCACGTCTGACCAGTTCCAGTACTTTTTGTCGGTCAGGTTGACCACCGCCAGGTTCAGGCGCACCCCTTTGCGCGGGCGCCATTGGGTGTGCACGTCCAGCGTGGTCACGGCTGCGGGCAAAAATTGCCGCAGGGTGCTGGATTTGGGGATGAAGGCGCTGTCGATCTCGCTGGCCTTTTTGCCCGCCTGGTGCTGCACATCCAGCCCCCAATCCCACCGGGCTGCGCGGTAGGCCAGGCCCACCGTGAGTTTGGCCGGTTCGATGCTGTTGAGGGGCTGGCCCGTCACCTCGTTGGTGCCACGGGTGCGGCCATAGCTGAAGGGGATGCTCAGTTGTCCACCGCCGAAAACTCCCCAGTCGTAACGCCCACGGATTTCAAAGCCCTGGATGCTGGCCTTGTCGATGTTGATGGTCTGGAACAGGGTCGGGTTGCTGATGCTGGCAGCCAGGCCGTTGGCCGTGCCGAGGTCTTTTTTCTCCTGGATCAAATCATCAAAGTGGCTGGAGAAAACCGCCATATCCAAGGCCAACTGGTCCCACCGTCCCTTGATACCAACTTCCAGCGATCGGCTCTTTTCTGGTTTCAGGTCCGGGTTGGGTAACAACTTGGCGGTGGAGACCTCCAGCGTGCTGTTGAGCTGCTGCCCCTCGGGTGCACGAAAACCGGTGGCGTAGTTGCCGTACACCGACCACTGCGGTGTGGCCTTGAACATCAGGCCCAGCTTGGGTGACACCGCCGAGCCCGACAGGGACTTGCCCGGTGTGGCAGACGCCGTGGGGTAATAACCACTCTGGTTTCTGACGTCCAGCGCAAACTGGTCAAAGCGCAGACCCGGGGTGATGCTCCAGCGTTCGCTGAACCACTCACTTTGCAGGTAGATGGCTTGTGTGGTGTCGCGGGTGTCGGGGAAGTAGTGTTTGGGCACATAGGCGGTGATGGGTACGGGGTCGCGGCCATCAGCGAAGCTGGAGACATCGGTTTGCGATACATCCAGGCCATAACTGAGTTTGTGGCCCCAGTCACTCGACACCGCCCAGCTCTTCTCAACCTGCAGTGTGGCCTGCAGGCTCTGTTCGTCGTATGAGGTCTGGCGCTGGCGCAGGCCGTTGTTGGCCCACAGGGTGGCCAGCCGGGTCTGGCCGTCTTGCTGGGCACGGCTGTGTTGCCAGCTCAGCAGGCTGCTCACCCGGTCTGCCCAGGGCGAGTCCACCGTGTAGCGGGCGTTCCAGCTCAGGCGGCTGCGCGTCTGGTCCTGGCTGGCGGATTCCCCGGTCACGGCGGCGGCCACCGCTGCCGACTTTTGCGTAGCCGACAGAGCGTTGTAGCCCAGCGGCAAAGCCACCGGTGACTTGAGTGCACTTGACAACAGCGTCACATCGGCCTTTTTCTGCACCTGTTCCAGGGTCAGGCTGTGGCTCTGGCTGCTGCTGGGGCGCCACACCAGTTTGCCCAACAGGCTGGCGCTGTGGCTGTTTTGGGGGTTGGGTGTGGTGCGGTCCACGTTGGCAGCGTCGTTGCAGCCTTTGTTTTTCAACCCGCTGGCCTGGCCGACGCTGCTGGAGAGCAACCATTCGGCGTTGTCACCGGCACGGTGCGCCACGGTGGCGCCCAGAGTGCGGCCTTTGTCGTCCCCGCTGACACTGGCCCAGGCTTTGCCGCCGCTTGGACGCAAGCCTGCGTTGCCGTCTTGGAGCACGTCGGCCGGGGTCAGGCTGATGAAGTTGACCAGCCCGGCCAGGCCGTCCGAGCCATACAGCGCTGAACTGGGGCCGTGGATGATTTCCACCCGCTGCAGCACACCCAGGTCAACCGCGTCGCGGCCAAACGCGTTGCTGCCGTTGAGGTAACTGCGCGGCAGGCGCACACCGTCCACCAGCATCAGCACCCGGTTACCACCGAGTCCGCGGATGTTGAAGCCCGCGTTGGCATCGGCCCCAGTCGCGTTGCCTTTGCCGGTGACCGCATAACGCGCCGGTGCCCGTTTGACCGAGACATTGGGCAGGTTCCTGGCCAAGTCGCGGATGTCTTGCAGCTGGCCGTCTTCCAGGGTCTGCCGACCCAGCACGTCGAGTGAGGTCGGCAACTCTTCAACCGCTTGTTCGTAGCGGCTGGCGCTGACCACCACTTCGCGCAAGGTGGCGCTGGCACTGTCGGGGGCGGCCTGGGCCCAGGCCGCCAAAGGGCTGCAAACCACCAGAGAGACCAGCGAGCTCACCGGTGTGCGTTGGAAGGGGTGCGACATGACAAGCCAGCCTGAAGTGGAGACACAGGCAAGCGTAGTGAGGCCAGGGCTTGTCGTACATGAAGCAGATTAAGAAAAACCAGCCTGGCTGCCCATGGCGGCGCCGCTGCAGACGCGCCGAAGATGGCTTATTGCGAGCCGTAGCTGGCCAGACGCCGCACGTCTAGGATGCGGATCTCGCGTTTGTCGATCTCGATCAGACGCTCGGCTTCCAGCTCATGCAGGACCCGCGAGAAATACTCGGGGGTGAGTGACAGGCGGGAGGCGATGGTGGCTTTGCTCACAGGCAAAGAAACGGTCACAACCCCAGACTGTATCTGGCCATCCTGCTCTACATCCCGTAGCAAAAAACCGATCAGGCGCTGCATGCCGCTGCGCAGCGCATACCCTTCCACGTCGTGCACCAGGCCATGCAGGCGTTTGGAAATGCCCGCCAGCATGTGCAGCGAAAAACGGTGGTCCTGCTCAATCTCCTTGAACACCGCCTGTTTGCCCACACTGAGCAGCAAGCTGTCGGCCAGGGACTGCACATTGATCATGTAGGGGATGTCCAGAAACACAATGGCCTCGGCAAAACTCTGGCCTGGGCCCACAATTTCGATCACTTTTTCCTGGCCGCTGGGCGCCAGCATGAACAGCTTGACCTGACCGACCACCACCACATAAAAGGCGTCACACGGGTCACCGGTGCGAAACACCATCTCACCCCGGGCGAAGCGTTTGAGCTGGCAGCCCTCAGACAAGCGGGCACGTTCTTCGTTGGACAGGTCGCTGAACAGCGGCATGACCGCCAGGTAACGCTGGATGTCAAAAGTGGCGTTGTTGTTTTTCATAAGGTGTTTGTCTCGGGCAGCCCCATCGGGCGCTGCCGCTTGTGGGGTCATCATGGGGTTCGCCACCATACCACTGTGCTGTGTTGTTTCAGCGGCGCGACAGGTTAGCCCATGCTTGGGTGAGTTGTTTCACCAGGTCCTGCGGCCGGTGTACCAGCGCGTAACCTTGCTGGCCAAACAACATGGGCAGGTAGTCGTGGGCTTGCTCATCAATCGTGACGCAGAAGGTCGACAGGCCCAGTGCCTGCGCCTCGCGAATGGCCTGGCGCGTGTCTTCCAGACCGTAGCGGCCTTCGTACACATCCAGGTCATTGGGTTTGCCATCGGTCAGCAGCATCAACAGGCGGCGCTGTTCACCCCGGCCAGCCAGTTGTTGTGTGGCGTGGCGCACTGCGGCACCCATGCGGGTGTAAAAGCCGGGGCGGATCGCGCCAACGCGGGCGCGGCAGCTGTCGTTCCAGGGCTCACCAAAGGCTTTGAGGTGTTGCAGGCGTACATGGTTGCGCCGCACCGAGCTGAAACCCCAGACCGCAAACGGGTCGTCCACCGCGCTGAGCGCCTCACCAAACACGTACAAGGCGTCGCGGATCACATCAATCACCCGTTCGGTGGGGGTGGCGTAGGCGTCGGTGGAGAGTGACAGATCGGCCATCAGCAATGTGGCCAGGCTGCGTTCGCTCAACACCCGGCGGGTGTAGATCGGTGGTGAGTCGGTGTGCAAACCACCCGCGCCTTGTTGGTCGGCGTTAAAACGCACCCAGGCGTCCAGGTCGATGTCGTCACCGCTGTCCTGGCCGTGTTGCGGCCGGGGTGCATCGCGCAGGGTTTCGAGCTTGCGTCGGATGCGCCGTGCTGTGAGTTTGAGGGCGGGGCTGGGCACAAAAGCCGGTGCCTGGCGAGCCTGCATCACCTGCACCATGCAGTGCCCGGGCAGCAGGGCACTCTTGCGGTAGTCCCACTCGGGCAATGGCAAGCCCGACCCCAGCGGCACATCATCGGCACTGGCGCTGGGCAGGTCCAGGTCAAACCTGACGCGGCTGGCCAGGGTCTGGCCGTCCGGGGCGATGGTGAGTGCGTCCATGTCGTTGGCCGCGGTCAGGGTGTTGCCATCGTCCTCGTCATCGGTGCCCCGGTTGACCTTGACGTGTTCACTCCAGGTCATCAGGCCGCCGCTGTGAAACGGCAGCACCAGCGCCTGGCGTTTGTCCTGCTCCTCGGCGCGGCGGGTGCGTCGGCGTTGGGTTTCGGCGTTGGGGGTGGCTTTGGCCGGTGGGGTGGCGGGTGGCTGGTCCCGGGATGGCTTTGACCCCTGCGGCGTTCCAAAAGCGCTGAGCCACAACCACACCGGGGCCACGTCTTGTGGGTGGATGGTCACCGTTGTGTCGGGGTTGATCTGGCAATTCAAATGCGCCTGCACCAGCGCTTCGGCCTGTTGCGCCGGGCCGCGCAATGTGGCCAGTTTGGGCCGTTGTGCCAGATGTGTTTGCACTAAAAAATCATAGCGAAGGATGAAGCCTGGAAAAGCGCTCAAGGCCCTTTTTGTTGCGCGCTGGTTGTCACCCAGCCAGTCCTGGGTGTCCTCAAAAAATGCCGATACCAGGGCCAGCCAGAGGTACAGGTCGCGGTTCAGTGCGGTCGTCTCAAACACCGCCAGTTGTTCGGGCAGGGCCACTACATCGGGCTCCCACTGGGCCAAGGCGGCCCGTTGGCCGCTGCCAGACAGGCGCTGTAACCAGCCACGCTGGCCACCCACAAGCTGTTGACTGGCCTGGGTCAGCCGTGTGGCAGCGCCACCACCTGCGCTGCGAAACAGAATACCGATGGGTTTGCGCACCTGCGCCAAAGACACTGCGGCTTCTGGGTGCTCCACCCGGGCCAGCCGGGTGATGGCCTGGTGCCACCATTGACCCACCATTTCTTCCATCAGGGCTCCTGTTGACGGGTTTGGGCGCGTTGGCGCAAGGTTTCGCGCAGTGCGTCCGCGCCAATACGCCATTCCAGCGTGGGGCTGCGTTGCTGGGCGCCTTGGGAGGTTTCACAGGCATCCAGGCATTGGCCACATTGCACACACGAGAACATCATGCGTTTGATGTTGCGCGGGTTCAGCCGCATCGGGCAGGTGTTGTCGCAGGCGCTGCCACGTGGGGCCGCGCGCCGGGCCGCCCCAAGCAAGGCGTTCCCCTCGGGGGACGACCCCGGTACGGGGTCTAGGGGCTGTGTGCCACAAGTTTTGCACTCTTTGGCACGTTCGCGCTCAAAAGCCACGACCATCCCTTTGGGGTTGGCCATCCAAGCCAGGCTCTGGAAATAACCCACAGCGCAGCCAAAACGGCAAAACAGATGGCGGGCAAAGGCCAGCTCCAGGCTGATCAACAGCGTGGCCACACCCAGAAAACGCAGCTGGTTGGGTGTCAGGCAACCCTGCAGCAGGTTGCCCCAAATCACCGTGGGTGGCAACAGATAGGTCAGCAGGGTGATCGCCCAGACAAAACCCACCAGCCCACAGCTCAGGCCAAACAGCGGCCACCAATGCTTGTTGGGCCGCTGGCCAGCGCGGGGCGTGGCGCTGCTGTCCCACAGGCTGAGCTTGCCGCAGGCGCGCTGCAGCAAACCATTGAGCATCTCCACCATCGAAAAATGTGGGCACAACCAACCGCAGTACAGCCGCCCATAGCGGTAAGCAATCATGATAAAAATGGCCGCTAGCCCAAGTGCAGGAAGGAAAGCGCGCAACACTAGTTGTAGCGCTGCGGTGTTCGCGTCGATCTGGCCGTGCGCCAGGGCGTCGATGCCCAGCGACCAACGCACACCCAGAAACCAGAGTTGCGCTTCAGTCAGATCAAAACGCAGCAGGTTCAGCGCCGGGGCCAGCAAAAACAGCAGGAAAAAGCCGGTTTGTGTGATACGCCGCCAGTCCTGCCGACCCAGGCCGGAGCGGGCGGACGTCACTGGCTGGGCCAGCGTGGCAGCGGAGCGGGACCGCTCAGGCAGCATCACCAAACAAGGCCCGCATCACCTCGTCGAGTGCTTGCGCTGTTGTTGCGTCGTCGGTGAGGGCGTCCACAATGGCCGCGTGGCAGGCTTGGCGCATCGGCAGACCGCTTGCCACCAACCGCCCGGCCGACACCAGCAAACGGGTGCTGGCGGTTTCTTCCAGATCCTGGTCGCTCAGGCTGCGCAGGGCCTTGGCCAGTTGCACCAGTTGCTGCGCCTGGGTTTGGGGCAGGCCGGTTTCTGTCTGAACAATGGCCAGTTCCACCTCGGCATTCGGGTAACCCAGGCTCAGCGCCACAAAACGCTGGCGCGTGCTGGGTTTCAGACCCTTGAGCAGGTTCTGGTAACCCGGGTTGTAGGAAATCACCAGCATGAACTCGGGCGGCGCCTGCAGTTGTTCCCCCGTGCGCTCGATCGGCAGGATGCGCCGGTCGTCGGCCAGCGGGTGCAAGACCACGGTGGTGTCCTTGCGCGCCTCCACCACCTCGTCCAGATAACAGATCGCGCCCAATCGCACCGCACGTGCCAGCGGCCCGTCCGACCACTGGGTGCTGCCATTGCCAATCAGGAATCGGCCCACCAGGTCGGCCGCACTCAAATCGTCATGGCAGGACACGGTGACCAGCGGGCGCTGCAGGCGTGCCGCCATGTGCTCGACAAAGCGGGTTTTGCCACACCCGGTGGGGCCCTTGATCAGCAGCGGCAGCTGCTGACGCCAGGCGTGTTCAAACAGCCCACACTCGCTGCCCTGCTGGGCGTAAAACGGGATCTCAGACACGCTGTTGTGGCCTCAGTTGGAACAGGCCGGTGCTGCTTTGTTCCTCGCGGTCCTGGCTGCCCGGGGCTGCAAAAAAGCTATACAGATAGGTCAACAAACCGGCCAGGAAGCCCACGCCACCACCCACACGTAACCAGTAGAAGAAACGCAGCTGGTCTTGTGTGGCCATGAACGACATGGCCGAACCGTCGGTGGGCATACGTTGTAACCACACCTGCAGGATGCCCGCACCAGTGAGCGCCAGCACCATCAAGCCCATGCTGATGCTCATGATCCAGAACGACCACATCTCAAACGCCTGTGCGCGGCGGTTGTTGGCTTCAAAACCACGCAGCGTGGGCATGGCGTAGCTGATCATCGCAATCACCACCAGCACATAGGCGCCGTAAAACGCCAGGTGGCCGTGGGCCGCTGTGATCTGGCTGCCGTGGGTGTAGTAGTTGATCGCGCTCAGGGTGTGCATGAAACCCCACAGACCCGCACCGAGGAAACCCACCACCGAGCAGCCCACCGCCCACAGCAGAGCAGCCTGGTTGACGTGGTCACGGCGGCGGCGTTGCACCATGTTGAAGGCAAACACCGTCATCATGAAAAACGGAATCGGTTCCATGGCCGAGAAGATGCTGCCCACCCATTGCCAATAACCCGGCATACCGATGAAGAAGAAGTGGTGGCCGGTGCCCAGAATGCCGGTGATCAGCGCCATGGCAATGATCACATAGAGCCATTTGTCGATCACCTCACGGTCCACACCGGTGGTTTTGACCAGCACAAAAGCCAGCAGGGCGCCCAGAATCAGCTCCCAGGTGCCTTCCACCCACAGGTGCACCACAAACCACCAGTACATCTTGTCGCGCACCAGGTTGTCGGGGTTAACAAAGCTGAACAGGAACATCAGCGCCAGGCCCCACAGGCCCATCAGCAGCACCAACGAGATGCTGGTCTTGCGGCCTTTGAGCACGGTCATGGTGATGTTGAACAAAAAGGCCAGGCAGACCACCACAATGCCCACTTTGGTCGGTAAGGGCTGCTCCAGAAACTCGCGTCCCATGGTTTTGAGCAGCTCGTTGCCGGTCAGCTCGGCCAGCTTGGCATAAGGCACCGCCAGGTAGCCGACGATGGTCAGCGCACCAGCTGCCAGGAAGACCCAGAACAGGACCATCGCCAGTTTGGGGCTGTAGAGCTCGGTCTCGGACTCTTCGGGCACCAGGTAATAGGCTGAGCCCATAAAACCAAACAGCAACCAGACGATCAGCAGGTTGGTGTGCACCATACGCGCCTGGTTGAACGGGATGTACGGAAAGGCGAAGTCGCCAATCACGTACTGCAGCCCGAGCGTGATGCCAAAAATGATCTGGGCGGTGAACAGCACCAGTGCCGCAATGAAGTAGTACTTGGCGACGCCCTGCGACTTGTATTTGAGTGTGATAGCTTGCATGTGAGGGTTCCTAAAGTGTTCTGTTCTGCGTCACGTTTCAGCCTTCAATGTTGGGTGGCCATTTTTCGGTGTTGATCTCACCGGTCCAGCGCAGGAACTCGGTCAGGTCGTCCAGCTGTTCAGGTGTGAAGTTGAACTGCGGCATTTGCCGGCGCCCCTCAATGTGGGTGGGTTGGGAGGCGATCCAGGCTTTGATGAAGTCCGGCCCGCGGCGCTTGTAGACATTGCCCAGTTCGGGCGCAAAGTAGGCGCCTTCACCCAGCAAGGTGTGGCAGCCAATGCAGTTGCGTGTTTCCCACAGCTGTTTGCCACGCACCACCTGCTCGGTGAGTGCCTGGGCGTTGGAACGCTGGGGGATTTTGCGTTCACTGTCAAAGATCAGCCCTGCAAAAATGAAGATGAAAAACACCGACCCGCCATAAAACATGTTGCGGGCCATCTGCTTGGTAAAGCCGCTGGCTTTGGGTTGACTCATGCTGGAACGCTCCTAAAAAAAGTGACAGCCGGAGGTTAGGGGGCGCCCGCAGCGGTGTCCTTGAACCACTTCAAGAATTGATGCGAATCATGTTTTTTATGTTGACAGCATGGCTTCTTGAAGTAGTTCAAGGACAGCGTGCCAGGGCTTTCCCATAATGGGCTTTGATTGAACGACCCGCCCGGTGCCACCGGCATCCACACGCCATGATCAAGACAGTTTCCCTACCCATCTTTTCCAACGGTCAACCAACCACACCACCCCCCACAGGCTGGCCGCTGTTGCGACTGGGCTTTCGCCCGTTTTACTTGGGTGGAGCGTTGGTGGCGGCGTTGATGGTGCCGTTATGGCTGCTCTTGTTTTTGGGCAAACTCACGTTCACACCAGCGGTATCGCCTTTGTTGTGGCATGCCCACGAGATGTTGTTTGGATTTGCCACGGCAGTGGTGGTGGGTTTCCTGATGACGGCGGGCAAAAACTGGACCGGCCTGGACACCCCGCGTGGCCCGCTCTTGGGTGCGCTGGTGTTGCTGTGGCTGGCCGCGCGACTGGCTTCGCTGTTTGGCTCAGCTCTGGTCTATGCGGTGTTGGATGTGGCCCTGCTGCCGCTGGTGGCGCTGATTTTTGCCAGCCTGTTGTGGCGCGCCAAGAACGTCCGCAACATGCCTCTGGCCCTGGTGTTGCTGCTGCTGGCCACGGCCAACGGCCTGTTCCATCTGGCGGCCCTGGGTGTGCTGGACATCAACCCGATGACCACCTTGTACGCCGCACTGGCGTTGATCACGGTGATTGAAACCGTGATTGCCGGGCGCGTGGTGCCGATGTTCACCAAAAACGTGACGCCGGGCCTAACGCTGATGACCTCAGACTGGCGAGAACGGGTGACACTGGCGCTGACAGTGCTGGGTCTGGCCATGTGGGTGTTGCTGCCCGCCAACGCGGTCAGCGCTGTGGTGCTGGCACTAGCGGGAGTGGCTCAGGCGCTGCGGCTGTGGAGCTGGCGCCCGGGCGTGACGATGAACCGCCCCATTCTGTGGATCCTGCACCTGTCCTACGCCTGGATCGCTCTGGCCTTGGTGTTGCTGGCGCTGGCGCAGATGGGCTGGCTGCCTGCATCTGCCGGTGTACACGCCCTGGGGCTGGGCGCCACCGGTGGCCTGATCATCGGCATGGTGACCCGCACCGCACGTGGCCACACCGGGCGACCCATCATCGCCTCCAAACCCGAAGTGGCCATGTACGTGCTGGTGATGCTGGCCACTATGTGCCGGGTGCTGGCTTCGAGCCTGCTGATCCAGCACTACAGCCTGCTGCTGATGCTGGCGACCACGGCCTGGAGCCTGGCATTTGCGCTGTACCTGTGGGTGTTTACGCCTTGGCTGATGGCGACGCGGCTCGATGGCAAGGATGGCTGAATTTTGAATACTGCCCTGATGCCAGCACCAGCTGGAGTGGATGCACCTGAGCAGCAAGAGCCACGTCTGGTGGGCGACCTGGCGGTGTGGTTGATCATCCTGGCCGAGCTGCTGGCGTTTGGCATATTTTTCCTGTCGTATGCCTTTGCCCGCACGCGTGACGTGGCGCTGTTCAATACCTCCCAAAACACGCTGGATCTGAGTTTGGGGGGGATCAACACCGCGCTGCTCATCACCGGCAGTTGGTGTGTGGTGCGGTCCGTGCGCGCTGTCAAGGTGGATGCTCGCGCCGCAGGTGTGCGCTGGATGTTTGTTGCCCTGTTGTGCGGGGCAGCTTTTGTGGTGATCAAACTCACCGAGTACAACGCCAAATGGGACGCCGGGTTGGACCTGTCGACCAACACCTTCTACATGTTTTATTTTTTGATCACCGGCTTTCACTTTTTTCATGTGCTGGCCGCGATGGTGTTTCTGGGCATTCTGGCCGTCAGAACCGCGCAGGGACACTATGGCAGCCATGACCACCATGCCCTGGAGACGGGGGGCGCGTTTTGGCACATGGTGGATTTGTTATGGATCGTGTTGTTCCCGCTGATTTATGTCATGCGCTGACAGACAACAAACCATGCGTACACCCTCTGTCAACCTGATCTGGGTCCTGTTGCTGCTGGCGACGGCGGTCACTTATTGGCTGGGTGAGTTCGGCCAGGTGGGTGCGGGCCATCTGGGCCCGGTGTTGCTGATGTTTGCGCTGGCGGTGTTCAAGGGGCTGTGGGTGATCAACGACTTCATGGAATTACGCCACGCACCGGCTTTGTGGCGTCGACTTTTGACAGGCTGGCTGCTGCTTGTGACCGCACTGTGTGTGCTGGCGTACTGGTTGGCCAGGTCCTGAGCGCGGCCATTCACCGCGCGCGTGTACCAGCCCCCTCTGTTTGGCCAAGCAGCTTTTGCATGCTGGCAACAGCCAGTTGCAATCTCTTGGCCAGATCGGGATCGTTG
This sequence comes from Rhodoferax fermentans, assembly GCF_002017865.1. Classification (NCBI taxonomy): domain Bacteria; kingdom Pseudomonadati; phylum Pseudomonadota; class Betaproteobacteria; order Burkholderiales; family Comamonadaceae; genus Rhodoferax; species Rhodoferax fermentans. The sequence continues at coordinate 154,534 of NZ_MTJN01000002.1, read as the reverse complement.
CGAGACAAGGCGCCGTCGATCCCTGCGCGGGCTTTCTCCACGAAGTTGATGCGTGTGCTGTCTGTGGCCATGTCCACCGGCTGACCTGTTGCCACGTCAACCTTCATGGTCATCCCCAGAAAAGCCGAACTCTCGTCCAAAGACATGTTGCCGCTGCGGATTTGCCCATTCATCCAGTCAAACAGATCTTGGCGTGTCATGCTGGTGAAGTCGGCTTGTTTGGCGGAGGGGGTGTCAGCCTTTGCGGCTGCCAGCGCGGACGAAAACGCTGTGGCCTGGGTGTTTGTGGCTGTGGCTGCTTGCGCACGCTGTGTGGAGAACGTGGGATGTGAGTCGGTGCTGATCTTCATAAAACCTCCTTCTGTGATCGATGGGCTTGCAGCTAGCCTGGCCGCCGAGTCAAGCTTGCTGCTGGGATGTCTTGGCCCAGTGAACTCATTTACTTAACGCGGCGACCTGCCGAGCCGGGCTGGCACATGGATGGGTACAACCAGGGTCACCTCACTTGGCGTGCCGTCCAGCGTGTAGGGCTGGAATTGCATGACACGCATGGCATGTAACGACGCTTCGTCCAGGTCGGGGTTCCCGCAAGACGCCAGCAGCGCCGTTTTGGCCACCGTACCTTCGGCATTGATGTGGGCCTGCAGGATGGCCGGACCCGTGACCCGTCCCTTGGCCACCAGGCCAGGAACCTGGAGTTTGAAGTGGGTGAGCGGGCGAAGATCCTCAAACTTGACCACTGCGGTTGGCCAGGCTGGCCCGGCAGATTCTGCAGCTGCCGCAGTGCACGAGAGGCTCGTGAAGCTGAGCACGGTGGCCAGGCTAAGAAGTGGTTTTATGAAAGTAGGCATGAGGGACTCTTCCAATTTGGTACGCCAGGATATTACCTGCCGCCGTACATGCCCCGGCGTTGGGCGCCGCCGGTTTAGCGGATTTCGCCTATGGGTCGGCAACCGTCCGTCAGAAATCCAAAAAACCGCGATGGCAGCACACTGGGGCCGAATCGGCACAGTGATGGTGTCCAGTGACACCGCTTAGCTCACATGTCGCGATCTTCTGGCTGCGAAGTAGTGCGTTGGCGTTGTACCGAGCGCCTTCTTGAACATCACGATGAAGGCGGTGACAGACTCGTATCCCAGGTCGCTCGACACCCTCTGGACCGTCGCGCCGCTGGCGAGTTCGCGCAGCGCGATGACCAGATGCAGTTGCCGCCGCCACCGGCCGAAGCTCAGCCCGGTTTCCTGAACCATCAACCGCTTCAAGGATCGCTCACTCATGGCGATGTGCGTGGCCCATTCCCCAAGCGTACGTCGATCACCAGGATCTGCCGTCAGCGTAGCGGCGATAAGCGCGATCTTGGGGTGTTTGGACACGGGTAGCGCCAACCCGTCTTTGGGCATCATTGTCAGTTCGTCCAGCAAGACCCGCACGAGGCGGCCAACGTGATTGTCGGGCGCATAGTTGTCCGGCATATCTGCCAGGCGAAGGATCATCTCGCGCAGCATTGGCGACACCGACAGTGCACAGCATTCCTGCGGCATCGCCGCTGCGCCGGGTTCGACGAACAGGTAGGACAAGCGTGCGTTGGAGGTCACCTGGTTGCTGTGCGGCACGCCGCCTGGAATCCAGACCCCGCAGCCCAGCGGGACAATCCAGAGGCCTTGTGCCGTTGTGCAGGTAACGGCCCCGTGCAAGGCCAGGACAAGCTGTCCCTGCCGATGCTGGTGCAGTGGCCCCTCGGCGTCGTAGTCGCTGAAGTCCAGACGCAAGGCGATCGCCGGGCGATCTGAACGGTTTGAATCAAAGTTGACGTCGCAGGAACGCGGCTTTTTTGCAGATTGGCCCGATTTGGAGATCATATGGCATTATCTTCAAATTCAGAATGGCTGCAAATCGCTATCGTCGGTGGTTTCAACACCTTGATGGAGACTTTGATGCGAATTGCTGTCGTTGGCGCAACCGGAAGAATCGGTGCGAAACTCACCCGGACCCTGCTGGGTGCCGGGCACCAGGTAAGAGCCCTATCGCGGGGCGGTCCAGCCCTCGACGCACTGGTCGAGATCGGAGCGGAGCCGTTTCTGGGCAGCTTCGACACAGGCGCGGGACAACTCGACACATTTTTTCAGGATGCCGATGCCGCATTCCTGATGGTCAAGACCGACTGGAACAACATTGAAGGGCACTATCCGGTGGTTGCTCAGCGTTTTGTCGATGCGCTTCGCAATTCGCCGGTCAGGCTGGTTGTTAGCTTGTCCGCCATGGGGTCGGACGTGAAGGGCAAGACCGGCCATTTTGAAAGCTTTTATCACCTGGATCACAAGCTGAACGAGTTGAGCAACATCGACCTGGTGCATCTGCGTGCTGCCTGGTTCATGGAGAACACCTTGGCTTGGACCGGTTCAGTCGCCAAGTATGGCCGGATCGCGTGGTCCTGTACGCCAGATCTCAAGATGCCATGGGTGGCCACTGACGACATCGCTGATCTTGCCGCGAAGGAATTGAGCCATCCGACAGGCGAACACCGCGTCATCCGGGAGGTCGGCTCGCAGGACCTCACGATGCTAGAGGTGGCTGCGATCATCGGTGCGGAGATTGGCCGACCGGTGGACTATCGTTTCATCGACAGAACGCGCACCGATGTCCAAGCTGAGTATCTCAAGAGATTTGGGTCGCCGGAACATTGGCTTGATGACAGTCTGACATCTGACGCCTTGAACCATGGCGTGGTGCGTTTCCATGGTGACCATGATGTCCGTCCCCCGCTGCCCACCACCATGGAGGCGGTCATCAGAGACGTTTGGAAACCGCGATATCTGGAGGCCGTGGCCGATGGACAACAGCCCGAAACATTTCCAATGTGGTGCGCAAGGGATGAACTGGACTCGCGCCAAGCGCCATGAACCTGCTTGCGGCTGATCTCTCCACCCTTGTGGGTTGTCCTTGAGCAATGATAGGCCAGGACCTGGCCTCACATCACCCCGTCAAACATCATCACCTTGACCAGCTCACCGGCCTGGACCGTGCCCTGGTCGTGGGACAAGACGATCAGGCCGTTGGCGTGGGCCATGGAGCTGAGCACACCCGAACCCTGGTTGCCGGTGGTTCTGACCTGCAGGGTGCCGTCGGCTGCGGTGCTGACGATGCCGCGCTGGTACTCGGTACGACCGGGTTTTTTGGGAATGATCTCGCTGGCATGGGCCTGCAACAACGGTGGCGCCTCGGCTTGGCAACCCATCAAACGCAGCAGAGCAGGGCGCACAAAGGCCAGAAAACTCACCATGGCCGCCACCGGGTTGCCGGGCAGGCCAAACAGGATGGCTGAGTCCGTCGGACAACTTTTATTTTCATAGCTATCAGCCCTTTTGGTAAAAGGGCTAGAGGTCAATTTGTCTTTGAAGATCCGGCCCACCGCCAGCGGCCTGCCTGGGCGCATGGCGACGCGCCAGAAGGCCACCTCACCGAGCTGGGCCATGGTCTGTTTGGTGTGGTCGGCTTCACCCACACTGACGCCGCCGCTGGTGATGATGGCGTCGGCCTGGCTGGCGGCTTGTTCAAACGCGGCTTGTAATGCGGCCGGTTCGTCGCGTACCACACCCAGGTCGATCACCTCACACCCGAGTCGGGTCAGCAGGCCAAACAGGGTGTAGCGGTTGCTGTCGTACACCGCACCTGGGCGCGGTGGCTCACCCAGGCTCAGGATTTCGTTGCCGGTGGACAAGGTGGCCACCTTCAGGCGTCGATACACCGGCACACTTTGCAAGCCCAAACTGGCCACCAGCCCAATTGCAGCGGGTGTTAGTAGCTCACCTTTGTGTAGCGCAGGCTGGCCTTGTTGCAGGTCTTCACCCATCAGGCGGCAGTGGTCACCCGGGCGGACGGTGTGGGGCGGCAGGCAAATGTGGGTGTCCGTGCGGGTCACCAGCTCCTGCGGCACCACGGTGTCCAGGCCGGGCGGCATCATGGCGCCGGTCATGATCTGCAGGCATTCACCCGCTTGCACCTTGCCAGTCCAGGCCTGACCGGCCAGCACGCTTCCTACAATTTTTAGACTCAAGCCCTCTCCGGGCCTGAGCTGGCTGCCATCGAAAGCATAGCCGTCCATGGCCGAGTTGTTGTGTGGTGGCACGCTGATGGGCGAAATGATGTCTGCCGCCAGTACCCGCCCAAGCGCCTGGCACAGGCTCAGTTGCTGCACCTCGGTCACTGGTTGCACCAGCTGGGTCAAGAAGCTTGTCACGCTGTCGGCAGACATGTTGTGCGGGTTGTAGCCGACCAGTTCGGTTGTTATCTGGTCCAGTGTGTTCATGGGGTGTGGCGCTCTGCCTGCTGCAGTTCGGTTGGGGTGTTGGCGTTGAAAAAGGCCTGCGGGTCGTCACCGGCTTGGTCAAACGGCACCAACACGGTGTGGTGCTGCCCGGTCCAAGCGCCAACCTTGCGGCCACCGGCTTGGGTGAAGTGGGTCAGGCTATTTCGCAGCTCAGCACGCAGCAGGCAAAACACCGGTTGGGGGCGCAATGGCTGCTGACCGTTGTCATCAGCTACTGGTGCGCTGGCCATCGCGATGTCGGCCTGATGGGTTTCCAGCGCCGCAGCCAGTCGGCTGGCCAGGTCCAGCGGGAACATGGGCGTGTCGCAGGGCACAGTCAGCAGATAGGGCGTTGTGCAGTGCGTCAGCCCGGCCAGAAAACCCGCCAGTGGCCCGGCGAAGTTGGCCAAATCATCCGACACCACCGGAACCCCAAAGGCGGCGTAGGTGTTCAGATGGCGGTTGGCGTTGATCAACATGTGGCCGACACCGCCGCAGCTTTGCAGTCGCTGGAGCGTGTGCTGTACCAGCGGCACACCGTTGAAGGACAAAAGGCCTTTGTCCACGCCACCCATACGCATGCCGCGCCCGCCTGCCAGGATCAATGCAGTGATGTCCGAAGCGTCAATCATGTTTTTCCGCCGGGCCGCCCCAAGGAAAAATGCGGCCCCCTCGGGGGGCAGCGCAGTACACGCAGTGACAAACGTGGGGGCTCATGTTTATCCGCCGATGTAACTCATCTCGATCCGCTTGGTGCGCGTGCCGGTGTCTGGCGCCTGCATTTGGCGTTGTTCGGAGTAGTTGTCTTGCCGCCCCTGCCAGATGTGGCCGATGGCATGGGCCAGATCGGCGTCGCTGGCCTCGCCACGCAGCAGCTGGCGCAGGTCGTAACCTTTTTCGGCAAACAGGCACAGGTAGAGCTGGCCTTCGGTGGACAGGCGGGCGCGGTTGCAGTCGCCGCAGAACGCCTTGGTCACGCTGCTGATCAGACCAATTTCACCGAGAGCCGGGTCGTGGCGCCCCAGGGCGTCAGCATACCCCCAGCGCTCGGCGGTTTCGCCGGCTTGGTTCGGTTCCAACTGCACTAGCGGCAGCTCGGACTGGATCAGCCGCAGCACCTCAGCCGATGGCAAGACCTCGTCCATGCGCCAGCCGTTGGTGGCGCCCACGTCCATGTACTCTATAAACCGCAGCACCAGACCACTGCCTCGGAAATGTTTGGCCATCGGCAAAATCTGCTGCTCGTTGCTGCCGCGTTTGACCACCATGTTGATCTTGATCGGCCCGAGTCCTGCCGCCTGGGCAGCGTCGATGCCTGCCAGCACATCGGCCACCGGGAAGTCCACCTCGTTCATGCGGCGAAACACCGCGTCGTCGAGTGCGTCCAGGCTCACGGTGATGCGTTGCAGGCCAGCGGCCTTCAGTGCCTGGGCTTTGCGGGCCAGCAGGGCGCCATTGGTGGTCAGGGTGATGTCCAGTGGTGCACCTTCGGGGGTGCGCAGGCTGGCGAGTTGATCGATCAGGCGCTCCAGGTTCTTGCGCAGCAGGGGTTCACCGCCGGTGAGGCGAATCTTTTGTACCCCGTGCGCCACAAACTGGCGTGTCAGGCGGGTGATCTCCTCAAACGACAGCAGGGCTGAATGCGGCAGGTAGGGGTAGTTGGTATCGAAAATCTCCTTGGGCATGCAGTAGTTGCAGCGGAAATTGCAGCGGTCGGTCACGCTGATGCGCAGGTCACGCAACGGCCGACCACGCACGTCGGCCAATTGGCCGTTGGCAAGCAGGCGCTGCACACTGCGCAAGGTGGCTTCTGGCAGCGCCCAGGCTTGGGGCCGCAGGTCTTGCAGGGGGATCACGCGGTGCGTGTGGGGGGCTGACATCAGGGGCAGGCTGGGCAAGGTCAAGCGATGGGCCAACAGGGCAAAGAAGTCAATTCTGTCATGGACACCCGATCAGGGCAGAGCGCGCTGGAATCAGCATGCGAGCCATATGGCCGTTGAAGGCCAGGGGTGACTGGGCTTGCTGGCTTGCAAAAGCCGCCAAAACAGGCAAAGTTCGGGGGAATGCCGGATGGTCGTCACCTTTGCCGTGTGATAGTCTGGTGTGGCCTCGCCAGCATCGGCGCGTGTCAAATCACATGGGCCCCCATGCGGGCCCTTCGTTACAGGGAAGCATCGTATGAACACCTGGAAAATCTCCAAACGCCTGAACCTGATCATTGCCGTGTCGGTGGTGGTGATGCTGATTCTGGTGGCGATCAATTGGCTGGGCTTGAGCAAGCTGCATGATTTGCAAAACGAGTCCCAGAGGCGCGACCAGGAGGCGGGGCGATTGCTCTACGAGACCGGCCTGGGCGCACAGGCCTACCGCATTGTTGCCGACACCTTCATCAACCGCCAGTTTGACGATGCCGCCAAGAAGTGGCAGGCCATGTCCACCCGCATGGATGAGGCGCTGGCTTATTACGCCAAAGTGGCCGACACCGACCAGGAAAAGCAGTGGGCCAAAGAAGCACGCGCTGTCATGGATGAGTTGCGCAAGCTCTACACCGACAGCTTTTTGCCGATGGCCCAACGCGACGCACCGGTGAGTGAGCTGGCGGTGGTGGATGACCAGATTGACAAGTTGATCGACAAGTACGAGGGCCTGGTGAGCCAAGGTGTGGCCAGCTTGCAGGCCGAGTCGGTCGAGGCTGACGAGGCGTTTGAGGCCGGTGTAGCAGCCACACGCATGATCAGCATGGTGTCGGCTGCCTTGGGCGGTTTGGTTCTGGTGGTGTTGGCGATTCTGGTGTCGCGCAGCATCACCGGCCAGTTGGGCATGGAGCTCAATGACGCCATGCAAGCGGCCAAACAGGTGGCCGAAGGTGACTTGAGGCGACTGCCCGCGCTGGAGTCGGCCAGTGCCAACAGCCTGGCCGGTGCGCTGGAGACAATGATCAAAACCCTGGTGACCACGGTCAGCCGGGTACGCCAGGGCTCGGAGGCGGTGGCCATTGCCAGTGCCGAGATCGCCCAGGGCAACAACGACTTGTCGGCCCGCACCGAACAACAGGCCAGCTCGCTGGAGCAGACCGCTGCGTCGATGGAGCAGCTGGGCTCCACCGTCAAGCAAAACGCCGAAAGCGCCCACCAGGCCAACCAGCTGGCGCTGAATGCCAGCATCGTGGCTGCGCAAGGGGGTGAGGTGGTGGCCCAGGTGGTGGACACCATGAAAGGCATCAATGAGGCCTCACGCAAAATCGGTGACATCATCAGTGTGATCGACGGCATCGCCTTCCAGACCAACATCCTGGCTCTGAATGCCGCCGTCGAGGCTGCCAGAGCTGGTGAACAAGGCCGGGGTTTTGCTGTGGTCGCGAGTGAAGTGCGCAGCCTGGCCGGGCGCAGTGCCGAGGCCGCCAAGGAAATCAAGACCCTGATCAGCGCCAGCGTGACGCGGGTGGAGCAGGGCACCGAGCTGGTGGATCAGGCCGGTGAAACTATGACCGAGGTGGTCAGCTCGATCAAACGGGTGACCGAGATCATGGGTGAGATCAGTGCCGCCAGCAAGGAACAGTCGCTGGGGGTGAACCAGGTGGGTGAGGCGGTGTCCCACATGGACAAAACCACCCAGCAAAACGCCGCCTTGGTGGAGCAGATGGCGGCGGCAGCCAGCAGCCTCAAGTCCCAGGCACAAGACCTGGTGCAAACCGTGGCGGTGTTCCGGCTGGATGGCAGTACCGCTGTGCCAGCCGCAGTACATCACCCGGTGGCGACGCCCTCACAGCCGGCCAAGTTGCCGGGTACCAAGGCCGCCCCACGCCCTGCCACCACGGCCAAACCGGCCCCGTCATCGGCACCTACCAAACTGCTGGAGCAGGCGGTTGCCAAAGTGAAGGCACCCGCCAAGTCAGAAGATGGCGAGTGGGAAACTTTTTAGAGCCCTGTTAAGGTGATGTTCTGAGGCTGTGGCACAGCGCCACCAGGTGGGCCACCTGCCGGGTGATCGGCTCAGGCACCGGCACCTGCCCGGCCAATACCGCCTGAATCCATTGCGCCGTGGCCATGGGGTCGGGCGTGGGCAGGTCCGGCAAGGCAGCCAGTGCGCCAGTTTGTGCCTCTTGTACCTGGCGCGCATGGCCCCGGCAAATGGCCGTCATGGCCGGGCAGCGGCGGGCATCGGCCACCGGTTCTCCCTCGGTGCCACGCAGCAGCAGGGCGTTGGTCTGGGTGAGCTCCAGCGTGGCCGCCATTGACACCGCGTACTCCGGGTGGGTGTAACAACCCACCACCACGGCCGAGTCCGTGCACGGGTTCATCAGCTTGACCAGGCTGTGTGCGCTGTTGCGCAGGCCCACCACCTGGCGCACTTCCAGCAGGCGTTGCAGGCCGGGCAGCAGCAGGGCCGTCGGTACCCATTGCACCTGGCCAGGTACTGCAGTTTCAATAGCTGTCTGCCCTTGTATATCAAGGGATTCAAGCACTTTTTGTGCGGAAATGCGGCCAGGTTCGGTGGCGCAACCGTGCACCACCACCGCCAGGCCTTCACGCGCCAGCAGCAGCGCCAACAAAGGGGTGAGCACCGGCAGCTTGCGTGCACCGTTGTAGCTGGGCAGCACCACGGTGGGTACACCGTGATTGGGAATGGGGTGCAAACGCTGGTTCACCGCGTCCAGAAACCCGGCCATCTCCAGCGGGGTTTCGCCCTTGATGCGCATCGCCAGCACAAAGGCGCCGAGCTCCAGGTCGCTGACCGAACCGTCCAACACCTGGCCCATCAGGTCGCTTGCTTGCGTGCGGTTCAGTGCGCGCGCGCCTTCTTTGCCGCGGCCAATGTCTTTGATGTAGTGGGTGATGCTCATGGGTGAGGAGATGAAAAAGTCACAAAAAATGGCGGCAGTGCGGTGCAAGCGTGTGATTGTCGTCAAAACCGCCCACAAAAAAACCCGCACAAGGCGGGTTTTTGGAAGGCGGGCCGTTGAACCGATCAACCGCCGTGGATTTTCATCATCACCGGCACAATCAGCAGCGCCACGATGTTGATGATCTTGATCAGCGGGTTCACAGCCGGACCTGCGGTGTCTTTGTAGGGGTCGCCCACGGTGTCGCCGGTCACGGCCGCTTTGTGGGTCTCAGAACCCTTGCCACCAAAATGGCCGTCTTCGATGTACTTCTTGGCGTTGTCCCAGGCGCCGCCACCGGTACACATCGAGATCGCCACAAACAGGCCGGTCACGATGGTGCCCATCAGCAAACCACCCAAAGCCGCCGGGCCCAGCACCAAGCCAACCAAAATCGGCGCCACCACCGGCAGCAGCGACGGGATCATCATTTCCTTGATCGCTGCGGTGGTCAGCATGTCGACCGCACGGCCATATTCCGGCTTGGCAGTACCTTCCATGATGCCCTTGATTTCACGGAACTGGCGACGCACTTCGACCACCACGCTGCCCGCAGCGCGGCCCACCGCTTCCATCGCCATGGCGCCAAACAGGTAGGGAATCAAACCACCGATGAACAGGCCGATGATGACCATCGGGTCGCTCAGATCGAATGTGATGTGTTTGCCATACACGTCCAGCTTGTGGGTGTAGTCGGCAAACAGCACCAGCGCGGCCAAACCGGCTGAACCAATCGCGTAACCTTTGGTCACCGCCTTGGTGGTGTTGCCCACGGCGTCCAGCGGGTCGGTGATGTCACGCACGCTGGCGGGCATCTCGCTCATTTCGGCAATACCACCGGCGTTGTCGGTGATCGGGCCGTAGGCGTCCAGCGCCACGATGATGCCAGCCATGCTGAGCATGGAGGTGGCCGCAATCGCAATGCCGTACAGGCCAGCCAGGGCGTAAGCAGAATAAATACCGGCACAAACAAACAACACCGGCCAGGCGGTAGAGCGCATCGACACACCCAGACCGGCAATGATGTTGGTGCCATGGCCCGTGGTAGAGGCTTCGGCAATGTGCTGCACCGGTTTGTACTGGGTGCCGGTGTAGTACTCGGTGATCCAGACCAGCACACCGGTCAGCACCAGGCCCACGGTGCAGGCGCCAAACAGGCTGCCTGCGCCAATGACGCGGCCATCGGCCAGCGTCAGCGCTTGCGGGAACAGGCTTTGGGTCACAAAGTAAAACGCCACCAGCGACAGACCACCGGCGACAGCCAGGCCCTTGTACAGGGCTGGCATCACGTTTTTCATGCCAGGTGAGGCCTTGACAAAGAAGCAACCGATGATGGATGCCACGATCGACACCGCGCCGAGGGCCAGCGGGTACAACACCGCGTTGGGGCCGGCGCCGGTGATCAGCAGGGCACCCAGCACCATGGTGGCGATCAGCGTCACCGCGTAGGTTTCAAACAGGTCAGCGGCCATACCGGCGCAGTCACCCACGTTGTCACCGACGTTGTCGGCAATCACCGCCGGGTTGCGCGGGTCATCTTCGGGGATGCCGGCCTCGACCTTGCCCACCAGATCAGCGCCCACGTCAGCACCCTTGGTGAAGATACCGCCGCCCAAGCGGGCAAAAATCGAGATCAGCGAGGAGCCGAAGGCAAATCCGATCAGCGGGTTGAGCTTGGCTGCGGTGGCCACGCCGTCCGGCACCAGGAACCAGTAAAAACCGGTCACGCCCAGCAGACCCAAGCCCACCACCAGCATGCCGGTGATGGCGCCGCCACGGAAAGCCACGTCCAGTGCCGGGCCAATGCCCTTGGTGGCGGCCTGGGCGGTACGCACATTGGCGCGCACCGACACATTCATACCGATGAAACCGCAAGCGCCTGAGAGCACCGCACCCACCACAAAACCGACTGCACTCAAGGGGTCCAGAAACACACCAATCAGCACAGCGAGCACCACGCCGACCATGGCGATGGTTTTGTACTGACGGGCCAGGTAGGCTGCCGCACCGGTTTGGATGGCAGCTGCAATGTCTTGCATACGCTGGTTGCCAGCGTCTTGGGAGAGGATCCAGCTACGGGCCCAGAAGCCATAGCCGACGGCGATCAAGCCGCAGATAAGCGCCAGAATCAGCGCAGAGTTGCCTGTCATGTGAGAAATCTCCTGAAGTTGCTTCGCGAGGGAGTGGTGCAACGCAATCGGCACCACCGCTGCGTTGCTTCCTCGCCTCCGCGCACCCGTGAGGTGACTGCAGGGACGGTTGGCCAACGGGCAGACTGTAACGCCAAAAATGCTGCTGTTGGGCCGCTTGAAAGGGGCTAGTCAGTAAAATCAGACTTAATCTCAGATGTTCTTGATTTAAACCAAACCGTGCCCAAACCATGTCATTAAATACCGTTACCCCCGGCTCGAAAGTCCCTGAAGAGTTCAACGTCATCATCGAGATTCCGATGAACGCCGACCCGGTCAAGTACGAGGTGGACCACGAAACGCACGCGATTTATGTCGACCGTTTCATGAGCACGGCCATGCATTACCCCACCAACTACGGTTATGTGCCGCAAACCATCAGCGGTGACGGTGACCCGGTGGATGTGCTGGTGGTCACGCCCGTGCCCTTGATCCCGGGGGTGGTGGTGACCTGCCGTGCCGTCGGCATCCTGAAGATGGAAGACGAAGCCGGTATGGATGGCAAGGTGCTGGCGGTGCCGATCGACAAGATTCTGTCGCTCTACAGCCGCTGGAAAAAGCCGGAAGACTTGCAACCCTTGCGCCTGAAGACCATTGCCCACTTTTTTGAACACTACAAAGATCTGGAAGACGGCAAATGGGTCAAGATCCTGGGTTGGGAAGGCCCCGAAGCCGCTCACCAGGAAATTCTGGAAGGCATTGAAAACTTCAAGAACTTCAAGAAAAAGTAAGCCATTTATGCCTTCATCCCTTATTCAATAAGGGCTGATAGCTCTTGAAATAAGAGCAATTCAAGCGCCTGTCTGTGACCACGCAGCAGGCGCTTTTTGCTGCTTGGCCCCAAACCCAGTGTTGTGACAGAGCGCGGGCCTAAACTTGTCCTTATGTTTTGGAAAGGACGGCAAACCCCATGAAGTTGTTGCGTTATGGCCCGGCGGGCCAGGAAAAACCCGGTGTGCTGGATGCCAATGGCCAGGTGCGGTCTTTGAGTGCCTTGGTGGACGACATTGGCGGCACCAGCTTGTTGCCCGAGCGTCTGGCGCACCTGCGCAGCCTGGACCTGAGCAGCTTGCCGTTGGTGCCCGGTGTGCCGCAGCAGGACCTGCGCCTGGGTCCGTGTGTCGCCCATGTGGGCAAATGCATCTGCATTGGCCTCAACTATGCCGACCATGCTGCCGAGTCCGGTATGCCGGTGCCGCCCGAGCCGGTGGTGTTTGGCAAGTGGACCAGTGCCCTCAGTGGCCCGGATGACGCGGTACACATCCCACGGGGTTCCCTCAAAACCGACTGGGAGGTCGAGCTGGCGGTGGTGATCGGGCAGGGCGGAAGCCATATTGCAGAAGCCGATGCCATGCAGCATGTGGCCGGTTACTGCGTGATGAACGATGTGTCCGAGCGCGATTTCCAACTCAACCGCAGCGGCACCTGGGACAAGGGCAAGGGGTGCGACAGCTTCGGCCCGCTGGGTCCGTGGCTGGTGACAGCTGACGAGGTGCCCAACCCGCAGGCGCTGTCACTGTGGCTGGAGGTGGACGGCCACCGCTACCAAAACGGCAGCACAGCCACCATGGTGTACCAGGTGCCGTTCCTGATCAGCTACCTGAGTCGGTTCATGAGTTTGCAGCCTGGCGACGTGATCTCCACCGGCACCCCACCCGGTGTGGGCATGGGCCAGAAGCCTCCGGTCTACTTGCGTGCGGGTCAGACCATGCGCTTGGGTGTTGAAGGTTTGGGCATTCAGACGCAGCGGGTGGTGCAGGGGTAGGGGCTTGTCCGTAAACGACAGGCTGTATCTAGGTATGTACCAGCAATGGCGGTGGTCCATGTGTACTCAGGCGGCGGGCCTCTGACGCGCTTCGCTTTGCGACATCGGCCCCTGTCTGAGTCCACATGACCTGAGAGCAGGGAGGGTTTTGTGGCTAATATCGTTTGAGACTGGGTGCTGGCGCCCGGATAACCGGGTATCTGAACGGTTGTTGAACGACTCCAATGCAGCGTCAGGAGTCATTCGGTACGATGGTCATGATTCCCCCCTCCATCGCTGCACGCAGTTGCTGATAGCCGCAGCTGCAACGACTCGCGGCTCAGTCGGGGCGGGGAAATCCCTTTTGTTCGTTAAGCATCTGAAAGGAAAATGCTGTGCTACTGCAGAACACCGTTGACCCCTGGTCAAACCTTCGCCGCGACAAGAACCGGATCGTTCAGTTCATGGGCAACCGTGGAGTAGTTCATGATCAGTTCAGAGAAGTGAAGAAGACTTGGGATAGAAAGCGCTGGATTTTCTGCGTCAAGGATTTCAAGGGAATTGATCGACGCCCACTCTTCAAGACGCAACCGTTCAGCTATTCAGAGCTCTTCTTCCTCGATGAAGCAACGGCCTACGCGGCTGGGCATCGCCCCTGCAACGATTGTCGCAAGGCAGAGTTGGCAGTTTTTAAGGAGCTTTGGGCGAGTTTTCCTGAAAGCCTGAATAGTTCGATGTCAATCGGTGTCAAGGAGATTGACTCGCAACTCCATAGCGAACGTATTGACGGACAGAGGAAGAAAGCGACCTATCGGGCCAGCCTGGATTCACTGCCACCGGGCGCAATGTTCTCTCTCGATGGTCATGCCTATCTGGTTCGGCTACACGGCGTCCGTATTTGGAGTTCATCGGGCTACTCGAATACCACCTTGACTCCAGATGTAGATGTAGACGTACTGACCCCGAAGTCGATAATGCAGTTGATCCGACTTGGACTCCCCGTACAGGTTCATGAAAGCGCTGATGCCTAACATCAGTCAGGTCCTGCTCTTGGCAGCCAAGATCCCAATGGCTTCTGTCAGCCTGTTGTCGCTGTTCAGGCCCGCATCCAACGGTGCGAATATTCGGTTGTTGGCTCCATTGAAATGCTGCATATTTGGTAGCTTTGTGCCAACGCAAGACGTGGGCTAGAGGCATGTTTTGTTCAGACCAGCCATGACGCTCTGACTGGCCCGAGGGCTGCGCCACCCAGCGAGTTCACCAGGCAGCGCACGGCAAGTCGCGATGCCTTTGCCGCGTCCCTGTCACCCATTCACCAACACAGCCCCCGCTGTCCGGTGGGTGGCGGTGTCCACCAGCACCAGCGAGCCCAGCACACGCGACTGGGCGAATGGCAGGGCGGCAATCGGTTCTTGCAGCAGCAGCTCGATGTGGCCGATGCTGTTGGCGGGCAAGGTGTCGGCGTTTTCTTCGGCCAGGGTGTTGATGTCCAGGCGGTGCACCACGCGTTTAACACGCGCCTTGACCCAGCGGTGGCCGTGAAGCGCCCAGTAAACGCGGCCGGCGACCAGTGGTTCGTCGTCCATCCAGGCGACGGTGGCGCTGATTTCGCGGCTGGGTGGCAGGCTGGTGGCGGTGGGTGTATCAGCAAAGTCGTCATCAGAAGTGATAGCGGCAGGAGCAGGCGGCACCGGGGCTAGCAGCCAATCACCGCGTGACACATCCACTTCACGGTCGAGCACGACACCGGCGCTGTGACCGGCCTGCACGATGCCGGGCTTGCGTGTGGTGCCCAGCACCTGGGCCACCGTGGCGGTCTGGCCGCTGGGCAGCACTTTGACCTGCTGGCCAATTTGGGCCACACCGTTGGCAACCCGGCCCCAGAAAATGCGGCGGCCTTGGGAGGTGTCGGACGAGCTGCTGAATTTTTCGACCCACTGCACCGGGAAGGCAAAGGGCAGCGCGGTGTCGGCGGGGGTCACTGGCAGCAGTTCCAGAATGTCGAGCAGGCTCGGGCCGGTGTAGCCGCACCAGCCCTCTGCCGCGTCCACCACGTTGTGGCCTTTGAGGGCGGAAATCGGCACGATGGTGGTCACTTCAATGCCAGCAGCCTGCGCAAACTTTTCCAGCGCGCCCCGGATGTGGGTGAACGCGACAGTGGCCTGGCCAGCGGTTTCAGGTTTGGCGGCGTCTTCGAGGGCGTCGAGTTTGTTGACGGCGAAGACGATGCTGGGCACACGCAGCAGTTGGCACAGCAGGCTGTGGCGGCGGGTTTGGGGCAGCAGGCTCAAAGCTGGGTCTTGCCACTGCAGTTTGGTGGCGTCGACCAGCACCACGGCGGCGTCGGCGCTGCTGGCGGCGGTGACCATGTTGCGGGTGTATTGCTCGTGGCCGGGGGCGTCGCCGATGATGAATTTGCGCTCGGCGGTGTTGAAGTAGCGGTAGGCCACGTCGATGGTGATGCCTTGTTCACGCTCGGCGCTCAGGCCGTCGGTGAACTGCGCCAAATCGGCTTCGCCGCTTTTGGAGACGTTGGCGAGTTGGTCTTGCAGCACACTTTTGCTGTCGAGCAGCAGGCGGCCAATCAAGGTGCTTTTGCCGTCATCGACGCTGCCGCAGGTGATGAACTTGAGGGCGGATTGTTGGTCAAATGGGCCATTAGTCCTTGTATTGTCTGGGCTAGTCGCTACTGATGTTGTAGTGTTCATTGCAGTCGTTCCAGTTGGATTCATTTCGTTGGCGCTCGGCGGGGTGATTGGGGTAGGTGACCGGGCTTTGGGGTGAAAGGCGCGCGTCTGAAGTGGTGGTGGGTTGCAACGTCGGTTTCGCGTGTGTTTTCACCCCAAAACCGCATGCACATGCCCCAGTCGCTGCGCCGGGTAGAACCCCCAAAGCCATGGCCATCAGAAGTAACCGTCCTTCTTGCGCTTCTCCATCGACGCCTCGGAGGTTTTGTCGTCCATGCGTGTGGCGCCGCGTTCACTCACGTCGGCGGCCAGGGTTTCGTGCACGATCTGCTCGGGTGTGGCGGCCAGGCTTTCCACCGGGCAGGTGCAGGTGATGTCGCCCACGGTGCGAAAGCGCACGTCGCGCAGCTCGGCTACTTCGCCGGGCTTCAGGGGGGTGAGTTCAGTCACCGGCACCAGCAGTCCCTTGCGTTCGACCACCTCGCGTTTGTGCGTGTAGTAGAGCGAGGGCAGGGCGATCTGTTCGCGTTCGATGTATTGCCACACGTCCAGCTCGGTCCAGTTGCTGATGGGGAACACACGGAAATGTTCGCCGGGTTGCAACTTGGTGTTGAACAGCGTCCAGAGTTCGGGGCGCTGGTCTTTGGGCTGCCATTGGCCGAAGCTGTCGCGGTGGCTGAAGATGCGTTCCTTGGCGCGGGCTTTTTCCTCGTCGCGGCGGGCGCCGCCAATCAGTGCGTCAAAGCGGAATTCTTCGATGGCTTCGAGCAGCGTGACCGACTGGTGCACGTTGCGGCTCTCACCCGGGTGCGCCAGGCGCACGGTGCCGCGCGCCATCGAGTCTTCGACGCTGCGCACGATCAGATCGGCACCGAGTTCTTTGGCGCGGAAGTCGCGGAAGTCGGTCACTTCGTGGAAGTTGTGGCCGGTGTCGATCATCAGCAGCGGGTAGGGAATCTTGCCGCCGGTGGCAGGGGTTCCAAAGGCTTTTTCGGCGCACTTGAGCATCACCAGCGAGTCCTTGCCGCCCGAGAACAGCAGCGTGGGGCGCTCGAAGGCGGCGGCCACTTCGCGCAGGACAAAGATGGTTTCTTCTTCCAGCGCGTCCAGGTGGGCGTTGCTCAGATGGTCGGGGCGGTGGTGTGTCGTCATGGCTTGCAAAAGTTCGGGTGGGGTGCGGGTGTTCATGCGGCGGCCTTGTCTTTGACGTGCAGGCCACATTCCTTGGCGGTTTCGTCCTCCCACCACCAGCGTCCGGCGCGGAAGTCTTCTCCCATGCTGATGGCGCGGGTGCAGGGTGCGCAGCCGATGCTGGGGTAAAACTGGTCGTGCAAGGGGTTGTAGTCCACCTTGTTTTCGGCAATGTAGAACCAGACGTCGCCCCAGGTCCAGTTGGCCAGGGGGTTGAGCTTGGTGATCTTGGCATCGCTGCTGTCGATGAGCGGCACCTCGGCGCGGGCGCCGGACTGTTCGCGGCGCAGGCCGGTGACCCAGGCGGCTTTGCCAGCCAGCGCGCGGCCCAGCGGCTCCATCTTGCGGATGTGGCAGCAGACTTTGCGCAACTCGATGCTTTTGTACATCGCGTCTTTGCCTTCACGGTCCACAAACTGCACCACCGACTCGGTCACCGGGGTGAACACCTCAACCGGCGCACGGGAGGTGGCTTTGAGGCGGTCCAGCAAAGCCAGTGTTTCTGGGTGCAACTGGCCGGTTTCCAACACAAAAATGCCGATGTTCAGCTGCAACTGGTTGATCAGGTGGGCCAGCACCATGTCTTCAGCGCCCAGGCTGCAGGCCAAGGTGATGCGTGATGCGCCACCGGGGGCGCTGGCCGCGTGGTCGCGTGCTGCCTGTTGCAACAGCACGCTGGTCTCTGCCAGCTTGTCGGCATAGGTGCTGGAGGCGCGAGCGTTGAGGTCGATGGCGCTCATGCTTGGGACCCGGTGAAATGGGGTTGGGGGTGCGCTGCGTCACCTTGGTAGAAGTCGGCAAACAGCGCCAGCGCGCGTTCGGCGGCGGCCAGGCTCTGGTCAGCGCGCAACACCGCAGCATCAAAGCCGCTGCGCTGCATCAGCTGCAGTTGGTCCACCAGCACATCACCGGTGGCGCGCAACTCGCCTTTGAAACCGAGCCGACGGCGCAACAAAAACGCCTGGCTGTAGGCGCGGCCATCGGTGAACTTGGGGAAGTGCAGGTCGATGCGCTCGATCCCGTCCAGGTTGACCTCGGCCGGGTTGGCGTCGTTCGCTATTTTTAAGACATTTGGGCCTGTAGCCCTTGCCTGGTCAGCGTCAGCAGCTATCAATTTAATGGATTTGTTCATGGCGTGTGGGAGCAGCTGCTCAGTCGGTCAAGGCGTCGGCGCTGTTGAGGTGCACGTTGAGCACCTGGCCTGCGTCGCGGGTTTCGTGGCGGGCGGCGTTGCCCGCCGCTTTGAAGGGGTCGAGCCCGAGGCGGCGCACGCAGCTGATGAAGTTCTCACCGGGGGTGCGTGCTGTGCGATAGGTGTCGAGCAGAGCCTCGACCACATCGGCCACCTCACTGGCGGCAAACGAGGGGCCAATCACCTTGCCGGGGATGGCGTCGCCGCTCAGCGCGCTGCCGTCAGAGCCGCCGAGCGACACCTGGTACCACTCGCGCCCGTCCTTGTCGACACCCAGCACACCGATGTGGCCGCTGTGGTGGTGGCCACAGGAGTTGATACAACCGCTGATGTGCAAGTCGATCTCGCCCAGGTCAAACAACTCGTCGAGGTCCTGGAAGCGTTCGGTGATGGCCTCGGCAATTGGGATGGAGCGGGCATTGGCCAGCGCGCAGAAGTCACCACCCGGGCAGGCAATGATGTCGGTCAGCAGGCCGATATTGGGCCGGGCCAGGCCCAGCGCGCGGGCGGCTTGCCAGAGTGCGGGCAGGTCGCTGGCACGCACCCAGGGCAAGAGCAGGTTTTGTTCATGGCTGACGCGGGCTTCACCGGCGCTGAAACGGTCGGCCAGGTCGGCCGCGGCATCGAGCTGGTCGGCCGAGGCATCCCCCGGGGCCAGGCCCAGGCGTTTGAACGACAGGGTCACCGCGCGCAAAGCCGGGTATTTGTGGCCCTTGACGTTTTGTTGTAACCAGCGCTGGTATTCGGCTTGGTCTTTGGTTGACAGCGTCGCAAGGATCGACTCGGCGGCAGCGCTTGTGTCGTCCAGCGTGATGCTTGGCGCCTTGAAGCAGGCGGTCACTCGATCCAGCTCGGCCTGCGGGATGGCGTGTTGGCCACCGTCGTGCGCCAGAATGGCCTGGTACTCGGCTTCGACCTCGTCAAAATAACGCTGGCCTTCAGCTTTGACCAAAATCTTGATGCGGGCTTTGTACAGGTTGTCGCGGCGGCCAAAACGGTTGTAGACGCGCACCACGGCTTCGAGGAAGTTGAGGATCTGGTTCCATGGCACAAACTCGCGGATGGTGCGGCCAATGATCGGTGTGCGGCCCATGCCACCACCGACCAACACCTTGAAACCGACCTCACCCTGGTCGTTGTGGATCAGGTGCAGGCCCACGTCATGCCAGGCGGTGGCGGCACGGTCTTCCGCCGCGCCCGAGACGGCAATCTTGAACTTGCGCGGCAGGAAAGCAAACTCGGGGTGCAGGGTGCTCCACTGGCGCATGATTTCGCAGTAGGGGCGTGGGTCGATGTGTTCGTCGGGCGCAATGCCGGCCAGCGCGTCACCGGTGATGTTGCGGATGCAGTTGCCACTGGTCTGGATGCCGTGCATGTCGACACTGGCCAGCAGCTCCATCACGTCGGCACTCTTGTCCAAGGCAATCCAGTTGAACTGCACGTTTTGCCGCGTGGTGAAGTGGCCGTAACCCACGGCCAGGCTCTGGGTGCCGAGTTCGGCCTGTTTGCTCAGTGCGGTGCCCAGCACCTCGGCGCTGGGCTGGTCGTAGTCGCGGGCAATCTTGGCCAGCACACGCAACTGGCGGCTGGCCAGTTCGCCATAAGGCACAGCCACACGCAGCATCGGTGCGTAGCGTTGCACATACCAGCCGTTTTGCAGGCGCAGCGGGCGAAAGTCCTCGTCTTTGAGCTCACCTGCAAGGTGGCGTTGCAGCTGGTCGCGGTACTGCGCGGCGCGCTGCTGGACGAATTGGCGGTCAAAGTCGGTGTAGTGGTACATGGTAAGAGTGAAATCCGGCTTGAGCCCTTGTATGGATTGAGCGGTTAGCTATAAATAGATGAGTTTAAAGGGGTCAGATGGTGATCAGCTTGGCACCGGCATACGCCAGCAGCAGCGACAACAGGGAGCGGATCAAACGCTCCGGCACCCGCACCATGAAGTGGGAGCCCAGCCAGATACCCGGCAGGGAACCCGCCAGCAGCAGACCAAGCATGCGCCAGTCTACCGAACCCAGCGAGGCGTGCCCCAGCCCGGCCACCAGCGTGAGCGGCACCGCGTAGGCAATGTCGGCCGCCACAATGCGCGATAGCGGCAACATCGGGTACAGCAGCATCAACACGGTGACGCCAATGGCTCCTGCGCCGACCGAGGTGAGCGACACCAGCGTGCCAATCAAAGCACCAAACAGCAGCGGCAGGCTCCAGTGGCGGGCAGTGGTGGCCAGGGTTTCCTGCCCGGCGCTGATCTTTTGCGGTGCGGTTTTGCCACGCAGCGCTTTGTAGAGTGTGGCAGCAGCCGTGAGCAGCAGGGCGACACCCAGGGTGGTGGTCATCCAATGCTGAACCTGCGGGTTGGCCGGGCCGATGTTTTTGAGCACCCAGAGGGTGGCCAGCGCCGCCGGGATGCTGCCCGCCGACAGGTGTACCACCACACGCCAGGGCACCAGGCCCGAGCGCGCCGTTTTGACCGTGCCGCCCATCTTGGTGAACGCGGCAAACAGCAGGTCGGTGCCCACTGCCATATAGGGCTTGACACCAAAGGCAAAAATCAGGATCGGCGTCATCAAGGAGCCACCGCCCACCCCGGTCAAACCGACCACGGTGCCGACCACAAAACCCGCCACAATGAATGCGATGTCAAACATAGGCGCGTACTGTACGGGTGAACCGATATGTATCAAACGACATTGTGGTGATGTGCTTATATGGATATGTGTCTAAGCTGGTGTTGGCGAGGTGACGGGTAGCTTCCCTGGCCATCGCCGTGCCACGCCAGGCGGCCCACCAACACCTTGCCACTTTGGCAGGACAATCGCGCCCCATTGCTTTGCTACGCGCCTCATTCCATGCCCCACCACCACCGAAACCCCCGCAGTTTGCTGACCCCCGCCATGCATAGTGTGCTGGACCGCATGGCCCGCGCCAGCAAGTTGCCCTTGCATGCGCTGAGCCCGGCCCAGGCGCGTCTGGCGTATGAAGTGGGTGCCAACGTGCTGGAGATCAGCCCGGTCAAGCTGCCCCGCGTGGAGAGTTTCACGGTGCCCACACGTGATGGTTATGAACTGCCTGTGCGTTTGTACGCACCCGCTCAGGTGGAAGGCGCGCCGCTGCCGGTGTTGGTGTTTTTTCACGGTGGCGGTTTTGTGGTGGGCAGCATTGCCACCCACGACAGCCTGTGCCGCAGCTTGAGCCATTTGGCGCAGTGTGCGGTGTTGTCGGTGGGGTACCGGCTGGCGCCCGAGTTTCTTTTTCCGGTGGCCTTTGATGACGCCTGGGACGCTGTGCACTGGGTGTTTCAGCAGGGCGCGGAGGTCGGCCTGGACACCCGGCGCATCGCTGTGGGTGGTGACAGTGCCGGCGGCACGCTGGCGGCGGTGTGTGCGCTGCAGGCGCGTGATGTTGGCTTGCCGTTGGCCTTGCAGTTGCTGATTTACCCGGGCTGCTCAGCGCGGCAGGAGATGCCCTCACACAAGACTTTTGGCCAGGGTTTTCTGCTGGAGAAGGCCCACATCGACTACTTTTTCAAGCTGTTCCTGCGCAGAGAGGCCGACCGCGACGACTGGCGTTTTGCGCCGCTGCTGGCCGACGATGTGGCAGGTGTGGCGCCAGCCTGGGTGTGTCTGGCCGAATGTGATCCGCTGGTGGATGAGGGCCTGCTCTACGCCGACCGCCTGCGCGCCGCCGGGGTCGCTGTGGACCTGGAGCTGTACCGCGGTGTGGTGCACGAGTTCGTGAAAATGGGGCGCGCCATTCCCGAGGCACGCCAAGCCCACCAAGCGGCCGCACGGGCGCTCAAACAGGTCTTTGGCTGAAGTGTGGGATGGTGGTAACGCTGATTGTGTTTGCCACCACAGGCCCCAAGCAGGCCAGTCGGACTATTTTTGCTTGGATGCGGGCAAGGGCACAGCCAAGGCGGCAAAAAACGCCACCAGGTCCAGCAAATGCCAGATGTTGGGCAAGTGGTGTGAGGCCACGTAGGCGCCGACCAGGCTGAGAAGCACCGTGGCCAGGAAAAACCGTGGGACGATTTGATTGTTGTTTGCCATTGTGTGTCCTTTGAAAGCGATGTTCCCGAGATCAGACCTCATGACTTGTGGGTCACAGTGCGATCTGTCCACCATCAAGTTTCATTTTGACATTTGATCTCTCTGGTGAACAAATGCTGAGGCAGGAGTTTACTGCTTGGCCACCGGTTTGGTGGCCGCTGAGCGCCTCACTTGCGCAACAGTCGCAGCCCGTTGCCCACCACCAGCAGGCTGGCACCCACATCGGCAAACACCGCCATCCACATGCTGCCGTTGCCGCTCAGCGTCAGCACCAGAAACACCAGCTTGATGCCCAGCGCCAGCACGATGTTCTGCACCAGCAGGCTGTGGGTGTCGCGCGACAGGCGCACAAAACGCGGCAGTTTGCGCAGGTCGTCGTCCATCAGGGCCACGTCGGCGGTCTCAATCGCGGTGCCGGTGCCCGCCGAACCCATGGCAAAACCGATGTCAGCGCGTGCCAGCGCCGGGGCGTCGTTGATGCCGTCCCCCACCATGCCAACCAGACCACCCTGGCCGATCAGTTGTTCAATGGCCTGGCGTTTGTCCTCGGGCAGCAGGTCACCTCGTGCCTCGGTGATGCCAGCTTGCACCGCAATGGCCCGTGCGGTGTGGGCGTTGTCACCGGTGAGCATCAGGGTTTGGATGCCCAACGCATGCAACTCGGCTATGGCCTCGCGGCTGCTGTCCTTGAGGCTGTCGGCCACCGCAAACAGGCCATGCACCTGCTGCTCATCGGTGAGCAGGATGACGGTTTTGCCCTGTTCTTCCAGGACCGACAGCTGGGCCTCCAGCGCGTCAGAGCAGCGCCCCTGTTCGTGGATCAGGCGGTGGTTGCCCAGGTGGTAGAGCTTGCCGTTGATGACACCTTGGGTGCCGCGCCCCGGCAGGGCTTCAAAGTGGCTCACCTCACGCAAGGCCACACCGTCACGCTGCGCCGCCTCCAACAAGGCGCGTGACACTGGGTGGTCAGAGCGTTGGGCCAGGCTGGCGGCCAGGCTGCGCACATGGGTTTCGTCATACCCGTTGAGCACCACAAAATCGGTCTGTATTGGCTTGCCATGGGTGAGGGTGCCGGTTTTGTCGAGCGCCAGCCAGCGCAGCTTGCGGCCCTGTTCCAGATACACCCCGCCTTTGACCAGGATGCCCTTGCGTGCCGCTGCCGCCAAGCCACTGACGATGGTCACCGGGGTGGAGATCACCAACGCGCACGGGCAAGCGATCACCAGCAAGACCAGCGCCTTGTAGACCCAGTCCAACCAGTCTGCGCCGGTCAGCAAAGGCGGCAAGACGGCCACCAGCAACGCCAAGGCAAACACCACCGGGGTGTAGATGCGGGCAAACTGGTCCACAAAACGCTGGGTCGGTGCCCGGGCGCCTTGGGCGGCTTCCACCGCATGGATGATGCGGGCCAAGGTGCTGTCATTGGCGGCGGCGGTCACGCTGTAGTCAAACGAACCCGAGGTGTTGAGGGTGCCGGCAAAAACCTCATCCCCCACCGTTTTGTCCACCGGCAGGCTCTCACCGGTGATCGGTGCCTGGTCAATGCTGGAGCGCCCGCTGAGGATGCGCCCATCGAGCGCAATGTGTTCACCGGGTTTGATGCGCACCTGGGCGCCCACGGGCACCGACTTGGCCTCGACCTCCAGCCAGGTGCCGTCAGCTTGCAACACCGTGGCGCGCTCAGGCGTGAGTTGCATCAGGCCACGGATGGCGTTGCGCGCCCTGTCCAGCGATTTGGCTTCGATCAGCTCGGCCACGGTGAACAGCACCATCACCATCGCGGCCTCGGGCCACTGGCCAATCAGCAGCGCGCCGGTGACGGCGATGCTCATCAGGGCGTTGATGTTGAGGTTGCCATTGCGCACCGCAATCCAGCCTTTTTTGTACGTGGTGAGACCACTGGCCAGCACCGCCACCAGGGCCAGCGTCGCCACCAGCCAGGCGGGGGCGCCTGCCCAATGCAGGGCCTCGGAGCCCAAAGCGGCCAAGCCACCCAGGGCCAGTGGCCACCAGGGTTTACTCGGCTCTGGTGCGGGTTCCTCGTGCGCTGTGGCGCTGCTGGCCAGCTCGGGTGTGAAGCCCAGGGAGCGCACCGCGTCCAGAATGGGTTCGATGGCCGTGGGTGCATGGGTGACGGTCAAGACACGCTGCATCAGGTTGAAGTCCAATTGCGTCACACCCGCCATGCCACCTAGCTTCTTTTGCAGCAGGGCTTCTTCGGTGGGGCAATCCATTTGCAGGATACGGATGGGCGTTTGCACCAGTTGGCCATCGGCCACTGTCTGGCTGGCGGCAACTGGTGCCAAGGGTGCTTGGCTGGTGTGCGCAGCACCACAACAGGCCCCGCCACTGCCGCATCCATGGTCATTGGATTCGCCATGGTGATGATGGCCATGCTCGTGATCGTGACCATGTGTGTGGTCGTGTGAATGGGGTGTGTCCAGCGGCGGCATACAGGCTTTCAAGAGTGTTGTCCTGTATTAGGCAAGCTGAAGTTACTATAGAGTCAAGTGGTTTTTGGGAGTGCCCATTTTGAAAATAGGTGAATTGGCGCAGGTGGCGCAATGTTCGGTGGAAACCGTGCGTTATTACGAGAAAGAAGGGCTGTTGCCCGAGCCAGGCCGCACCTCGGGCAACTTCCGGGTCTACGGGCCGCAGCACCTGGAGCGCCTGCGTTTTATCCGCAACTGCCGCGCCCTGAGCATGAGCCATGAGGAAATCCACGCCTTGCTGAGCCTGGTGGACCATCCGGCGCAAGACTGCGGTGCGGTCAACGCGGTATTTGACGAGCACATGGCCCATGTGGATGAGCGCATCCGTGAACTCTGCCAGCTCAAACAACAACTCACCGATTTGCGCCAGCGCTGCCAGTCGGAGCAGGCGGTGGCGAGTTGCGGCATCCTGCACGGCTTGGCGGCCATGGAAACCGAGCCAAAATCAGAGCGGCACACCCATTTGGGATAAGGGCTGCAGCCGTTTTTAACAGATGGTTGAACCCTCCGCTGGCCAAGTGCTTTCAACCCATCCGTCACCCATCAACAGGAGTATTTGTGGCAATTGTTTGGTCTGAGTCCCTCACCGCCCTGGATTGGCAGGAGCTGGAAAACCTGTACCGCGTGGCCCCGCTGGGCAACAAAAACGCCAGGGATCTGGAAACCGTTTTTCGCAACAGCCGTTACCACTGCTTCGCGCATGAAGATGGCAAGCTGGTGGCGGCCGGGCGGGCCTTGGCCGACGGTGTGGACACCAGCTACATCTGTGATGTGGCGGTGCTGCCCTCGCACCAGAGTTTGGGCCTGGGCAAAGAGGTGGTCCAGCGCCTGATGAAGCTCTCAGCTGGCCACAAGAAGATCCTGCTGTACGCGGTGCCCGGCAAGGAGGGCTTTTATCAAAACTTCGGATTTCTTCGTATGCGCACCGCCATGGCGGTGTTTGAGAACCCGGCGCAGGCCATTGAGCGCGGGCATGTGTTTCCTGATTGACGGTTTGTTATGCCTTTGCCCACCAGCCAACAAGAACTCCTGAGCCGTTTTGACACGGCGTACCAGAAGCTGCGCGAAGAGATCAGTCGCGTGCCCGATGAACTGAGCCGCGCGCCGCAACTCGAAGGCGGGATGTGCCTGTGTGACCTGATGGCCTACCAGATTGGTTGGGGTCGGCTTGTGTTGCAGTGGGAGGCGCGGGAGCAGGCGGGCCAGCCGGTCGAGATGCCTGCGCCCGGTTTTAAATGGAACCAGTTGGGGGCTTTGGCCCAGTCCTTTTACCTGCACTCGCGCGATGATTCTGCGGCGCAGTTGTTGGCGCAATTCGATGCCCTGGCATCGGACTTGCGTTCTTTCATCGCTGCCAGCAGTGACACTTTTTTGTTCGATGTCGGGCAACGTCAGTGGGCGGGTGCCAAGTGGCCGGTGGTGAAATGGCTGCAGGTCAACACCATTGCACCCTACGACAGCGCCCGCGCCAAGCTCAGAAAGTGGCAAAAATCACGGCTGGCAACACCCACCCCGTGACCAGACACCGGTGCTTTGGTCACCGGGCCAAAGGCTTTTTTCTCAATCTTCTTTTTGTTTTGCCATGTATTCGATCCGCAAACTGCACCCCAGCGATTCCCTGCTGGAACTCACCGAGCTGTTACACGCCGCCTACGCCCGTTTGGGCGCCTTGGGCCTGAATTACACCGCTGTAGACCAAAGCCCCGAAGTGACCGCCGAGCGCATCGCAGGCGGCCAATGTTATGTGGCTGAGCAGGATGGCCAACTGGTGGGCACGGTGGTGGTCAAGCCAACCTATGCCACCAACGAGTGTGACTATTTCACCCGGCCGGGCGTGGCGGCCGTGCACCAGTTTGCGGTGGCCCCCGGCCTGCAGGGGCAGGGCATTGGGCGGGCCTTGTTGCAGGTCTGTGAACAGTGGGCCACCGAACAGGGTTTTCATGAGCTGGCGATGGACACCGCCGAGCAGGCCACCCACCTGATCAAGCTGTACACCAGCCTGGGTTATCTGCCGGTGAGTTCGGTCCAGTGGACGGGCAAGGTGTACCGCAGTGTGGTGCTCAGCAAAGTGTTGTCCGAACAAGCGGCTTCGCTGGTGATGTCTGAGGGCTGAATCGGGCCACAGCGTGGCCCAGTGGATTGCCACTGGCGTGCCAAATTGGCACCTTCGGCTGCTTCTGAATTGCCGACACTACGGTGCCACGCACAAGGCGCTTGTTTCGGCCTGAGACCCGCCAAATACTTTTTGTTGCAAGGACCCAACCATGACTGCCATCCGTTTTGCCTACGCGGCCCAGACCAGCCGTTTTCTCGCGGCCCCCGAACTGGCGGCGCAGCCTTTTGCGCTGGTGGGAGTGCCTTTTGACGGCGCGGTGACCAACCGGCCCGGTGCCCGTTTTGGCCCGCAAGCGATTCGCAGCGCCAGCCTGATGTTGTGTGACGGCATCCACCCGTACTTCAATGTGACACCGCTTGGGTTCCTGGGCGATGGTTATGACATGGCCCTGCCCAATGCCTCACCGCTGGTGGAGGTGCGCCAGCAGATCCAGGCGCAGGCGGCCGCGCTGATGGGGCAGCACCATTGTGTGTTTCTGGGGGGCGACCATTCGGTGACTTTGCCACTGCTGCGCGCCGCCCATGCGCAATTTGGTCCGCTGGCGCTGGTGCATTTTGATGCTCACTGCGACACCTGGGTTGACCACTTTGGTGAACCCTCGGGCCACGGCACCTGGACCTATGAGGTCATTCAGGAAGGCCTGGTCAGCCCGCAACACACGGTGCAGATTGGCCTGCGCTCCAGTGGTGAACGGGCAGCGCGTGAGTATGTGCAAGACCAGGGTGGGCTGATATTTGACGCCCGCAGCCTGCGCGGCCGTGATGGCGCGGGACTGGCCCCGGTGGTGGCGCAGATCCGCGAGCGCATCGGCAATCGCCCGTGTTACCTGACGCTCGACATCGACTGCCTGGACCCGGCGTTTGCCCCCGGCACCGGCACGCCGGAGCCCGGCGGGATGACCAGCTCGCAGGTGCTCACGCTGCTCGAAG
Source organism: Rhodoferax fermentans (assembly GCF_002017865.1). NCBI lineage: Bacteria > Pseudomonadati > Pseudomonadota > Betaproteobacteria > Burkholderiales > Comamonadaceae > Rhodoferax > Rhodoferax fermentans. The sequence continues at coordinate 126,760 of NZ_MTJN01000002.1, read as the reverse complement.
AACTCAGCACGCTCAACATGGTGGGCATGGACTGTGTAGAAGTGGCCCCGGCCTACGACCATGCCGAACTCACCAGCACGGCAGCGGCGAGCTTTGTCTGGACCTACCTGTGTGGCCAGATCGCCAAACGCGTTGGATAGGAGGACACCATGGCCTTGCTCAACTCGGATACCCAGCTCAACCAGAACAGTTATTACGAAGCCAGCGTCTCGCGGCCCCCAGCCCAGCCTGCGCTGAGCGAGAGTCTGTCGGTGGATGTGCTGGTGGTGGGCGCCGGGTTTGCCGGTCTGTCGGCCGCCATCGAGTTCGCACGCCGGGGGTATTCGGTGGTGGTGCTCGAGGCCGACCGGATCTGCAGCGGTGCCTCCGGGCGCAACGGCGGCCAGGTGATTGTGGGTTATGCCAGTGGGCAGGAGGTGTTCGAACAACAACTCGGCCCCGATCTGGCGCGCCAGGCCTGGGACATGTCACTCGACGCGGTGCGCCTGGTGGACGAGCGGGTGCGTGACTTTGGCATCGACTGTGATCTGGTCAAGGGTTATTTGCATGTGGCGGACTGCCCGCGCAAGGCCCGCGCGCTCGAAGAAGATGCTGCCACCATGGCCAAAAACTATGGTTTTGCCAGCGAGGTGGCAGCTGGCGCCGATGTGCAGCGTTTTATCCAGAGCCCACGTTATGCGGCCTGCGCGTTCGAGTCGGTGTCGGGCCATGTACACCCGCTTAAATACGGCCTGGGTCTGGCACAAGCGGCCCAAAGCCTGGGGGTGCGGATCTGTGAACACAGCGCGGTGCTGCGCTTGCGGCGTGGCAAAACACTGACGGCGCAAACGGCCCAAGGCAGCGTTACCGCCCGTTTTGGTGTGCTGGCAGGCAACTACGCTTTGCCCGAATTCGGCCCCCAGGTGGCACCGGAGTTGAGCGCACGCATGATGCCGGTGGGCACCTACATCATTGGCACGGCCCCGCTGGGCGCCGAGCTGTGCCGCCAACTGATTCCGAGTGACGCGGCGGTGTGTGACAACAATTTCATCCTGGACTACTACCGCTTCAGCGCTGACCACCGCATGTTATTTGGCGGGCGGGTCAGCTACACCACGCGCACGCCTGCCAACCTGAAAGAGACGATGACGCAGCGCCTTGGGCAGATTTTTCCGCAGCTGAAAAACGCGTCCATTGAGTATGTCTGGGGTGGTTTTGTGGACATCAGCATGAACCGCGCGCCCGACTTTGGCCGCCTCGGTGACAACCTGTATTACCTGCAGGGCTTCAGCGGCCACGGTGTGGCCCTGACCGGGCTGGCCGGGCAACTGGTGGCGCAGACCGTGGCCGGGCAAGCCGAGTCCTTTGATGTGTTTGCCAAGCTGCGCCACCTGCCTTTCCCGGGTGGCCCGCTGTTGCGCACCCCCAGCCTGGTGCTGGGCACGCTGTACCACCGTTTGCGCAACGCTTTCTGATGTTTTTGTGCTCTGGCCCTTGTTTGATAAGGGCTGGTAGCTATCAAAAGCAAAGTATTGTGTTGGGCAGCGCAGGCACTCAGGCTGGAGCCCGGTGGGCCAAAGCCTGCTGCACCACCTGCGCCAGCACCGGCCCAAACCGTTGGATCTGCGCCAGTGGTGCGTAGCCATAACCAATCACCAGACCCCGCAGGTCGCGGCGCTTGAGGCAGTAGGCCGACAGCGGCCGCACCACCAGACCGAGCTTGCCGAGTTGCCTGGCCAGCGCCTGGTCATCCAGGTGGTCGGGCAGGCGCACACACAGGTGCAAGCCCTGTTCGGCGCCGGTGATGCGCGCGCGTGTGCCCAGGCAGGGCTGCAAGGCTTCGAGCAGGCAGTGGCGGCGCTGGGCGTAACTCTGGCGCGCCTTGCGCAGGCAAGCCGCAAAGTGGCCCATGTCGATGAACTCGGCCAGAGCCGCCTGCACCGGCATCTGGCCCGGGCGGTTGAGGTCGTAGTGGGCGGCCTTGAAAGCCGCCGCCAGCCCCTTGGGCACCACCACGTACGCCAGCTTGAGGCCCGGGTACAGCACCTTGGAAAACGAGCCCAGGTACAGCACCCGGCCCTGGGTGTCGAGCCCGGCCAGCGAGGCAATGGGTGGCCCGCTGAAACGGAACTCGCTGTCGTAGTCGTCCTCCAGCACCCAGGCCTGGTGTTCATTGGCCAGCGACAGGATCTGGTGGCGCCGCTCCAGTGACATCACCGCACCGGTCGGGTACTGGTGTGATGGGGTCACGTACATCAGTCTGGGCGGCGCGTGGCGGTCATTCGCCAGGGGCGCAATGCCTTGTTCGTCGACCGGCACCGGGTGGATTTTGAGCCCGGTGGCCATGAAGGCTTTGCCCGCGCCCCAGTAGGCCGGGTCTTCCAGCCAGACGGTGTCACCCTGGTCGGCCAGCAGTTGTGCGCACAACTCCAGCGACTCCTGGGTGCCGCTGGTGATGATGACCTGGTCCAGATCGAGCGCCACGCTGCGAAACATGTGCAGGTAGTCGGCCACTGCTCGGCGCAGCGGGGCATAACCACCGCTGCTGCTGTAGTCCAGCATGTCGGGGTAGGTCATGCGCCAGTGTTTGTTCTGCAGGCGCTGCCACAGCGCCACCGGGAACGCGCTGAAATCGGCAATGCCCGGGGTGAAGGGCTGGATCTCCAGCTCGCTGGCGCAAAAGTGTTTGCCCAGCGCCTGGCCGCGGTGTGACAGCTGTTGTGCCGGGTGGCTGGTTTGGCGCAGGGGCCGACGCTGGCGCTGCGGAACCTTGGCGCTGACAAAGGTGCCACTGCCCACCCGGCTCACCAGGTAACCCTCGACCGTGAGCTGGGTCAGGGCCGCCACCACGGTGTTGCGCGACAGGCCCAGGTCCTGAACCAGATCGCGGCTGGAGGGCAGGCGTTCTTCCGGGCTGAGCTTGTTCTCCAGAATGGCGCGGCGCAGCGCCTCGTACAACTGCCGGTGTAAGGGCAGCCGGTCTTGCGGGTTCAGGCGGCTGAGTTCGCTCAGCAGGAATTCGGACAACATGGCGCGTTGGCGGGTCAAAGCCCGGTTACAGTGGGTTCAGGGTCGAGCTCGGGGCTGTGATGCCCACTTTAACAAGTGGCACCTTTGATTTGAATCAAATGGCCCTGATTTTGAGCCAATTCAGCCCCCACAATGTGCCAGCAGACTGTGTTCAACCGAGTACAGCCTGATTCAGGAGAGTTCCATGACTGACAAAAAATCGATGAATTTCAATGATTTGGAGCAATGGCTCAACGAGCGGCGGGTCACCGAGGTGGAATGCCTGGTGCCCGACTTGACCGGTGTGGCGCGTGGCAAGATCCTGCCGCGTGGCAAGTTCACCGAAGACCGTGGCATGCGCCTGCCGCAGTCGGTGGTGGCGATGGGGGTAACCGGCGAGTTCCCCGAGAGTGGTCCGTATTACGACGTGATCGACCCCACCGACCGTGACATGCAGCTGCGCCCCGACCCGAGCACCGTGCGCATCGTGCCCTGGTCCACCGACCCCACCGCGCAGGTGATCCATGACTGTTTTGACAACCAGGGCAACCTGGTGCCGTTTGCGCCACGCAGTGTGTTGCGCCGGGTGTGTGATCTGTTTGCCGCAGAAGGCCTGCAGCCGATCGTGGCGCCCGAACTCGAGTTCTACCTGACCGCGCGCAACACCGACCCCAACACCTTGCTGCGCCCGCCAATTGGCCGCAGTGGCCGCGCCGAGACCTCGCGCCAGGCCTACAGCATCGACGCGGTCAACGAGTTCGACCCGCTGTTTGAAGAAATCTACGACTACTCCGACAAGATGGAGCTCAACGTGGACACCTTGATCCACGAAATTGGCGCGGGCCAGATGGAGATCAACTTCTTCCACGCCGAACCCCTGGGCCTGGCCGACGAGGTGTTTTTGTTCAAACGCACGGTGCGTGAATCGGCCCTGCGCCACGACATGTACGCCACCTTCATGGCCAAACCCATCGCTGGTGAACCCGGCAGCGCGATGCATGTGCACCAGAGCATTTTGAACAAGGAGAGTGGCAAAAACATCTTCAGCAACCCCGACGGCACACCGTCGGAGGCGTTCATGCACTACATCGGCGGTTTGCAGCGCTACATCCCGGCGGCGATGGTGTTGGTGGCTCCCTATGTCAACAGCTACCGCCGCCTGTCACGCAACACCGCCGCACCGATCAACATCGAGTGGGGCTATGACAACCGCACCGTGGGCATCCGCTCCCCGATCTCGTCGCCCGCCGCGCGCCGTGTTGAAAACCGGGTGATTGGTGCCGACGCCAACCCCTATGTGGCGCTGGCGATGACCCTGGCCTGCGGTTACCTGGGCCTCAAGAACAAGATCAAACCCAAGGCCGAGATGAGAGGGGACGCCTATTTGTCACCCTATGCCTTGCCGCGCAGCCTGGGCGACGCGCTGGAGTGGTTGCGCCGCGAGTCCGAGTTGCACGACGTGCTGGGCAAGGAGTTCATCACCGTCTACTCCGAGATCAAGGAACTGGAGTTTGAGGAATTCATGAAAGTGATCTCACCCTGGGAGCGTGAACATTTGCTATTGCATGTATAGCTGTATGCCCTTGATGTAAAAGGGCTAGAACCCATTTTTTGATAAGGATGTGAACCATGAACACACACAGCACCGCTGAGCAGCTGAGCACCCGCGAGATCCAGGCGCTTGACAGCGCCCACTTCATTCACCCGTTCACCGACCATGGTGACCTGGCCACCCGTGGTGCGCGTGTGATCACCCGCAGCGACGGCATTTACATCTGGGACTCCGAAGGTGAAAAACTGCTGGATGCGATGAGTGGCCTGTGGTGTGTGAACGCCGGGTATGGCCGCAAGGCGCTGGCCGAGGCGGCTTACGAGCAGATGATGACCCTGCCGTTCTACAACAGCTTTTTCCAGACCACCAATGTGCCGGCGGTCAAGCTCGCCACCCGGCTCGCCGCGCTGGCGCCCAAGGTGGGCGACCGCAGTTTTGAGCATGTGTTTTTCTCAAGCAGCGGCTCTGAGAGCAATGACTCGAACGTGCGCATGGTGCGCCGTTATTGGGATTTGCTGGGTCAGCCGCAGCGCAAGGTCATCATCAGCCGCCACAACGCCTACCACGGCAGCACCATGGCCGGTGCCTCGCTCGGTGGCATGAGTGGCATGCACGCGCAGGGTGATCTGCCAATCCCGAACATCACCCACATTGGCCAGCCTTACTTTTTTGAAGACGGCAAACCGGGCGAGACGGCCGACGCGTTCGGTGTCCGCGCTGCGGGTTGGCTGGAAGACAAGATTCTGGAAGTGGGGCCCGACAAGGTGGCGGCTTTTATTGCCGAGCCGATCCAGGGCGCCGGTGGGGTGATCATCCCGCCCGCCACCTATTGGCCCGAAATCCAGCGCATCGTCGACAAATACGGCATTTTGCTCATCAGCGACGAGGTGATCTGCGCCTTTGGCCGGCTGGGCCATTGGTTTGCCTACGAGCGTTTTGGTTACAAGCCAGATCTGGTGACCTTTGCCAAGGCGGTGACCAGCGGTTACATCCCGCTCGGTGGGGTGATGGTGGGCAACCGTGTGGCCAAGGTGCTGATCGAGCAGGGCGGCGAGTTCAACCACGGCTACACCTACAGCGGCCACCCGGTGGCCTGCGCGGTGGCGCTGGCCAACCTCGACATCATGGAGGCAGAGCAGTTGCCGCAACGGGTGCGTGGTGAGATGGGGGACTACTTTGCCAAGCGATTCCTGGCGCTCAAAGACCACCCGCTGGTGGGGGATGCCGAAACCTGCGGGTTTGTGGCGGGCCTGGTGTTGGTCAAAAACAAACAGACCAAGCAGCGGTTTAACCCTGATGACGCGGTCGGCATGATCTGCCGTGGCCACTGTTTCCGCAACGGGCTGATCATGCGTGCCGTGGGTGACCGCATGATCATCGCACCGCCTTTGACGATGACCCACGCCGACATCGACGAGTTGCTGCGCCTGATTCACCAGGCACTGGACCTGACACAAGCTGATTTGCACCAAAAAGGATTAATTTGAGTGTTTTTGGTGCATTGGGTGTTGGTGTGCTTTTTGCTAGCTATAAACTCACGCTTCCCTTAACTTCCTTCTTCTCTTTGGAGTGTTGTTCATGATGAAAAAGTACCTGGTGACCTTCGCGCTGTCGGCGCTGGTGTTGGCCGCTTGTGGCAAAAAAGAGGAGCCACCGGCACCCGTGACGGCGCCTGCGCCCGTGGCCAGTGCACCGGCACCAGAGCCCGCTGAGGAAAAGGTGCTCAACGTCTACAACTGGCCCGACTACATCCCTGAAGGTATGTTGGCGGCTTTTGAGAAAGAAACCGGCATCAAGGTCAACTACGACACTTTTGAGACCAACGAAGCCCTGCACGCCAAACTGGTGGCCGGCAACACCGGTTACGACATCGTGGTGCCAGGCTCGGTGTTTGCCAAGCCACAAATTGAAGGTGGTTTGTTGCAGCCGCTGGACAAGGCCAAGATTCCCAACCTGGCCAATCTGGACCCGGCGGTGATGTCTGTGCTGGGCAAGGCTGACCCCGACAACAAGTACCTGGTGCCCTGGGCCTGGAGCTTCACCACCGTGGGTATCAACAAAACCAAGGTTGCCAAGGCCCTGGGCAAGACCCCAATGCCTGAGAACGCCTGGGACCTGGTGTTCAAGCCCGAGTACAGCAGCAAACTCAAGTCCTGCGGCATTGCCTACCTGGATTCTCCGACCGAGATCATTCCGGTGGCTTTGCACTACATTGGCAAAGACCCGTATTCCAACGACCCGGCTGACTACAAGGCTGCGGGTGAGATGTTGACCAAGGTGCGCAAGGATGTGCGCCTGTTCAGCTCGACCATGATCGACGACATCTCCGGTGGCAAGGCTTGCGTCGTGATCGGCTGGGGTGGCGACATCAACATCGCCGCTGCACGTGCCAAGGAAAATGGTTCCAAGGACGAGATCGAGGCTTTGTTGCCGAGCACAGGCGCGTTGATGTTTGCCGACACCATGGCTGTGACCAAGGATGCCAAACATCCCCAGAACGCCATGGCCTTCATCAACTTCTTCCTGCGTCCTGAAAATGGCGCGGCCATGGCCAATGAGATGACCTACAACAGCGGCAATTTGGCGGCCAAGGACAAGATCAAGCCCGAGATCGCCGGCAACGCCTCGATTTTTGTGGCGGCTGACTACATGCCCAAGATGGTGCCACCCAGCAGCTTCACCAACGAAGCCCGCGAAGCCATGGCCACGGTCTACAACAGCTTCAAAAAAGGCAAATAAACATCTGTTTCTTGCGAGTCTCACGGGGCTGTTTGTACTGTTGGGTATAGGCAGCCCTTTTTAATGGCCGCATGGCAGGCATAACAAAGGTTCAAACATGGCAACTGGCGGGTCCAAAGACAATTACCTGGTGACCGAAAATCTGGTCAAGCGTTTTGATGAGGCGCTGGCGGTGGACGAGGTCAACCTGTCCATCACCCAGGGCGAGATTTTTGCCCTGTTGGGCAGTTCAGGCTGTGGCAAGTCCACCCTGCTGCGCATGCTGGCGGGTTTCGAGAAGCCGACCTCGGGCCGGATTCTGCTCGGTGGCAAGGACGTGGCATCGCTGGCGCCGTACGAGCGACCGTTCAACATGATGTTCCAGTCGTATGCGCTGTTTCCGCATCTGGATATCTGGGAAAACATCGCGTTTGGCCTCAAACGTGAAGGCCTGGCCAAGGAAGACATCAAACAACGTGTGGGTGAAATGCTGGACCTGGTGCAGCTCACACCCTATGCCAAGCGCAAGCCGCACCAGCTCTCGGGCGGGCAGCAGCAGCGGGTGGCCCTGGCACGCAGTCTGGCCAAAAAACCCAAGGTCTTGCTGCTCGACGAGCCACTCGGTGCCTTGGACAAGAAACTGCGCGAACAGACCCAGTTTGAATTGGTCAACATCATCGAAAAAGTGGGTGTGACCTGTGTCATGGTGACCCACGACCAGGAAGAGGCGATGACCATGGCCGGCCGCATTGCGGTCATGAGCAAGGGCCGGGTGCTGCAGGTCGGCTCGCCGCAAGAGATTTACGAGTACCCGCGCAACCGTTTTGTGGCGGACTTCATCGGCAGCGTGAACCTGCTCGATGGCAAGCTCAGTGTCGATGAGACTGACCACTGCGCGGCCGAGACCCCGATTGGTGAAATCCACGTGGGTCACAGCATCAGCGGCACCGTGGGCATGCCGGTGGCGGTGGCGGTGCGGCCCGAGAAGGTCAGCATTGGCAAACAAGCGCCCCAGGGACTGAGCCACAACCTGTTTCGGGGGCGGGTCAAGGAAATTGCCTACTTTGGCGCCTACAACACCTACATTGTGGTCACCCCCCAGGGCAACCGGATCAAGATCACCGAGCCCAATGGCTCCCACCTGGACCTGCTGGACATCACCTGGGAAGACGATGTGTTTTTCTGGTGGGATGACACCGACGCCCTGATCCTGCGTAACTGAGGAGGTCGTCATGGCTTTATCGATTCCGATGCCCGGCCGCCGATTTGTCATCAGCGTGCCCTATGTCTGGCTGGTGGTGTTTTTCATGCTGCCGTTCCTGATCCTGCTCTACATCAGTTTTGTGGACATGGGCAACGACATCTCGCCGTTCAAACCCATCTGGGACCATGAGACCGGTCTGCTGCATCTCAAGTACGAAAACTACTGGTCGATTTTTCGCTCGGCCGATGGTGGGGCGGTGTTCCACACGATTTATATCGAGGCTTATCTGCGCTCGATCTGGTACGCCTTGTGTACCGCCGTGTTGTGTCTGGTGATTGGTTACCCGTTTTCCTACTTCATCGCCAGGTCAGACGCCAAGGTGCGCCCGGCCTTGCTGATGATGGTGATGCTGCCGTTCTGGACCTCGTTTTTGCTGCGTGTGTATGCCTGGAAGGGGATTCTGGCGGACCAGGGGGTGCTCAACCAGCTGCTGATGGCGCTTGGGCTCACGGCCGAACCGATCCAGATGCTCTACACCAATGTCTCGATGCTGGTGGGCATGACCTATGTTTACCTGCCGTTCATGGTGTTGCCGCTGTATGCCAATCTGGTCAAGATGGATTTCCGCCTGCTGGAAGCGGCCTACGATCTGGGTGCGTCGCCGTTCAAGGCCTTCTGGCTGGTGACCGTGCCGCTGTCCAAGGCGGGCATCATTGCCGGGTTCATGCTGGTGTTTATCCCGTGTGTGGGCGAGTTTGTGATCCCGTCGCTGTTAGGCGGGCCGGAGAACATCATGATTGGCCGGGTGGTGTGGGACGAAATGTTCACCAGCAATAACTGGCCCCGCGCTTCGGCGTTGGCGGTGGTGATGATTGGCCTGATCGTGATCCCGCTCGCGATTTATTACCACTACACCGGAGAAGAGAAATGAGCCCCCCTGAGCCGCTACGCGCCTTCCCGCCAGGGGGACAACATCTGCGGCCCGGCGAAGCCGGTTCCGCGATGTTTTCTTCTCGTGTCGTTGGTTTACCCGATGCCTTTGCCGTGGCCATTTTGAGGGCTTCCAAATGAATCAGTTTCTTGCAAAGTACATCGGCAAGTTTTGGATGGCGCTGGTCTTCCTGTTTTTGTACCTGCCCTTGATGTTCATGGTGATTTTTTCGTTCAACAGCACCCGCCAGGACGCGAATTTCACCGGCTTCTCGCTGCGCTGGTACCAGGCGCTGACCGAAGACACCAAGATTGTGGAAGGTTTCTGGCTGTCGGTGCAGGTGGCCACAGCCGCCGGTCTGGCGTCTGCGGTGATGGCCACCTTTGCCGCTTTTGTGTTGGTGCGTTACCGCCGTTTCCCGGGCCGTACCCTGTTTTCCGGCATGGTGAATGCGCCGCTGGTGATGCCCGAGGTGGTGATTGGCCTGTCCCTGCTGCTGCTGATGGTGGGCATCCAGAACGCTTTTGGCTGGCCGCAGCGCGGCATGTTGACGATTGTGCTGGGCCACACGCTGCTGGGCATGGCCTATGGCATGGTGGTGATCCAGTCGCGCCTGCTCGAGATGAACCGCTCGATTGAAGAGGCTGCCATGGACCTGGGCGCCAGGCCGTTCCAGGTCTTCTTTCTGGTCACCATGCCCAACATCTTGCAGGCCATTTTGGCGGCCTTCCTGCTGGCCTTTACCTTGTCGTTTGACGATGTGGTGATTTCGGAGTTCTTGTCCGGCCCGGGGGTCAACACCTTGCCGCAGGTGATTTTTGGCTACGCCCGGCGCGGCATCAACCCGACCATTTACGCGGCGGCCACCTTGCTGATTGTGTCGGTCACCGTGGTGGTGATCGCCTACAGTGTCTGGGTGGCGCGCCAGACGCGCAAACGTGAACGCGAAATTGCAGCGGCCACGCGCGCGGAGCTGGTGGCGTTGCAGGGTCAGTAGTTTTTCGCCTCTAGCCCTTTTCCAAATTGGGCTGAATGCTATTTATTTTGAGGTATCAAAATGTCAATCAGCTCTTATGATGGCCGCGCTCTGATCAATGGCAAACGGGTCGAAGCACTGGATGGCCAGACCTTTGACTGCCTGTCACCCGTGGATGGCCGTCGCCTCACGACAGTGGCACGTTGTGGCCAGGCTGATGTGGATGTGGCGGTGGCTGCTGCGCGTGCGGCGTTTGAGGACAAACGCTGGTGTGGCTTGGCGCCAGCCGCGCGCAAACGCGTGATGATCAAGTTTGCCGACCAACTGCTGGCCCATGCCGAAGAACTGGCCTTGATGGAAACCCTGGACATGGGCAAACCCATCAAATACGCCCGTGCCGTCGACGTCAACAGCGCTGCCAACTGCATCCGCTGGTATGGCGAGGCGGTCGACAAGGTGTATGACGAGATTGCGCCCACCGCCAGCAGCGCGCTGGCCTTGATTCAGCGCGAACCGATGGGTGTGGTGGGGGTGATAGTGCCCTGGAACTACCCGATGATCATGGCCGCCTGGAAGATTGCCCCGGCGTTGGCGGCAGGCAACTCTGTGGTGCTCAAACCTAGCGAGAAGTCGCCTTTGACCGCGCTGCGTCTGGCCGAACTCGCGCTCGAAGCCGGCATTCCCCCCGGTGTGTTCAACGTGGTGCCAGGCTATGGTCCCGAGGCGGGTTCACCGCTGGCATTGCACATGGATGTGGACTGCATCGGTTTCACCGGCTCGACCCGGGTGGGCAAACAGATCCATGTGATGGCCGGGCAAAGCAACCTCAAGCGCGCCTGGACCGAACTCGGTGGCAAGTCGCCCAACATCGTGTTTGCCGATTGCCCGGATTTGGACAAGGCGGTGGAAGCAGCGGTAGGCAGCATCTTCTTCAACCAGGGGGAGAGCTGTAACGCACCCTCGCGCCTGTTTGTGGAAGCCAGCATCCAGGACCAGTTCCTGGAGAAGGCCTTGGCGCTGGCACCCAAGTATTTGCCGGCGAACCCTCTGAACCCCGACACCATCATGGGCGCCATCGTGGACAAAACCCAGATGGAGACCGTGCTGCGTTATGTGGAAAGTGGCAAATCAGAAGGCGCCAGCTTGCTCTACGGTGGTGAACAGGCTTTGAGCGAGACCGGTGGCTGTTATGTACAACCTACGATTTTTGCCGGGGTGAATCCGAGCATGACCATTTGCCGCGAAGAGATTTTTGGCCCGGTGCTCTCGGTGCTGTCTTTCACCGACGCGGCTGAGGTAGTTCGCCAAGCCAATGCCAGTGTCTACGGCTTGCAGGCTGCGGTGTGGACACGCGACATCAACAAAGCCCATGGTGTGGCGCGTGCACTCAAGGCCGGTACGGTACATGTCAACCAGTACGACGAGGACGACATCACCGTGCCATTTGGTGGTTTCAAACAAAGTGGTGTCGGGCGCGACAAATCGCTCCACGCGTTTGACAAATACACCGAACTCAAGACCACCTGGATCCGCATCGACAGCCCGGTGTAACCGGCAAGTCATCCGTGTCGTGCTACGTCAAGCGTAGCTACTCGCCCTTGATACATAAGGGCTAGAAGGCGAAAAGACCATGAACAACTACGAGACACGCATCGCCGACCTGCAGGCGAGCGGCATCCATTCCATCCTGACCCAGTTCTGTGACCTCCATGGTGTGGCCAAGGGCAAATTGGTGCCGCTGCAGAACCTGCGTGAATGGGTTGAGACGGGTGCCGGGTTTGCCGGGCCCAGCATCTGGGGCACCGGTCTCGGCCGTTTTGGCGCGCGCAGCGAGTATTACGGCCGTGTTCAACCCGAGAGCCTGCGCCCCTTGCCGTTCATGCCGGGCGTGGCTCATGCGGTGTGTGACGGTTATGCGGGCGGTTTACCCTTGGATACCGATTCGCGCCAACTGCTCAAACGCCAATTGGCGCGGCTCAAAGAACGCGGCTGGACCTTGTGGGTGGGGATTGAACCTGAATTCTTCCTGCTGAAAAAGGGCTCTGACGGGCGCTGGTTGCCAGCGGATGGACAGGACAGGCTAGACAAACCTTCATATGACCTGAAATCCATCCACCGCAACCAAGGTTTTCTGGACGACATGCGTGTGGCGCTGACCCAGCTTGGGTTTGAGCTGCAGCAGATTGACCATGAAGACGCTTGCGGCCAGTACGAGATCAACTACAGCTTTGATGACGCGCTGGCCGCGGCGGATCGTTTTATGCTGTTCAAGCTGACGGCGCATGCCATCGCCGAGCAACATGGTTGTGTCTTCAGCTGTATGCCCAAGCCCTTTGCCGGTGCGCCGGGCAGTGGTCTGCACTTTCACCTGAGCATCACCGACGAACAGGGCAGGGCGGTGTTCACGGACAGCAACGACGCGTTGCAGCTCAGCGCCCAGGGCTACGGGTTTGTGGCGGGCTTGCTGCAACATGCGGATGCCTTGACGGCCCTCTGTGCGCCCACGGTCAACAGCTACAAACGGTTGGCGCTGAGCCACAGCGCCTCGGGCACGACCTGGTCACCGGTCTGGAAGGCGTATGGGGACAACAACCGCACCTGTGTGGTCCGCACCGTGGCGGGTCGGCTGGAATGGCGTCTGCCCGACCCCTCGTGCAACGTCTACGCCGCCATTGCCGCTACCCTGGCGGCCGGGTTGGATGGCATCGACCGCGCTTTGCCGGTGCCGACCGCCTGCAACGAAGATCTTTATGAGCGGTTTGCCTCTGGCGCTGTGATGCCCGAGCGCCTGCCTGTGGATCTGGGAGTGGCCTTGCAGGCTCTGGCACGGGACACCACGCTGACCCAGACGCTGGGAGAGGCCTTTTGCCAACAGTTCATCACCCTCAAGACCGAGGAATGGTTAGCCTATGTCGCCAGCGTGAGCGACTGGGAGCTGCAACATTACGTCGACCAGTTCTAATTTCATAATGCAGAAAATTGCTTTTGCATTGTGAGATATCACGGGATCGGTTGATCCAGAAAAATCACTCCGGTTGAAAAATTTCATTTTGCATTGAGAAATATCTCTGCAAGTCATTGATATGTATTGTAAAAATAAATGTCTTATATAAGACATAAGATTGAAAACAAGTCTTATACAAGACCTAGAATTCACTCCATGCCAACCACGTGATTCCCATGTGTGATGGCCCAGTTTTCATAACTCAGGAGTGTTTTTATGTCTCAATCCACCTCGGCCCTCAGCCGTGCAGAGCAAATCGCCGCCCTCGAAAAAGACTGGGCAACCAACCCCCGCTGGAAAGGTGTCAAACGTGGCTACAGCGCTGCAGACGTGGTCCGCCTGCGTGGCAGCCTGCAACCCGAGTACACATTGGCTAAACATGGCGCCGAGAAATTGTGGGCCAAGGTCAATGGTGGCGCCAAAAAAGGTTATGTGAACGCCTTTGGCGCGATCACCGCCGGCCAGGCCATGCAGCAAGCCAAGGCCGGGTTGGAAGCGGTGTATCTGTCGGGCTGGCAGGTGGCCGCCGACGGCAACACGTCGGAAACCATGTACCCCGACCAGTCGCTCTACGCCTACGACTCGGTGCCGACCATGGTGCGCCGGATCAACAACACCTTCAAACGTGCTGACGAAATCCAATGGAGCCGTGGCATCGAGCCGGGCTCTGCTGAGTTCATCGACTACTTCCTGCCGATCGTGGCCGATGCCGAGGCCGGTTTTGGTGGTGTGCTCAACGCGTTTGAGTTGATGAAAAACATGATCGCCTCCGGCGCTGCCGGTGTGCACTTTGAAGACCAACTGGCTGCCGTCAAGAAATGCGGCCACATGGGTGGCAAGGTGCTGGTGCCCACACAAGAAGCCTGTGAAAAACTCATCGCCGCCCGTTTTGCCGCTGACGTGATGGGTGTCTCGACCATCGTGTTGGCCCGCACCGATGCCGAAGCCGCCAACCTGATCACCAGCGACCACGACGCCAATGACAAACCCTTTCTGACCGGCGAGCGCACGCCAGAAGGCTTCTACCGCGTCAAAAACGGTCTCGAGCAAGCCATCAGTCGGGGTATCGCCTACGCGCCCTATGCCGATCTGGTGTGGTGCGAAACCGGTGTGCCAGACATCGGTTTTGCCCGCGAATTCGCCCAGGCGGTGCAGGGCGCTTGCCCTGGCAAGCTGCTGTCCTACAACTGCTCACCGTCCTTCAACTGGAAGAAAAACCTGGATGACAAACAGATTGCCTCGTTCCAGGAAGACCTGGCGGCGCTGGGTTACAAGTACCAGTTCATCACGCTGGCTGGTATCCACATCAACTGGTTCAACACTTTCCAGTTTGCCCACGCTTACGCCCGTGGCGAAGGCATGAAGCATTACACCGAGATGGTGCAGGAGCAGGAATTTGCCGCACGCGACAAGGGTTACACCTTTGTTTCGCACCAGCAGGAAGTCGGCGCCGGTTACTTCGATGACGTGACCACCGTGATCCAGGGCGGCTCCAGCAGCGTCAAGGCCTTGTCCGGTTCGACCGAAGAAGCACAGTTCCACTAAGTAACAACCTAGAAGAACCCGAGGAGGGGTGAAAAGGCTGGTGGCCCGCAAGGGCTGCCAGCCCTTTTTTATGGGGTGTTCGACTGCGGCTAAAATGTGCGCATCACACACTGATAAGAGCGAGAAAGGCATCTGGTTATGACACCGCGAACGACAACGGCAAAGGTATTCAAAGAATAAGGCCGTAGCCCGCGTGCCTTATGCACGGTGTGCTCTCAAGATAATAGTAAAACGCGGACTGATCCGCGTTTTTTTTTGTTCATTTCAAACCCCCTCAGATCATCATGGTTCAAATTACGCTTCCTGACGGTTCACAACGTGACTACCCCGCTGCGGTGACCGTGGCCGATGTCGCTGCCTCCATCGGCGCTGGCTTGGCCAAAGCGGCACTGGCTGGCAAGGTCAATGGCAAGGTCGTTGACACCAGCTACCTGATCGACGCCGATGCCAAGCTGGCCATCATTACCGCCAAAGACGCCGATGGCCTGGAGGTGATCCGCCACTCCACCGCGCACTTGCTGGCCTATGCCGTCAAACAGTTGTTCCCGCAGGCTCAGGTCACGATTGGCCCGGTGATTGAAAACGGCTTTTTCTACGATTTCTCGTTTGAGCGGCCCTTCACGCCTGACGACTTGGCCTTGATCGAGAAACGCATGACCGAGCTCGCCAGCAAGGACGAGCCGGTGACCCGCCGTGTGTTGCCACGTGACGAGGCGGTGGCCTACTTCAAGGGCCTGGGTGAGCATTACAAGGCCGAAATCATCGCCAGCATCCCGTCCAATGAGGATGTGAGCCTGTACCGCGAAGGCACCTTTGAAGACCTGTGCCGTGGCCCGCACGTGCCCAGCACTGGCAAGCTCAAACACTTCAAACTCATGAAGGTGGCCGGTGCGTACTGGCGTGGTGACCACAAGAACGAGATGCTGCAGCGCATCTACGGCACTGCCTGGGCCAGCAAAGAAGATCTCGCCGCGCACCTGACCATGCTGGAAGAAGCTGAGAAGCGCGACCACCGCAAGCTCGGTCAGCAACTTGATCTGTTCCACATCGACGACCATGCGCCCGGTGTGGTGTTCTGGCACCCCAATGGCTGGGCGGTGTGGCAAGTGGTGGAGCAGTACATGCGCCAGGTCTATCGCGACAACGGCTACAAGGAAGTCAAAGGTCCGCAGCTGCTGGACAAGTCGTTGTGGGAAAAAACCGGGCACTGGGACAAGTACCGTGACAACATGTTCACCACCGAGAGTGAAAAGCGCGAGTACGCCCTCAAACCGATGAACTGCCCGGGCCACATCCTGATTTTTAAACAAGGCATCAAGAGTTACCGCGACCTGCCGCTGCGCTACGGCGAGTTCGGTCAGTGCCACCGCAACGAACCCACCGGTGGCCTGCATGGCATCATGCGGGTGCGCGGCTTCACCCAGGACGATGGGCACATCTTCTGCACCGAAGACCAGATCCTCAAGGAGTGTTCGGACTACACCGCGCTGCTGCAGAAGGTGTATGCAGACTTCGGCTTCAAGAACATCATCTACAAGATCGCCACCCGGCCCGAGAAACGCATTGGCTCGGATGAGAGCTGGGACAAGGCCGAACACGCCTTGATGGAGAGTCTGCGTGCTTCGGGCTGCGAGTTTGAAATCACACCCGGAGAAGGTGCCTTCTACGGTCCCAAGATCGAGTACACCCTCAAGGACGCCATTGGTCGCCAATGGCAATGTGGCACGATCCAGGTTGACTTCTTCATGACCGAGCGTCTGGATGCGGAATACGTCGGGGAAGACGGTGCCCGCCATCGCCCGGTGATGCTGCACCGCGCCATCGTCGGCAGCCTGGAGCGTTTCATCGGCATCATGATCGAAGAAACTGCTGGCGCCTTGCCAACCTGGCTGGCGCCGACTCAGGTGATGGTGCTCAATATCACCGATGCGCAGGCAGAATACGCCCAAAACGTGGTCAAAACGCTGCAAAATCAAGGGTTTAGGGTTCAGTCAGACCTCCGCAACGAGAAAATCACGTATAAAATACGGGAGCATTCGATGCAAAAAGTGCCGTATCTGGTCGTTATTGGCGACAAAGAGATGGCGTCTGGTGCCGTTGCTGTGCGCGCCCGAGGTGGTCAAGACCTTGGAGTGATGTCTCTGGAAGATTTCTCGCAGAAGTTGTCAGCTGACATTGCTCATAAATCGAACGCTTAAGCGAATACTTAAGTTGCAGGCAAAAATGCCAGTTCACCGGCGTGTGTTGTGCGGTTATCGCTACTGATGTAGTAGCTGTTATTGTGAAGGATTAAGCCATCGCTACCGAATTTCGTGATCGCCGTCAGCGCGAAGAACGCAAACACCGATTGAATCGGGAAATCATGGTGCCAGAAGTTCGCCTTTCTGGTGTGGACAACGAGCCGCTTGGTGTCGTCAGCCTGATGGAGGCGTTGCGCATGGCCGGCGATCTGGATGTGGATTTGGTGGAGATTGCGGCCACGGCCACACCGCCGGTCTGCCGTCTGATGGATTACGGCAAGTTCAAGTACCAGGAGCAGAAGAAGGCTGCTGAGGCCAAGGCCAAGCAGACTGTGATCGAAATCAAAGAGATCAAGTTCCGCCCAGGTACCGATGATGGCGATTACAACATCAAGATGCGCAATATCAAGCGTTTCTTGTCCGAAGGTGACAAGTGCAAGATCACGCTGCGTTTTCGGGGTCGTGAAATCACCCACCAAGAGTTGGGTATGGCCTTGTTGAATCGGATTCGCGACGAGTTGGGTGACCTGATTGTGGTGGAGCAGTTTCCCAAGTTGGAAGGCCGCCAGATGATCATGATGATTGCACCAGGTCGCAAAAAACAGGCTCCGAAGCCGGTGGCTGCTGAGAGTGCCGCGGTCGCAGCTTGAAGGAATTGGGTGTCCCACGTGGGCGCCAGGCAGGTTTTGAAACAGGATCGGGTGGTCATGTAAGTGGTGACTTGAATCTGTTTTGAAGGCAATGAGCGCAAGTTCATGGCCAACAAGCAGCAGACGATGTGAGTCGACTGCTGAACCAAGTGGCTCGGGGCCAACAAGGCTGCACAGAGTGTGTAGACGCCTCACGAGCACAATGTAAAAAGGAGCATGAAAATGCCCAAGATGAAGACCAAGAGCGCGGCGAAGAAACGCTTCCGCGTCCGTCCAGGTGGCACCGTCAAGCGCGGTCAAGCCTTCAAACGTCACATTCTGACCAAGAAGACCACCAAAAATAAACGCCATCTGCGTGGTGCAACCGCTGTTCATGAGACCGATATGGGTCGCATGGCACAGATGCTGCCCTGCCGTGGTCTTTGATTAACGACGAACAAGGAGTAATTCAATGCCTCGCGTCAAACGTGGTGTAACGGCTCACGCCCGCCACAAAAAAGTTCTGGCCCTTGCAAAAGGCTTCCGCGGTCGTCGTGGTAATGTTTTCCGGGTCGCCAAAGAAGCGGTCATGAAAGCTGGGCAATATGCCTACCGTGACCGTCGTACCAAAAAACGTGTCTTCCGTCAGTTGTGGATTGCTCGTATCAATGCCGCTGCTCGTCAGTGTGGCATGACCTACAGCCAGTTCGCCAACGGTCTGAAGAAGGCTTCTATCGAGATCGACCGTAAGGTGCTGAGCGATATCGCCGTCCATGACATGGCAGCGTTTGCTGGTATCGTGGCCCAAGTCAAGGCCAAGCTGGCAGCCTGAGTGCCGACTGTTTGCTATTTTAAGAATAGCTAACTAAGTAACAGAGATAAGGGCTAGAGCTTGAAAAAGCACTAGCCCTTTTTCCTTGATCACAGAATTTGACCCCTTATGAACGACTTGACTACCGTTGTCGAAGCGGCCCGTGCCGCTTTTGAACTGGCCCACACCCCGGCCGATCTGGAAAACACCAAGGCCCAGTACCTGGGCAAATCCGGACGCATCACCGAGATGATGAAGGGCATGGCAACGCTGTCCGTCGAAGAGAAAAAGACCCAGGGTGCGGCCATCAACCTGGCCAAACAGACCATCGAAGCGGCCTTGAATGCACGTCGTCAGGCGCTGGCCGATGCCGAACTGCAGGCCCAGTTGCAGGCTGAGGCGCTGGATGTGAGCCTGCCTGGCCGCCAGCGCGGGCAGGGTGGTTTGCACCCGGTGTCGCTCACGCTGGAGCGCATCGAAGCGATCTTCGGCTCCATGGGTTTTGAAGTCGCGCAAGGCCCCGAGATTGAATCCGACTGGTTCAACTTCACTGCGCTCAACACGCCCGAAGACCACCCCGCACGCTCGATGCACGACACCTTTTATGTCGAAGGTGGCTCGGAAACGGCCCCCAATCTGCTGCGCACCCACACCAGCCCGATGCAGATCCGCCACGCGGTACAACACGTCAAAAAACACCGTCTGGCTGCTGAGGGTTCAAGCAATACATCTGGCCTGTTTTCTGGCGCGATGCCCGAGATTCGTGTCATCGCCCCGGGCCGTACCTACCGTGTCGACAGTGACGCCACCCATTCGCCGATGTTCCATCAGTGTGAGGGCCTGTGGGTCGGTGAGGCGGTGAGTTTCAAGGACCTGAAGTATGTGTTCACTGACTTCTGTCGCACCTTTTTTGAAAACAAGGACCTGGTTCTGCGCTTCCGGCCGAGTTTTTTCCCGTTCACCGAACCCAGCGCCGAGATCGACATCCAGTTCCCGAGCGGCCCGTTGGCCGGGCGCTGGCTCGAAGTGGCTGGCAGTGGCCAGGTGCACCCCAATGTGATCCGCAACATGGGGCTGGACCCCGAGCGTTACATCGGTTTTGCCTTTGGCATGGGGCCGGACCGGCTGACCATGCTGCGTTACGGTGTGAACGATTTGCGCCTGTTTTTTGACGGTGACATCCGCTTTTTGTCGCAATTCCGATAAGCCCTGATCTGTTCGATCTGTCTCCGTCCCATGTGTCTGACCCGATAAAACGACTATGCAATTTCCTGAATCTTGGCTGCGTGAATTCTGTAACCCATCCCTGACCACCGAACAACTGGCCAACACGCTGACGATGGCGGGCCTGGAAGTGGAGGAGCTCAGTCCAGTGGCACCGCCTTTCCAACACATCGTGGTCGGTGAGATCAAGGCAGCAGCACAGCACCCCAATGCGGACCGTCTGCGCGTCTGCCAGGTGGATGTGGGCCAGCCAGAGCTGCTGACCATCGTCTGTGGCGCGCCCAATGCCCGAGTGGGCATCAAGGTGCCCTGTGCCCTGGTGGGGGCCGAACTGCCGCCCGGTGAGGATGGCAAGCCGTTTCTGATCAAGGTGGGCAAGCTGCGCGGGGTTGAGAGTTTTGGCATGTTGTGCTCGGCGCGTGAACTGAAGCTGTCCGAAGACCACGGTGGCCTGCTGGAGTTGTCCGCTGATGCACCCGTGGGGCAGAACATCCGTGAACACCTGAATCTGGACGACACGCTGTTCACCCTCAAGCTCACACCGAACCTGGCACATTGCCTCAGCGTCTATGGCGTCGCACGTGAACTGTCGGCGCTGACCGGTGCGCCTTTGAAGACACCTGTGCATCCTGCCACACCCGTGACCATCAGTGATGTGTTGCCGGTCAAGGTCAGTGCGCCGGATTTGTGTGGCCGTTTTTCGGGCCGCATCATCCGCAGTGTCAACCCCAAGGCCAGCACCCCGGCCTGGATGGTGGACCGCCTGGCACGTTGTGGTCAGCGTAGCGTGACCGCGTTGGTCGACATCTCCAACTATGTGATGTTCGAGCTGGGTCGGCCATCGCATATTTTTGATCTAGACAAGATCCACGGCGGGCTGGAGGTGCGCTGGGGTCAGCCCGGTGAACAGCTCAAGCTGCTCAATGGCAACACCGTCACGGTGGATGTGCAGGTGGGTGTGATTGCCGATGCCCAGCAAGTGGAGTCGCTGGCTGGCATCATGGGTGGTGACGCCACCGCCGTCTCGGACGACACCCAGAATGTCTACGTGGAAGCTGCTTTCTGGTGGCCCCGTGCGATTGCCGGGCGGTCACGTCGTTTCAACTTCTCCACCGATGCCGGCCACCGTTTTGAACGGGGTGTTGATCCTGAGCTGACGGTGGAGCATATCGAACGCATCACGCAACTGATTGTCGAGATTTGCGGCACACCTGACACCCGTTGCGGCCCGATGGACGACCAACGTGTGGCTATGCCCCAGCCCGCTGTGGTGACGCTGCGTGTGGCGCGTGCGATCAAGGTGCTGGGTATGCCTTTGAGTCAGGCGCAATGCGCCAAGGCGCTCGCCGGACTGGGTTTGCCGGTGGTGGAGGGCGACGGCGTGTTGTCGGTGACCGCGCCGTCCTATCGGTTTGACATCCAGATCGAGGAAGACCTGATCGAGGAAGTTGCGCGTGTGGTGGGTTATGACAACCTGCCGGCCACACCGCCACAGGCACCGATCACGGCAAAAGTCCGCACCGAAGCCCGGCGTGGTGACTTTGCGGTGCGCCGAGCGGTGGCCGCACTGGGTTACCAGGAAACCATCAACTTCAGCTTTGTTGAAGAGCGCTGGGAGCACGAGCTGGCGGGCAACCCGAATCCGATCAAGCTGCTCAACCCGATTGCCAGCCAAATGAGCGTCATGCGCTCGTCCTTGCTGGGTTCCTTGCTACAGGTTTTAAAGTTCAATCAGGACCGCAAGGCGCAGCGCGTGCGTGTTTTTGAGATCGGCCGCGTGTTTTTGCGTGATGCCTCGGTGACCAGCTCTGACACCACAGTGCAGGGTTTTGACCAGCCGATGCGGCTGGCCGGTCTGGCTGTGGGCGCTTGTGATGCTCCTGAGTGGGGTGTCAAAGAGCGTGCCGTGGACTTCTTTGACGTTAAGGGTGATCTGGAGGCCCTGCTGGCCCCTGCACGTGCCACGTTTGTGGCGGCCGAACACCCGGCACTGCACCCGGGGCGTTGCGCCAAGGTGATGCTCAACGGCGTGGATGTAGGTTTTGTGGGTGAACTGCATCCCAAATGGCGCCAGGCCTATGACCTGAATCAGGCACCCATCCTGTTTGAGGTGGACCTGGAGGCGGTGTTGTGCCGCGAGGTGCCTCGCTTCAAAGCGGTGCCGAAGTTCCAGGCGGTCGAGCGTGATATCGCGGTGCTTGTTGCTGAAAATGTCACCCACGACGCGTTGATGGCCGCCATCTGGGCCGCACCTGTGGGTGGGGTACTACGGGATGCCGTGCTGTTTGACATCTACCGTCCCAAGTCTTCGGGTAGCGGTGACACATCCAATACCGAGAAAAGCATGGCGGTGCGTCTGACCCTCAACACCACGGACGAGGTCGCGCTGACTGAGGCGCAGATTGATGCCTCCGTGGCGGCGGTGGTGGCAACCCTGGCGGAGCGTTTGGGTGCCCGCCAGCGCACCTGAGTGGATGCAAAATAGCGCCTTACAGAAGAAAAGAACCTCATGGACATCACTGTTGAATCCCTGGAAACGCCTGCCTTGACCAAAGCCCAGTTGGCGGAGCTGCTGTTTGAGCAAATCGGCCTGAACAAACGCGAGTCCAAGGACATGATCGACGCGTTTTTTGACCTGGTGGCACAAAGCCTGGTGGACGGTGATGACGTCAAGATCACCGGTTTTGGCAACTTCCAGATCCGCACCAAGGCGCCCCGGCCCGGGCGCAACCCACGCACGGGCGAGGCGATTCCGATCGAGGCGCGCCGCGTGGTCACCTTCCATGCCAGTCATAAGCTCAAGGAACAGATCCAGGAGCAAGGCTTTTCGTCCTCGCGTTTTGTGCCCTGAGCCAACAGTCTCACAAATTGATACACAGCCTGCTTTACAGGCACCATTGACTTAGAGTAACCTGCAAGCTTTTGCAGCTATTTCATTGATTTCAATGGAGAATTCTCTCCCAGTCATCCCCGCAAAACGCTACTTCACCATCGGTGAAGTCGGCGATTTGTGTGGTGTCAAACCGCACGTGCTTCGCTATTGGGAGCAGGAGTTCACGCAGCTGCGCCCGATGAAGCGTCGTGGCAATCGGCGCTACTACCAGCACCACGAGGTGCTGATGATCCGCCGTATCCGTGACTTGCTCTATGACCAGGGTTTCACCATCAGTGGTGCGCGCAACAAAATGCAGGAGCTGCTCCAGCATGAGCGCGACAAGTCGCGTCATGGCGAGGTGTTGCTGGATGGTGTGGAAGTCATTGAGGTCAGCAACTCTCAGTTTGGAGACTTTGAAGACACGACGCTGCTTCAAGAAGATGAGCCCGTCTCGGGGGCCTGGCAACATGTGCGCAGGGAACTTGGTGAAATTCGAGAGCTTCTGTCTCTCGATTTCTAAGAATAGGCCTGACACGCGTTATAATTATGGGCTTCGGTGTGTGGCGCAGCCTGGTAGCGCACTTGCATGGGGTGCAAGGGGTCGAAGGTTCGAATCCTTTCACACCGACCAATAAAATCAAGGACTTAGCGCAGAAATGCACTAAGTCCTTTTTCTTTGTTTCCTATTTTCTGAGTTCTGGTTGCCGTTCGGTTGCCGTTTCTCAATGGCTGCGAATGGATGCCATTGAATCAATTTGGACGAGACCTGGATCTTTTTTGAAGTTCTTGGTCGCGAAGTGAACTCGTCGGGGTTGCAAGGGTCGAGATTTTCGTGAAACCTTTTCGGCCATCAAGAGTTGCCGATCAAACGCTGGTCTGGTAAGCGCCAATCTGTATTCCAACTTTTTTTAGCCATATATCACTCTCTTGAGGGCTGTTTACCACGACCATCCAACGGCATCCGAAGCGCCAAAATCTTGCTGATCGTCCGGTAAAACAAGAGTGATGTGGTTCAAGTCATCCAGCACCATGAATTTCTTGCCATTCCGAGAGGTCCGAAGGATGCCAAAAACCAACACATCGGCTTCAGTCAGATCACTGGCATCTCCCATCTGAAACCGCTCAGCCAGAGCTGCAATGAGTGGTTGAGGTATGCAAATACTCGGATCATCAACTTGGCCTGCGTTCAGCCACAGTGCGCCATCCAGCGGTGCCAGCAACGCTGAATGAACTTTTCCGAACGCTCCCAGGTATGGGCAACCCGGCAACTCCGTCAGGCGTTCAAACCGGACAAAGAAATCTGCTACTTTGAAAGTGCCGATGTTCGGCACGTCCACCCATTGCCGTGAGCTGTTCAAAGCCGGTATTGCCACCAGCATGCGTAGCAGCGGTCTCAACCGCACATGTGTCGCAGAGGTCGCACCAGAATCTGAGCCAGACCGGGTACCAACATGGTTCATAGGACTGTGCCATTCGTCGGTTTGGGACACCTAACCCTGAGACGGATGGGCACCGTACCCAAAATCCACCAAGATTCGTTCAGATTTCTCCATCAGAGCAACATAGCCATCTGCCTGGCCGTGTGCCTGAAGCGCGGACTGCGCCGCTTTCAAGCTGCAGCCACTGGCATGAGGTCGCGCACCAAAACAGGCATCACGCCCGTTTAGCGATTCCTTTCGATAAAAGGCAGGTCCACCACACTCAGGGCATACCAGGTGATGGCGGTGCTGCGACAAATCGAGATTTGGCAGGCCTGTGAGTTGTTGCGCTTGGTAGACTGACCCATTGAGGGTGCACCGGGCTGATTGCATTTGAATTCTCCAGAAATAATCAGGTCACTGTTCTTGCTGGCCGCTCAAAGACGCTCGTCAAATGCCCATTGGATTTCACTGGCACCGATTGGCATCAAGAGGAGGTTCAGTCAAGGCTGAAGATTGGTGCATCAGCTGTTTTCGATTGGCCAGTCGTCGAATCAACTGGGTTGTCGCTCAACCTGATCACACCACTCTCACAGCATGAAGCTGAAGCAATAAATTCTTCAATTGCGGCACCGGTTGGCGTTGGCTCGACCACGCCAGCAGCGATGCGGCGGGTCTTTATGCCGTCACTTGTGCTTACGTCGACCATTTCCCGTTTCCCCACCCAGAGGAGAGCCTGGTCTTGTCTCTCAATCCCCCAAACCACGAAAGGACCCCATGTACATCAACCCCATCTCCCCCATGGAATGCCTCACAGCCTTTGCCATCGTCATGGTCACTGCAGCCATCACCGCCATTGGCCTGGTCGAATACATCCATGCCCTCAAACGGTGCGAACTGCGCAGGATCTACCAGCATTGACCATGGATATGCCCCCCCTTCCTTCCAAATCGGAACATGCCCCATGACCATCCAATGCCCTCAATGCCATTCAGACCGCATCGACACCCGCAACTACGGCAAAAAGGCCGGTAGCACCCTGGGCACCCTCGCTGGTGCGGCCAGTGTGGCTGCCGGTGTGCTGCGCGGTGGCGAAATCGGCGCCATGACAGGTGCGGTGGTCGGACCTGTCGGCACCACCGTGGGTACCATCACGGGTGCCATCATCGGTGGCCTGATAGGTGGCGCCACCGGTGGTGCCCTGGGTGCCAAACTTGGTGAAGTCGTTGATCAAAACGTCTTCGACAACTACCAATGCCTGGCTTGCCACTACACCTTCAGCAAGAAACCGCCTGAACCGGAGACGATGTACCCCTCGGGCATGTGATCCAGGCTTGAAATCTGGGGATTCCGTCACCCATTGGTGTCTTCGGACGTCCTCGGACATCTTTGGACGCTTGCTCGACGCTTTGCGCCCTCGCAGTTTCACTCGATACCCACCATGGCTTTCACCATTGCCATCCCACTGGATCAGAGCATTCAGATCAATCCATCGATCTTGAGCACCTGACCCGATCACCCACCCCGGGTGATGTCTCCCCCGTTCTCGTTCCCGCTCCTGTTCTCACTTGATCCACTGGCCGCACAGGCCTGACTGACCCCTGGCGTTTGACTGCTGAAACCCTTCAGCGGCTTTGTCACGTCCAGTCACAGCCCTGTTTCCGTCATTCACCCCCACCATCCCCACAACCATCCATCCAAGAAAGTGAAATCATCATGGCACACGCAGTACACACCATGGCCTATGTCGGCCAGACCCCCTGGCACCAACTCGGCAACGCCTTGCCAGCCCAACAACCCATCGAAGTCTGGGCTCAAAAAGCAGGCATGGACTGGGAAATCAAAGACACCCCGGTGCGCTATATGACCGAACAAGCTGGAACCCTGGGCTCCATCATGACCTTTGACGACCAGAAGGTTCTGTACCGCTCTGACACCAAGGCCCCCTTGTCAGTGGTCTCCGGTCGCTACCAGGTGGTCCAGCCCAAGGAAGTCCTGGAGTTCTACCGTGATCTGGTCGAGGTCTCCGGCTTTGAGCTGGAAACCGCCGGTGTCCTCAAGGAAGGCAAGAAGTTCTGGGCCCTGGCCAAGACCG
Source organism: Rhodoferax fermentans (assembly GCF_002017865.1). Taxonomy (NCBI): domain Bacteria; kingdom Pseudomonadati; phylum Pseudomonadota; class Betaproteobacteria; order Burkholderiales; family Comamonadaceae; genus Rhodoferax; species Rhodoferax fermentans. The sequence goes on along the minus strand of NZ_MTJN01000002.1, from coordinate 100,550 downwards.
GCAAGGAAACCGCACTCAAGGGCAACGACACGGTGAAGGGCTACATCCTGCTGGCCACCAGTTGTGACGGCACCTTGGCCACCACCGCCACACCCACCACCATCCGCGTGGTTTGCCAAAACACCCTGGCCGTGGCCTTGAACGGTGCCAGCAGCGCCATCAAGGTGCCCCACAGCACCAGCTTCGACCCTCAAGCGGTCAAGAAGCAGTTGGGCATCGCAGTCTCCAGCTGGGACAGCTTCATGTACCGCATGAAGACCCTCTCCGAGCGCAAAGTCAAAAGCCACGAGGCCATGAACTACTTCCTCAAAGTCCTGTGCAACACCGACAGCCATGTCGATCCGGCACAAGGCCTGATGAACGAGCGTGCTTTGAAGACGGTGCAAGCCCTGTACGACGGCAAGGGCCAAGGAGCCGATCTTGCATCGGCTTCAGGCACCGCCTGGGGACTCCTGAATGCGGTCACCCAGTTCACCGACCACGAACGCCGGGCAAGAAGTCAGGAATACCGGCTGGACTCCGCCTGGTTTGGTCAAGGGGCCGCATTAAAGCAGCGTGCCCTGGACCATGCCCTGCAACTGGTGGCCTGACAGGAACGGCACCAACTGACCGGTTCACAACGGCAACGACCCAACGAAACCACAACACCAACTAGCAGAACAGCCCCGCCCAGTCTTCGGATTGCGCGGGGTTTTTTGTTGGTGGCAATGACAGCAATCCCTGTTTCAACCCCAACCCAGAGAGAACCACCATGGCCCATCCCCTACAGACCCCCCTGGGTGACAAACCCCGCCGTCACGCCCCGGCATTAAAACTGGTCAAGACCAACACCCTGGACCGTGACCAATGGCTCACTGTCAGAAAACAAGGCATCGGCAGCTCCGATGCTGCTGCAGCGGTTGGCCTGAACCCCTACAAGTCCCAACTCGAACTCTGGATGGAAAAGACCGGGCGTGATGACAAGCTGCCCAAAACCGATCCTAATGACGAAACCAGCCCGATGTACTGGGGCACCTTGCTCGAACACATCGTGGCAGCCCACTACACCCGACGCACCGGCCACCGTGTTCGTCGTATCAATGCGGTGCTGCAGCATCCGACAGAACCCTGGATGCTGGCCAACATTGACCGCGAAGTCATTGGCACCCCGGATGTCCAGATCCTGGAATGCAAGACCGCCGGATTCCAAGGCTCCTTTCTGTGGCGTGAAGGTGTACCGGAATACATCCAGCTTCAGGTGATGCACCAGTTGGCTGTCACTGGCAAACCCTGTGCCGATGTGGCGGTATTGATCTGTGGCCAGGACCTCCAGATCCACCGCATCCACCGTGATGAAGCCTTGATCGCCAAAATGATCGAGTTGGAACGGGCGTTCTGGCAGTACGTGCAAACAGACACAGCACCCCCAGCAGATGGTTCGGACTCCGCTGATCTGGCACTGCGTTGTCTGTATCCGAAGGACAGCGGCCAAACCCTGGATCTCTCAGGTGACCTGGAGATGTCAGCGGTGTTCTCGGACCTGCTGTCGATCCGGGAAGTACTGACGACCAATGTGTTGTTGGAAGCCCAACTCAAACAGCGTATCCAGCAACGCATGGGGGAGGCCACCAAGGTGCTGTTTGAGACCGGGGAGGTCAGTTGGAAACGCAGCAAGGATGGCACAGCACTGGATACGACCAGCTTGCTCAAAGACCAACCGGAACTGGCCCAGCGTTATGCCCTGGTCAAACCGGGTTCCAGACGCTTTCTGGTGACCACCTGACACCTGCACCCGGGCTATCCCCCAACCCTAACCGCTGGGGTGACCCACTGACCCACCTCCTAGCGGCATGCGGGGGTGGGTGATGGCAACTGAACTTGTTGCCGTTTTGACTTCCGTCTTCCATCTTCTATATCCCAACCCAAGGAACCACCATGCTCAAAGGTCTGGCTTTAACGCCTCCCATCATTGGCCGAATCTCGATCGGCAAAGTTGTCGAGAAAGCGGGCAAACGTCTGCCTGAGAAAGACGACGGCTTTACCCTGACCAGCCAGGTGCAGTCCAGAGACGGCGGCTGGGTCAACCACCCTCTGGATGAGGCCCTGCGCAAGGTGGCAGGGAATGGAACAGGGGCGGGGACCAAACTTCGCCACATTCCCATCCGGCTCTTGTTCGATGACCCTGATCTCAACCTGAGAGCCAGCTACCACCTGTTTGACCGCCAAACCGGCAGACCAATGTGTGTTGGCAATGGGGAGACCTGCAGACGGTCCTTGGCAGCCGGAGTGCAGACCTTGCCGTGTCCATCTCCTGAGGCCTGTGAACTGGCCAAGGGAGGGTACTGCAAGCCCTATGGCCGGCTCAATGTGCGGGTGGTGGTGGATCAGCAAAAGAAACACAACCATAGTCAAGATCAGGACAAGAACCAGGACCAGGACCAAGACCAAGACCAAGACCCGGCACAGGCGGAGGATGAATTGGGCAGTTTCATCTTCCGTACCACCGGCTTCAATTCGATCCGCACCCTGTCAGCCCGACTGCGTTACTTCCAGGCGATCTCGGGAGGGATGTTGTCGACCTTGCCACTGGAGTTGCGACTGCGGGGCAAGTCCACCACCAAATCACATCGGGCTGCCATTTACTACGTGGATTTGACTATCAGAACCGGCATGACCTTGGCGGATGCATTGACCTATGCCAAAACTGAGCGTGAATTGCGTCAGAACGCTGGGTTTGACCAGGTGGCATTGGATGCGGCGGCCAGGCTGGGTTTTGCAGCCGGGGCCTTTGAAGAGTCGGAAGAGGAGGGTGCGGCGGTGGTCGAGGAGTTTTATCCAGATGAGTTTGGCAGTCCAGAAGCTGGCAGCGCAGAGGAGGGGGCTGACAAAGAGAGTGCAAGACTGTCACCCAATGGCCTGAAACCTGGGCTGGCAGACAAGCTCAACCGAAAAGTGGCGCTGATGACGGACCTGGGCAAGCCAGTGGCAGTGGAACAGTTGTCCGGATCTTCTCAGCCATCCCAGCCACCGCGTCCATCCCAGCCGACAGGGCCAGCGCAGCATGGCAGCCACTGATCGGCAGCAGCCACAGATATGCAGGAACAGCCGGGATGTCATCTTGTTCCAGCGCATCAGCGCGGGCTGGGAGTATCGGTACTCCAGTGGAGGCGATACCTGGTCTGCCTTTGACTTTGATCCGGCTCAGGCCAAAGCACGTCTGAAGCGTCAACTGGGCTGGGATCGCCAGCGCTTTGAGCGGGCTGATTTCCGACGGTTTTGATAGCCGCTCTGACACCACCACTTCAACCCACACCACAGAGCCCTGCGCGTCAGGGCTTTTTAGTGCGCTGTTGAAAGGCATCACTGAGCCTGGCAAGCAGGCCGTGGCGATTTTCCTGTTTCCTCGGTCACGTACACAAAGTTGGAAACCGGGCCAATTCACTCACCTTTCAGGAGGACATCATGGCGCAAAACGTTTCAAGCGCGGTACTCAAAATCGGCAAGCTGCGTTACCTGGTGCGTGTGCCGACCAACCAGCAACCAACGCTGGCCAAACTTTACAAAGCCAACCCAGACATGCCTTGGGAGGAGGTGAGAGGGCACTTGACACCCGAGGCACTGCTGGCTGAACGTGTCAAGGACCTGCAGACTTACGCGATGAAATGCGACGGGCGGCATCGTAAGGTCAGGCTGTTCCCGAGTCCCCGTGTCTTTCCACCCACCGGATTGAGCGCCAAGGCGTACGTTAAAGCGTACTACGCGTTGAACCAACTGGGGACACCCAGTCACTTTGGGCCACTGGCTGAGCACATCACTTATCCGCGAGGCGTTGACAGCCAAATCGCAGCTTCACCGCCATGCCGGACAGTAGCCACGACTCACTTCAAAGAGGCAGCATGAGCATGAAGAAATCAACCAAAACGGAAATTGTCATTCCCACCTGGGCAGGCAGCACCGGGCCAGGGTATTGGGGTGACCGGGACTATTCTGCTTATGACGACCAGTCATCCTCATTCTGGGTGTCACTTCGGGGGGTGTTGCCCGGGGACCGCCACAATGACATGAACGACGTTTGCCGTGCAGTGAGTGATATTGGCTTGTATGTCTATGCCACCGTTGCGAGTACGGTCAGCATTGACTTACGGTTGCATGATGTGAGTTCAATGACTTTGCGTGAGTGCGAACTTCGCATCAAGGTGATGAAGCGGCTGTTGGTCAAAGGCAAGGTCTACCCGTGCAGTGATTTTGCGCGTGACACCAATGTGCATGCCGAACTGACCAAGGCGGTGGCTGCGCTGGGCATCAAACGGGCCATGATCCATCACGACATTAATGAACCGGAGACGTTTGAGTTGGAGGGCCTGGCGCTCAAGCGAATATCTGACTGTGTCGATGATCGGTTGAATCGCATGAACCTGCGCCAAGTTGCTTGATTGCCGCTGCACTGCACCCCTGTGGTGTGGTGCAGTGGGTGGCAGCCTGTTTTTTTTTCTTGAGAAGCACAAATTTTGCTCATGAGGTCGGTCTCAGACATTAACGATGGCATTGCGCAAAAAATCCTGCCTGTAGTCGATCTCGTTGACGCTGCGTGGTGGATGGCTCGAGATGAGTTGTGTTCAAAAATGACAGGGACCACGGTAATGTGGCTGTCTTCAGCGACAGGCAGACTGACAGGCGCCATTGGAATGGCGGTTGCCATCGGCAGGACACGACCCATTGCGGTCTTAGCCTCTGGCGATTTCAACGCCGGAAAGCTGACATTCGCTGATGGGAATCAGCAGACCCGCAATGACCGCTTGCGGGAGACCCAATCTTTAAAGTGGTAGTCGTGTCTCGACCAGGAATTGAGGCTCAACAATGGCCGGTATCGAGATGCCAAAATCAAAATTCCCTCCCAGATTAAAGTCCACTTGTTGAAGTATCTCTGCCTGGCACAGGACACATCTCACTCAGAGCACTGCCATATCCAATTTGATTCATGCTTGAAAATAAATCTAACTGAAGAAGGCCAGTGGTTTCAAACTTCAGGGTGAACGATTAGCCCTCCAACCCCCTCTTTAACCGCCACTGTTTGACCAGCGCGTAGATCGCAGGAATCACCGCCAGCGTCAGCACCGTGCTTGACAACATGCCGCCGACCATCGGCGCGGCGATACGACTCATGACTTCAGAGCCGGTGCCGGTGCCCCACATGATGGGAAGCAGGCCAGCCATGATCGCCACCACCGTCATCATCTTGGGCCGCACGCGCTCGACAGCGCCTTCCATCACCGCTTCGTAAAGATCACCAACGGCAGGCTCGCGCCCTTCTGCACGGCATTTAACCTTGATAGCCTCCCAGGCATGGTCGAGGTAGATCAGCATGATCACGCCGGTCTCGGCGGCCACACCGGCCAGCGCGATGAAGCCCACCGCCACCGCCACCGACAGGTTGTAGCCCAGCGCCCACATCAGCCAGATACCACCCACCAGGGCAAATGGCACCGAGAGCATCACGATCAGCGTCTCGGTGATGCGCCGGAAATTCAGGTACAGCAGCAGGAAGATGATCAGCAGCGTGACCGGAATCACCACCTTCATTTTCTCGATGGCGCGCTCCATGTTCTCGAACTGGCCGCTCCAGGTGGCGTAATAACCACTTGGGAAGGTCACCTGCTCGGCCACGGCTTTTTTAGCGTCATGCACATAACCGCCAATGTCACGGTCGCGGATGTCAACATAGATGTAGGCCGACAAAAGAGCATTTTCGGTCCGGATGCCCGGTGCGCCCTTGGCCACCACTACCTTGGCCAATTGTCCCAGCGGGATCATCGCGCCATCCATGGTTGGCACCAGCACCTCACGTGCGATTTGCTGCGGGTCGCCACGTAATTCACGCGGGTAACGCACCGTCACGCCAAAGCGTTCCCGGCCCTCGACCGTCGTTGTCACCATCTCCCCCCCCAAGGCGCTGCCAACCACGTCAAGCAGGTCGCCCACGGCCAGGCCGTACCGCGCCAACTGCGTGCGATCGGGTTCGATGTTGAGGTAAAAGCCGCCGGTGATGCGCTCGGCAAAGGCACTGCTGGTGCCCGGCACGGTCTTGACCACGGCTTCGATCTGCCGGGCCAGCTTTTCCATTTCAATCAGGTCCTTGCCAAACACCTTGATGCCAATCGGCGTACGGATGCCGGTGGACAACATGTCGATGCGCGCCTTGATCGGCATGGTCCAGGAGTTGGCCACACCGGGGAACTGCAGCGCCTTGTCCATCTCGGCGATCAACTTGTCCATGGTCAGACCGGCACGCCATTCGGACTCGGGTTTGAGGTTGATCACGGTCTCGAACATCTCGGTCGGCGCCGGGTCGGTGGCGGTGTTGGCGCGCCCTGCCTTGCCAAAAACCGAGGCCACCTCGGGGAAACTCTTGATGATCTTGTCCTGCGTTTGTAACAACTCAGCGGCCTTGGTGATCGACATGCCGGGCAACGAAGCTGGCATGTAGAGCAGGCTGCCTTCGTTGAGCGTGGGCATGAATTCAGAACCCAACCTGGAGGCCGGATACCAGGAAACCAGCAGTGTCAACAGTGCCAGGAAGATGGTCACTTTTTTCCAACGCATCACGCCGGTGATGATTGGCCGGTAGACCCAGATCAGAAACCGGTTCACTGGATTTTTGGACTCGGGCATCACCTTGCCGCGGATAAACAGCAGCATCAGCACCGGCACCAGCGTCACCGACAGCAGCGCCGCACTGGCCATGGAAAAGGTCTTGGTGTAGGCCAACGGCGAGAACAGCCGCCCCTCCTGCCCTTCCAGTGCAAACACCGGTAAAAACGACACGGTGATGATCAGCAGCGAGAAAAACAGCGCCGGGCCAACCTCCTTGCAGGCAGCCAGCATGGCCTCAAAACGGTCATGCGTGCTGTGGTTTTCGGGCAGGCGCTCCAGGTGTTTATGGGCGTTCTCGATCATCACAATCGCCGCGTCAATCATCGCGCCGATGGCAATCGCAATGCCGCCCAGGCTCATCAGATTCGAGCTCATGCCCAGCAACCGCATGGCGATAAACGCCATCAGAATGCCCACTGGCAGCATCAGAATCGCTACCAAGGCGCTGCGCACATGCAGCAGAAAGACGATACACACGGCGGCAACGATCAGCGATTCTTCCAGCAGTGTTCGTTTGAGGGTGTCAATGGCGCGGTAGATCAGCTCGGAGCGGTCATACACCGCCTGCACTGTCACCCCTTCGGGCAGGCCCGGGCCAATCTCGGCAATCTTGTCTTTGAGGTTGGCGATGACTTCCAGCGCGTTTTCACCGTAACGCGCCATGGCAATGCCTGAGACCACTTCGCCCTCACCATTGAGTTCCGTCAAGCCACGGCGCTCGTCGGGCACCAGTTCCACACGGGCAATGTCACGAATCAGCACCGGTGTGCCCTTGTCGGCCTTGACCACCAGCATCTCGATGTCGCCTTTGCCACGCAGATAGCCTTTGCCACGCACCATGTACTCGGTCTCGGCCATCTCGACCGCACGGCCCCCCACATCGCGGTTCGAGTCGCGAATCACCTGCGCCACCTTCATCAGCGGAATGCCGTAGGAACGCAGCTTGACCGGGTCGACGGTCACCTGATAGGTCTGGACAAAGCCGCCAATCGACGCGACCTCGGCCACGCCGTGGGCCTTGGTCAACTGGTAACGCACATACCAGTCCTGAATGCTGCGTAATTCGGCCAGGGTTTTGTTCTTGGCGATCAACGCGTATTCGTAGACCCAGCCAACGCCGGTGGCGTCCGGCCCGATCTGTGGCGTGACGCCCTTAGGCATACGGCCGGAGGCAAAGTTCAGGTACTCCAGCACCCGTGAACGTGCCCAGTAAATGTCGGTGCCGTCTTCGAAAATGATGTAGACAAACGACGCACCAAAAAACGAGAAGCCGCGCACCACTTTCGATTTAGGCACCGACAACATGGCGCTGGTCAGCGGGTAGGTCACTTGGTCTTCCACCACCTGCGGCGCCTGGCCGGGAACTTCGGTGTAAACGATGACCTGCACGTCCGACAAGTCCGGCAGTGCATCAATCGGCGTACGCAGCACGGCGAAAACACCGCCCGCAAGAATGAACAGGGTGGCCAGCAGCACCAGAAAACGGTTGCGGCCTGACCAATCAATGATTTTTGAAAGCATTGCGGATTCCCATTAATGACCGGCGTGCGCGTCGCTGCCAGTGGAGGCCTGGCCCGCTGTAAGCGGCTTGACACTGGTGATCACCCACTCACCGGGTTGGCGCTCGACAAACTCGACCGCCACTTTGGCGCCTGGCTTGAGTGTTTTGAGCAATGCCTCGTTGGCCACGTTGAACTCCATCGTCATCGCTGGCCATTTGAGGCTGGCAATGGGACCGTGGGCAATGCTGACCGTACCGGTCTTGGCATCTACCTCTTCGACCGTGCCTTGCGCCTGATGACCGGCGCTGGCCGGGCCGGCTGCACCAGATGCGGCCGGTGCCGCAGAATTGGGTGTTGCTGCGCCCGCGAAGCCACCTATTGCGGCCTTGAGATTGCTTTCGGCATCAATCAGGAAGTTGGCCGCAACCACCACCTGCTCACCTTCCTTGACCCCGTCGATCACTTCGACATAGGTGTCGCTGCGCGCACCGAGTTTGACCTCGCGCGGCTCGAAGCGGCCCTCTTTGAGCTGGACCAAGACAATTTGCCGGGTACCGCTGTCGATCACCGCCGACACCGGCACAGTCACCGCCTGAGCTTTGCCCGAGACTTGAAGTTCCATCTGGGCAAACATTCCGGGCTTGAGCAGTCCGCCCGGGTTAGCCATCTCCACCCGCACCGGCACCGTTCGCGTTTCTGCTTTAAGTGTGGGGTAGACATAAGTCACCTTTCCCTCGAACAGCTTGTCGGGGTAAGCGGTGATCCTGACCTGCGCTTTTGCGCCGGTCCTGACCAGTCCCAGATCTTGTTCAAACACATCCGCCACCACCCAGACGGCCGACAAATCGGACACCTGATAAAGCGCGTCACCGGGCATGAAACGCATACCCTGCACCGCCTTCTTTTCGGTCACGATGCCCGACACCGGTGAGCGAAAAGTCATCGTGCGTCTGGTATCACCAGAGGCCACCAGGGCCTTGATCTGCTCCTCGGAAATATCCCAGTTCTTGAGCCGCTGCAGGCTCGATTCGACCAGTCGCCCCATGCCCAACTGCGCCGAGCTGTCGGCACCCTTGAGTGACGCGGCGCCCTGTACCGCAATCGCATATTCACGCTGCGCCGACACCAGCTCCGGGCTGTAAACCTCAAACAGCGGCTGGCCTTTGGCCACATACTGGCCGGTCACATTGACATGCAAGCGCTCGACATAACCTTCAAACTTTGGCGAAATCATCGCAATGCGGCGTTCATCGGGCTCCACGCGGCCGGCGGCATGAATGGTCCGATCCAGGCTGCGCAGCTGGGCGGCTTCGGCACGCACACCAAGTTTCTGGACCTTCTGGGTGCTGATGTTGACCTGATTCGGAGAAGCAGCGCTGTCGTCGGTGGATGCGCCCTCAAACACGGCGATGTAATCCATGCCCATCGGGTCTTTTTTCGGCACCGGCGAGGTGTCGGGTAGGCCCATGGGATTGCGGTAGTACAACAGTTTTGGCTGTTTGGGGGTATCTGGTGCGCCTGTGGCCTGAACTGCGGCAGTTGGCGCATGTTGTGCTGCCTTGCCCGACTGTCCTAACCAATAACCACTGCCCACGGCAGCAACCAAAGCGATAACACCTACAGAGATAGCTGCACCTGATTTCATAATTCTTCTCCCAATAACTTTTCAATCTCAGCCAGACGCATCTGCGCGTCAACTTGCGCCTTCAGTTGTCCCAAGCGGGCCTGGCGAATTTGCCGCTGTGCGTCCAGCAGAGTGGCAAAGTCGAGTTTGCCGTTTTCGTATCCCGCCAAGGCCGCCTGAAAAGTCAATTCGGCCTGTGGCAACAAGCTGGTCTTGACAAGTTGCTCTGTCCTTTGCGCCGCTTGTATGCCAGCCAGGTTTTCAGACAAATCGGATGCGACTTGGTTAGCCACGGCCTCACGACGGGACTGAGCTGCCGCCAGCATGGCTTGGGCCTCACGCTCCTGAGCCCGTCGTGTGCCCTGTTGCAGTGGAATGTTCATCTCCAGCATCAGACCCCACTCGGTGACGCGGCTCTGCATTTGCGTGGGCGTGATGGCCAGCGTGAAGTCCGGGTAGCGGTTCTTCAGGCTGAGCTCACGTGACAGCTCTGCTGCCTTGATACGTGCGTCCTCCGAGAAAAGCTGCGGGTTACGCTGATGCGCCCGCTCCAGCAAGGAATCGGCATCGAACTTCTCCGCAGCAGGCAAAACTGACAGACGCTCAGGCGCAGCCAAGGGCGCGCTGCTTGGCCGCGCTAACAAGGCGTTAAGCCGTGCGTCGGCCTGGCGGGCTTCGCTTTCTAGTGCCACCAATTCAGTCTGCATGGTGGTTTGCTCCACCTGGGCGCGAATGGCATCCTGCTGCATGGCCAACCCTCCGGCGTAGCGCACCTGGGCCACATTGGACAAGCGGTTGGTCAGGTCGAGTAATTCCTGTGTGAGTTTCTTGGTGTTGTACAGAAAGTAACGCTGGGCATGGGTGGTTTTCACTTTGGCGGCCAGTTCCGCCCAAGTCCCTTGTGCCTTGCCGTCAACAGCTTGTGCCTCCTGACCAGCAATGGCACGCTTCAAATCGCGTTTTCCCCACCAGGGCAGGTCTTGCATGAAGGTGTATTTGGTACTGCCGGTTTCGTTGGGCAACAGCGTGGCTGATTGCGAACCGCCCTTGGTGATGTCCATCCATTCCACCCGGAATTTCGGGTCCATCAAGGCGCCGGCCATAACGACTCGCTCGCTGGCGGCTTGGGCTTCCTTGCGCATGCTGGCGTAGTCCGGGTTGCTCGCTTTGGCGATGGCCAGCAAACCTTCGAGCTGGGCGCCGGGCAAGGTCTCCTGTGCCAGCACAGGCGCAGCACTGCCCCAGGCCAGCAGCGTCAATAAGGCAGCCGATTGAAAAATGTCTTTCATAATGATCCTATAGATGTTGGGCGAGTGCGTCTTCGACGAGCTTCATTAACTCGTCAAAACCGAACTGTGGCAGCGGTTTGCCGTTGACAAAATACCACGGCGTCATCGTCACTTTCAGAGTTTGGGCATCCGCCAGATCACACGTGGCCAAGGCCGTTACTTCAAGGGCAGTCGCGTCGTTTTACAGGCGAGCCAGGTTCAATCCCAGGTTTTGCAGCAAGGGGCCGATGCATTGCCCATCGACCGTGTGGATGATCATCCAGGTATCTTGGCTGGCATGCAGAGATTGCAGTATGACTTCAAACCGGCATTGTTGGTGCGCAGCCACCAGAACCTTGACCAGCGCATAAAACTTGTATCAGTTATTTCAATGCTTCAAAACGCAGCACGGCCATGCCTCCGTCGGCGGGGTCGGTGGCAAAGCGAATCTTTTGTCCGACCTGCATCTTGTCGAGCCAAGTGATGTCCTTGACCTTGTAGGCCATGGTCATGGGCGGCATGCCGTTCACCGACCCATGCGCCAGGGTCACTGTTCCCTTTGTCTTGTCGACCCGCTTGACCGTGCCTTCAGCCATGCTGGTGTCGGCGCCATGTTGGGCCGCCATGGTGGCAGCGCTTCCCTGCATGCTGCCACCAGCCATGGCACCGCCCTTCATACTGCCGTGATCCATTTGCGCCAAGCCAAGTGTCGAAAATCCCACTCCAGCAACAGCCAGAATCAAGGTGAAAAAAGAACGAGCGTTCATGAGGGAACTCCTTTGTGAAATTGGATGTCCGATTTTGAACCGCCGAAACGAACAACAAGTTGACCCGAAAATTACATTTGTGTCATCTTCGAAATCTCATGCTCGACTTTCTATTTCAATCAGCTGTTGGCATTAAGACGACAGTGAAGAAGGCAATTTGATTGATCTGACTGACTCTGACGAAATTCGCACTTCTGGATATCGTCGTTGACTAACCGATTACCTGGCAAAGACACAAAGTCTTTGAGACCGCATCTGGGCTGTTGCCTTCATGCATCTATGAACTCAGACTTGGCACTTGAGCGTTTTCCAACTGAGACTGAGTGCATAAGCCGGCGTGGAGGAAGAGCATTAATCCACCGAGACGTTCGTGTTTTTCAGAACCCGTCAATGTGATTCGAAAACTTTCTTTAGGTGTCTTTTTTGTAATTTTGCGGTCATGCCTTTGTTGGGGTTGGACTTCTACATTAACACCAGTGATGCAGCAGTTGCGTCACCGGTCCCCGAGAAACTTCGGGGAGAACTGCAATCATCTTGAAGGAGTTTTATCATGTCAATTCGTAAATCCATTCTGGTTCTGAGTCTTGCTTTGCCTGCCCTGTCTGCATTCGCAGTGACCAATCAGGATATTGTGAAGTCCACCCAACTCAAGGACGGCGCTATCGTGCATCAGTTTAAAGACGGCAAGATGGCCATGGAAAACAAGTTTGGAAAAGTTGTTCGCATGCAAGAAGGCGCAGCGATGGAAACCGCGAATGGTCAAACAATCACCATGAACGGGGATGAGGTCGGCAGGCTGGCTTACTACGTCAAATTGGAAAACCGCCGCTAACGAGCCCGTAACCAGGAGTGATGCGGACATTTCAGCACCGCATCATGATCTGGTGCAAGTGTGGTAACCAAGAGGCCATCTTCAAACAACGTCTGGGCGAGGTGCAAAGGAATTCACATGCGGAATCCTCCACTTGTCGATATTGAACTTTTCCATCCAGCGAAAGCTTTCAATAAGTTGCTTAGCGCACGGACGCTTGGCGCTCTGACTGCTTCACTCGCACTGCTCACCAATTTGGGCATGGCATTGGCATTACCCATTTCCACCAACCGGAGTTTCAAATGACAACTTTTCGTCAAACTGTTCTGCCTCTAGTTATGGCTGCCGCTGCATTTGGCGCCTATGCGCAAACGGACGCCCAACATGTTCAACATCATCCGGCTGATTCTGTAAAAAAGGCGGCTGTAGCCAAGCCGAAAGCATTGGTCAAGGAATCGATGGCCGCTATGGATAGCCAAATGAAAGTTATGCGCGAGATGCATGAAAAGATGATGGCGGCAAAAACACCGGAAGAACGCAACGCGCTTATGGCTGATCACGCGAAGGCCATGCAAGACGGCATGAACATGATGGGTTCGATGGCCTCCATGGGTGGCATGAAAGGCATGGGCAGCACGGACTCTGGCGCAAACAAAGGGCGTGTGCCCTTGGACATGATGGCCCACCCCGAGATGATGGAAAAGCGCATGGAAATGATGACTTCCATGATGCAAATGATGATGGATCGCCTTCCTGACGATCCCGCAAAGTAAGGAGCCCAATCATGGACCATGACCATGAAACCCCAGACCAACCGCCAAGCTTTTGGAGTTCCCGATACGCCGTGGGACTATTGGTGATTGGCGCAGCAGCTGCGTATTACTTGTTGACGGAGCACCTGGCTCATGTTGCAGGAGCTTTGCCCTGGCTGCTCTTGTTGGCATGTCCCTTGATGCATGTCTTCATGCACCACGGACACGGAGCTCATGGTCACGGTCAAGGTGGCGGTCCACCCATTGATGATTCCAGCAAATCGAGCAATCCGCGGCCGGGAGAATCAGCATGAGCCATGATCAACCTGCCTATGGGTTGTGGACGTTGGTGATCTTCAATTCAGCGATTTTCATCATGTTTGGCTACAGCTTCTTCAAACCCGCAACGGCCAGGGATTGGAGAACGTTTAGTGCGTTCTCTGCCTTTATCGTGGCCCTGTTTGTGGAGATGTACGGGTTCCCATTGACCATCTATCTTCTGTCCGGTTGGTTGCAAACCAAATACCCTGGCTTGGACATCCTGACCCATGACGCTGGACATTTATGGTCCACACTGCTGGGCGAAAAGGGTGATCCGCATTGGGGGCCTCTTCATATTGCGAGTTATATCTTCCTGGGCCTGGGTTTCTACCTGTTGTCGAGTGCTTGGAATGTGCTGTACCACGCCCAACGCAGGCACGTATTGGCAACGGCGGGACCTTACGCCCGTATCCGTCATCCGCAATATGTGGCCTTTGTCCTGATTCTCTTTGGCTTCCTATTGCAATGGCCGACCTTGTTAACCCTGTTGATGTTTCCAGTCTTGCTAACGATGTATGGGCGCTTGGCAGTCACCGAAGAGGCAGAGATGCGGTCGCAATTTGGCGAGATGTATACGCGTTACGCCCAGCAGACGCCACGTTTTTTTCCGCACTTTCATCAGTCGTCTGCGACATCTGGTGGCTGAGCCATGTGGAGCTACTGGGATTGTTTCGCAAAATAGAAAAAAGGGAATCGAAGGTGATTTGAGGGTTCACGACATCACATGCGAATCGTGCGTGAAACATGTCACGACAGCATTGCAAGCTGTTCCTGGTGTAACTCGTGTGGAGGTGGACCTGGCAAGTGGCCGCACGCGTGTGGTCTCTTCTGGATTCTCGAAGACATCTGGGTGCCAGAGCAGCCTGGATAACAAAGTCGCCTGCTGCTGCGCATAACGCTGGCATATTTCATTTATATCGGAGGCACAAAAAATGCGCAAACTTCTCATCTTCATCATGTCTGCCGCGATCCTTGGGTTGACGGGCTGTGGATACAACAGCTTTCAGAGCACCGACGAGCAGATCAAGGCCAGCTGGGCGGAGGTGCTGAACCAGTATCAGCGTCGATCGGATCTGGTGCCCAACCTGGTCAGCACCGTCAAGGGCGAGACCCAGTTTGAGCAAGACACGTTGATCAAAGTGGTCGAGGCGCGCTCAAGGGCAACGTCCATACAGGCGACGCCTGAGCTGATCAACGACCCTGCTGCTTTTCAGAAGTTCCAACAGGCACAAGGCCAATTGTCGGGAGCCCTGTCGCGCCTGCTGGTGGTATCCGAGAACTACCCCAATCTCAAAGCCAACCAGGCATTCAGAGATTTGCAGGCGCAGCTGGAGGGCACAGAAAACCGCATCACGGTCGCCCGCAACCGGTACATCAAATCAGTTCAGGAGTACAACGTGACGGTGAGGTCATTCCCATCGAATCTGACTGCAATGGTGTTTGGATACAAAGAAAAAGCCAATTTCACGGTGGAGAACGAGAAGGAAATCTCCAAGCCACCGTCCGTCAGCTTTGACCGCCCAGCGGCTGCGCCACAAGGCGCGGCATCCGGAGTCACAAAATGACCATCAAAGGGGCGATGCACCGCGGGTGTCTTGCTGTCTGGCTGACGTTTGCATTGTTCGTTCCAGGACTTGCCGATGCACAGGTCGCAGTGCCTCCCCTAGTGGGACACGTCACCGACCGGAGCAGCACGCTCACGCAGGAGCAGAAAGCCCAGCTCGAACAAGCATTGACAGCTTTTGAAGCGCGCAAGGGCACACAGTTGGCCGTGCTGATGCTTGCCACCACGCTGCCCGAAGGCATTGAGCAATATGCCTTGCGGGTGGCCGAGCAATGGAAGCTGGGGCGCAAGAAGGTAGATGACGGCGTCATTCTGGTGGTGGCAAAGGACGATCGCACCGTACGCATCGAAGTGGGCTATGGCCTGGAAGGCGCACTGTCAGACATCGTCAGCAAGCGCATCATCAGCGAGACCATCGTGCCGCGCTTCAAGCAAGGTGATTTCTACGGCGGTGTGCAAGCCGGCACGGCGCAGATCATGCAGGTGGTGGATGGTGAACCTCTACCGGCAACCCAGAGCAACCCAAGAGGGAACGATCAGAGTCTTCGGCAGTTCGTGCCATTTCTGTTCATTGTGGCCCTGGGAGTTGGCGGTGTGCTGCGCCATGTCGTTGGAAAGTTTGGTGGGTCCTTGATCACGGGGGCCATCGTGACTGGCCTTGCCTGGATGTTGATTGGGACCTTGCTTTATGCCATCTTGGCCGGTATTGCTTCCATGTTTGTCACATTGATTGGAGCAGGCACACTGCTTCGTGGCGTCGGAGGCTATTCTGGTGGTGGTCGAGGTGGATTCGGCGGTGGCGGATTCCGGGGTGGCGGTGGTGGTTTCGGCGGCGGCGGCGCGTCGGGAAGGTGGTAGCCATGCATATCCAGCGTTTTATGCGACACCTGCTGTTTACCGATTGGCAGTTGCACCGGGCCTTCACGCCACAGAGCCTGCGCGCCATAGAGCAAGCGATCCAGTCCAGCGAACAACAGCATGGCGGCGAGATTCGATTTGCCGTGGAAGGTGGTCTGGACGGCATGCGCTTGCTCAAGGGCCAATCCTCGCGCGAGCGCGCCCTTGAAGTGTTCTCCCAACTGCGAGTCTGGGACACCGAGCACAACAACGGTGTCCTGATTTACGTTTTGCTGGCAGACCATGCGGTTGAAATCGTTGCAGACCGGGGAATCCATGCCAAAGCTGGCAATGAAACTTGGGCCGCCATCTGCCATGACATGCAAAAGGCGTTTTCCAGTGCCGCGTTCCAAGCCGGCGCATTGCAGGGCATTGCGGCACTTGCCAACCTGATCGGAGCGTATTTCCCAGCGCAGGAAGCGCGCGTTAACGAGCTTCCCGATGCCCCGGTCTTGTTGACCTGACAAACATTGCAGAAATACTATGAATACCCACCAACACGACGAACACGCGCATGCGCACCACCATGGCGCCGGGAGCGCTGTGCCTCAAGCAGACAATAGCACCGAAAAAGGCAGCACTGAGGCTCTGAAGGATCCCGTGTGCGGTATGACGGTGACGGACCAGTCCTTTCACCGATCCAAGCATATGGGTCGTACGTTCTTCTTTTGCGGCCCCAAGTGCAAAACGAAATTCGATGCCGCTCCCATGCAGTACATGGGGGAACCCACTGCCAAAACGGCCGCTGCACCAACGGTTGCAGGGACGATTTACACCTGCCCCATGCACCCCGAAATTCGCCAGGATCATCCAGGCAACTGCCCGAAATGTGGGATGACGCTGGAACCCCTGATGCCTGCGCTCGATGATGAGGAAAATTCAGAGCTGCAAGACTTTCAGCGGCGTTTTTGGTGGACGCTGCCTCTCACTGCCGTGGTTTTTGTGCTGGCGATGGTGGGCCATCGCCTGCAGTGGATGGATATGACGGTGCAGAGTTGGGTCGAATTTGCGCTGGCAACGCCCATCGTCCTGTGGGCGGGATGGCCGTTTTTTGTACGCGGTGCAGAGTCCGTCATGAACCGCAGTCCCAATATGTGGACATTGATTGGTCTTGGCACTGGAGCAGCGTACCTCTACAGCGTGGTGGCGACCATTGTGCCAGGTGTATTTCCGGATTCATTCATCTCCATGGGCCGGGTGGCTGTCTATTTTGAAGCGGCTGCGGTCATCATTTCACTGACACTTTTGGGGCAAATGCTGGAACTCAAGGCGCGTTCCCAGACTTCAGCGGCAATCAAATCGCTGCTGGGACTGGCACCAAAAACGGCGCGCCGTGTGAAAACCGATGGCACCGAGGAGGACATTGAACTCTCGCATGTTCATCTGGGTGACTTGTTGCGGGTGCGCCCGGGCGAAAAGGTTCCAGTCGATGGCATCGTCACTGAAGGCAGCAGTGCACTCGATGAGTCCATGTTGACTGGCGAACCTCTGCCTGTTACCAAACGCGTGGGCGACAAGATCATTGGTGCAACGCTGAACACCAGTGGCGCGTTGGTGATGAAGGCTGAAAAAATCGGGTCTGACACCGTCCTGTCCCAAATCGTTCAAATGGTCGCACAGGCCCAACGCTCTAGGGCTCCGATGCAGCGCATGGCGGATGAGGTCGCTGGGTACTTTGTCGTGGCAGTTGTAAGCATCGCCATGCTCACTTTCATTGGTTGGGGGCTTTGGGGTCCTGAGCCAAGCTGGGTGTACGGATTGATCAACGCCGTCGCCGTATTGATCATCGCTTGCCCCTGCGCACTGGGGCTGGCCACACCCATGTCGATCATGGTGGCCACTGGGAAAGGGGCGACGCAGGGAATACTGTTTCGCGACGCCGCAGCCATTGAAAACCTGCGCAAGATCGACACCCTGATCATCGATAAAACCGGTACTCTGACAGAAGGGCACCCAAGTTTTGAAAAGACGGTGCCGAGTGCTGGGTACGAAGCTGACGAAGTTTTGCGTCTTGCCGCAAGCCTTGATCAGGGAAGCGAACATCCTTTGGCGGCAGCCATTGTGACCGCCGCGCGTGATCGCAAACTCATATTGGAAAAGCCAGAGAACTTTGAATCAGGCTCTGGCATTGGTGTGCAAGGCCAAGTTGCAGGAAAACATTTGGTCTTGGGAAATACTACTCTGATGCAGCAAATGAAGATTGCGGTGGATGAGTTGAAAGGACAGGCTGAAGCCCTGCGGACCGAAGGTGCCAGCGTCATGCACCTTGCCGTTGATGGAAAGCTCGCCGGATTGCTCGCGGTCTCCGATCCCATCAAGACCAGTTCGATGGAGGCCCTCAGGACACTCAAGGCATCAGGCATCCGCATTGTGATGGCAACGGGTGACGGTCTGACCACGGCCAAAGCAGTTGGCGCAAAGCTCGGCATCGATGAAGTACATGGGGAGGTCAAGCCTCAAGACAAACTCAATTTGGTCGAGCAGCTGCAAAAGGACGGCCGTATCGTGGCCATGGCGGGTGACGGCATCAATGATGCCCCGGCCCTGGCAAAAGCCAATGTGGGAATTGCAATGGGAACGGGAACTGATGTGGCAATGAACAGCGCTCAGGTCACTCTGGTCAAGGGGGATTTGCGTGGCATTTCTATCGCCCTGGCACTCTCAAATGCCACTGTCGGCAACATGAAACAGAACCTGATGTTTGCATTCCTGTACAACGCACTGGGCATCCCCGTGGCTGCTGGGGTCCTCTATCCCTTCACCGGTTGGGTACTGTCACCTATGATTGCTGCCTTGGCAATGAGCTTTAGTTCGGTGTCGGTTATTGGCAATGCACTGCGGTTGCGATCTGCTCGGCTTTAGTGGTTCGCCAGGCACATGGGGTGTCATGTTCTGCAAAATTTCAAGAGCACTTCGTCACCACTTCCACGCTTCACTGTGCAGCCTTCCATCGCTTTAACTGTAGTGCATTACTCACCACACACAAACGAATGCCATGTCAGCAGAATGACGACTGCCAGCACCAGAACCACTGGAACAAATACCGCGCTGAACTGATAGACCATCCGCTGGATCGGTGCTTTGGCAGCTTGCGCGTCCTCCACCACCCGGATGATGTGGGACAACACGGTTTCGCTGCCTACTGCGCCGACCTGCATCACGATGCGCCCTTCGCCATTGATTGAGCCACCTGTGAGGGCTGTGCCCACGTCTTTGGCTACGGGAAGGGGCTCGCCAGTGAGCATGGATTCGTCCACCTCGGTATGCCCCTCAAACAACGTTCCATCAACCGGAAAACGTTCGCGATGCTTGATGTCGTTTTTCAGAACCCGTCAATGTGATCCGAAAACTTTCTTTAGGCGTCCTTTTTGTAATTTTGCGGTCATGCCTTTGTTGGGGTTGGACTTCTACATTAACACCAGTGATGCAGCAGTTGCGTCACCAGTCCCCGAGAAACTTCGGGGAGAACTGCAATCATCTTGAAGGAGTTTTATCATGTCAATTCGTAAATCCATTCTGGTTCTGAGTCTTGTGTTGCCCGCTTTGTCGGCTTTCGCTTTGGACAACACCGATGTCGTGAAGTCCACCCAACTCAAGGACGGCTCAACTGTGTATCAGTTCAAAGACGGCAAGATGGCCATGGAAAGTCAGTTCGGAAAAGCCGTGCGCATGCAAGAAGGCACAACGATGGAAACAGCAGACGGTCAATCGATCACCATGAAAGGAGACGAGGTAGCTAAGCTGGCCCAAGGCATTTATAAACACAACCGCAACTAGGGTACTGACCGGTGCAGGCGTACCCAAGAGGTTTTGCCCGCATTAGAGCCCAGTGCCGTGCGCACTGGGCGGTTGGGCACTTGCCCTCAACTCAGCCGATTTGCAGCCTATAGGCATGCTCATGAACCTCACAATCAAGTCACCCGAATTAATACGTGCTGTCGTGGATCTAAATCCACCGCTCCGCAAAAGTCAGGGTTCATCTGAAACCGGATTTCAGGATGCTCTGGTGCAGGCCTTGAGTTCAACAAGCAATCTTCAAAAAGAGTCTGGGCGACTTACCACGGCGTTCACCCTCGAAAATCCAACCGTTAGCCTTGAGCAAACCATGTTGGCAGGTGTTAAATCAAATGTCGCGTTTCAGGCGACCTTGCAGGTACGCAACAGGGTTGTCCAGGCATATACAGATGTCATGAATATGCAGGTGTGAAGAGCAGCTTTGCGCAGCATAAAAACCTATTGTTTGTCCGGTTTCCAACGCTTTAGTAGCAGTGCATTACTCATTACGCTGACCGAGCTCAAAGCCATTGCGGCACCGGCCATGACTGGGCTTAAAAAGCCGAACGCCGCCAAAGGAATGCCTGCAACGTTATAGGCAAACGCCCAGAATAGATTTTGACGAATTTTGGCAACGGTCTTATCTGAAATATCCAGCGAGGCAACGACTAGCGTGGGATCGCCTCGCATGAGGGTGATCCCTGCTGCGTGCATTGCAACATCGGTGCCGTTGCCCATTGCAAAGCCAACATCCGCAACGGCAAGTGCAGGAGCGTCGTTAACTCCATCGCCCACCATGGCAACGGTATAACCGCCCTCTTTGAGGGCAATGACCCTGGCGGCCTTTTCGCCTGGCAGCACTTCCGCCATGACTTCACCGTCCTCTGGTCGCAAGCCAAGGCGACGTGCCATAACTTCGGCAGCACCTTGGTTGTCACCGGAAATCATCACGGTTTTGATACCGCGTCGCCGCAACGTGGCGAGCGCTTCCTTCGCTCCTGGCTTGGGTTCATCTCCAAACGCCATTACTGCTCGCAGAGTCAAGCCTTGTGCCGTGCGCTCAGCCATCGCAGAAACAGTGGCACCCTGGCTCTGCCACTCGACAGTCCGCGCTTTCACTGCGAGGGTGTCAACATTGAGTTCTTCCATCCATCTCAGGCTACCAATCAAGAAATTGCGCGCACCCACCGCACCCTCGGTGCCTCGACCGGCGATTGAGCGAACACTCTCGGGAGCTTCGAACACTTGTCCACACTCTTGAGCTCTTGCCACCACAGCACGCGCCAGTGGATGCTCGCTACCGCTTTGCACACTTGCTGCTATCTGCAGCACTTCGTCCTCGGAGATCCCATGCAACGGGAACAGGCTCGTCAATTTGGGTCTACCTACTGTCAGCGTGCCAGTTTTGTCAAACGCAACCACATCAACCTTGTGGGCCAACTCAAGGGCCTGGGCATCCTTGATCAAAATGCCATGCTTAGCAGCCACGCCAGTGCCCGCCATGATGGCTGCTGGTGTAGCCAGGCCCAATGCGCAGGGGCATGCAATCACCAGCACAGCCACGGCGCGAATCACTGCGAGCTCAAACGAATGCCCTGTCAGCCACCAGCCCAGCAGAGTGGCGACTGCCAGCACCAGAACCACTGGAACAAATACCGCACTGACCTGATCCACCATCCGCTGGATCGGTGCTTTGGCAGCTTGCGCGTCCTCCACCAGCCGGATGATGTGGGACAACACGGTTTCGTTGCCTACTGCGCCGACCTGCATCACGATACGCCCTTCGCCATTGATTGAGCCACCTGTGAGGGCTGTGCCCACGTCTTTGGCTACGGGAAGGGGCTCGCCTGTGAGCATGGACTCGTCCACCTCGGTATGCCCTTCAAACAGCGTTCCATCAACCGGAAAACGTTCGCCAGGCTTGACCACCAGTTTGTCACTGACAAGCACCTCAGCCACGGGAACATCCACTTCGCCGTCCAGCCCCAGCAGATGAGCCATGTTGGGGCGTAGCGCATGGAGGGCGCGTATGGCGGAGGTTGTTTGCCACTTGGCACGGACTTCGAGCCACTTGCCCAGCAACACAAGCGTGATAACAATCGCTGAGCCTTCGAAGTAAAGATGAACCACGGCACCTGCTTCGGCCGTCAACCACAACCACACCGACAACGCCCAACCTGCTGTCGTGCCAATAGATACCAACAGGTCCATGTTGCCGGTTCGGGCCTTGAGTGCGTGCAACCCCGCCCTGTAAAAGCGTGCGCCAAGGCCGAACTGTACGGGTGTTGCCAGTAAAAATTGCCACCACGGGGGCAGCATCCAGTGCTGTTCGAACAGGTCACCCAGCATGGGAACAGTCAGCGGCATAGACAGAAGCAGTCCTATGGCCACAGGCATAAAGCCCGACCAAGGTGAAGCTTCTTGAGCATCTAGACCCGCCTCGGCGGTCCGAGGTTCGTAGCCTGCGTCGCGCACGGCGCGGCGCAGGAGCGCCTGCATGTGCACACCTGGTGCTGCCAAAATGCGGGCCGACTCGGTGGCCAAGTTGACAGTGGCATCTTGAACACCCGGCACTTTTCTGAGCGCCTTTTCGACTCTTGAAACGCAAGAGGCGCAAGTCATGCCCCCTATGCCTATGTCCACTGGTTCAGAAATAGTAGTGACGATTGATTGTGTTGGATAAGTAGTCATGCCGGCAAGCGTAATCCTTGACACCATGGCAAGGTCAAGCACAAAGATTCCATGCTTCTAACCCTTGACCTTCCCATGGTGGGAGGCTTCAAGCTATGCTTTCCAATGTTTAAAAGGAGTTTTTATGAACCAATCTTTCACCGTCACGGGCATGACATGTGGCCATTGTGAAAAAGCAGTCGCTCGTGCCGTCAAAGGGATTGATCCAAAAGCCGAAGTGACGATTGATCGACACCTCAATAAGGTGGAGGTGGTTTCCACGTGTGCGCCTGAACTGATTTCCAAGGCCATCACGGACGAAGGCTATATCGTCGTCCAATGAAAGCTGACATAAAGGTCACTGCTGACTTGGTTGGCACCGTTTGGCCGGTGACAATTGGTGTCGCAGCGCGTCTTTCCAAGGTGTCGGCCAAGATGATCAGGCACTATGAAGGACTGGGTTTACTGGCTCCAGTGGCACGTACAGACAGCGGTTACCGTCAATATGGCGAGGCAGATGTGCGCACTCTGCAGTTCATCAAACGCGGGCGGGAACTTGGGTTTTCCATGATCGAGATTGCGGAACTGGTGGGATTGTGGCGCAACCGAACGCGTGCCAGTGCCAGTGTCAAACGCGTTGCACAAAAGCATGTTGAGGACTTGGCCGTACGCATTGAGGCCATGCAGTCCATGCAACGGACCTTGGCTTCGCTGCTAACACATTGCCCAGACAATGAACGACCTGACTGCCCAATTTTGGATGACCTGGCGGGTGGGTGTTGTTAATTCTGCCCGCGTTTCACGATCACGCAAGACAGCAAGAAAACTCCATGATATTCGGCTTGTGACCCAAATCCTACATATCTGTAATTTCTGGGTCATGCTGCTGACAGTACCCGAGTTCTACATTAACCCCAGTGATGCAGCAGTTGCATCACCAGCCCTACTGATGAACTCAACAGGGCACCGCAATCATCAAAATGGAGTTTTATCATGTCTATTCGCAAATCGCTGATCGCCTTGAGTCTTGTCGCTACCGCACTGTCGGCAGTTGCCGCAGGTCCGGATGTTTCAAAAGGCGATGCCGCTATCGTGCAGTCCGTGCAACTCAAGGATGGGACCACGATGCACCATTACAAGGACGGCAAGATGTCCATGGAAGATTCATTAGGAAAAATCGTTTACATGAAGGACGGCGTATCAATGGAAACCAGCGACGGAAAAACAATCTCCATGTCTGGTAACGAAGTTGCTAGACTCTTCACGCAAAAGAAATCGGAAACCCGCAAGTAAATTTCGGGGTGCAATCTACATCTTGGAGCGTCAGGAAGCCACAAAAGCGTCCTAGAACAAGATGTCGCACCTCCACCCGCATTCTTTATTCGGTCTTTCTGACTAAGGCAATGCTGATTTAGTCCCAACCTGGCCCGTGATTTGCATGATTCATTGCAAACACCGACTGCCAGATTTGTTGCATGGCTGCGAGCAACGCCTCTATGGCGACAGTGCCTATGCCAGCCAGAAGGAGCTGATCCACAGTGCCGCACCCAAGGCCAAAGACTTCACCAATCAGCGCAGTCGCCGCGCTGGGGTTGTCGTTGAGGCGATTTGCGCCAAGAACCGCAACATATCCAAAAAATCCGTTCACGCGTGGAGCATGTCTTTGCTGTGGTCAAGCGGCTGTGGGGATTTGGCAAGGTGCGATACCGCGGATTGCAAAAGAATGCGACACGGGTATTTACTGCTCTGGCACTGACCAACATCTATCTCAGTCGAGTGTGGTTGATGGCATAGGTGCGTCCATGAGGGCGCGATAGGGGGACGAAAGACCCATGAAACACCCCAAAGTGGGAAACGCTGGCTCGATTGGGCGCGGTTTCGACTACGTCGTCCGGTTTGACAACAACGGTATCACCGATACCGGTTTTTCCGACATCGGAAATAAGCACTTGTGATCAGAGCTCGCGGTCTTGATCCCCCCCCGGACTTCTGAGAAGCTAATGCACTACAGACAGTCACTTCTGTTATGCAAATCGGTCAGCAGCAAGTTGAAGCCTCAAAGCGACTTGACGTGATTGCACATCATTCAGTGCATTCGCCGACACAACCCACGCCAACAGCTTCAATGACAGCCCGATCTGATCAGGTGCGTGCAAGCAACGCCACTTTTTAGTGAGTTTTCTATTGTCGGATTTAACACATCACTGATGAACATTACGACTATGTAATTTTCAAGACATTCAAATGACATCCATTAGCCCGCACAATAAAACCTATTTGATCCACATCAAAAGGAAGTGAAATAGTGACTCTCAAACTTAAAATAAAACATGTGTGGCCGGTTATGGTTTTGGGTTTCGTGTCGATTCCATTGACATTGTCAGCACAGACGACTGCTCCCGACTCGGGCACAGACTGGCGAAGTGCAAACGATGCGGTGGGGCAACTCAAGCGAGGCCATGCAGATGTACTCAAATGGGAACAAGCCAATGAGTCGCCCTCGACAACACAAGGGCAGGTCGCCAATGGGCTCAAGCTGCTAACGATAGAAGATCTTACTCGTCAGGCTTGGCGAGCTCACCGCGATTTGGCTCGGTCGTTGACTCGTCTTGACACGGCCACTGTGGCACTTATCGTGACGGGCCGCTGGACTGAAGTTGACCCCAGCCTGCAGCGCAAAGTGGACGGTATGGACGAGGTGCTGGAGGTGGCCGTACAAGGGCGAAAAGCCTGGTTGCAAGCGGTTGCCACACGTCAAGCTCTGGCGCAGTACCGTGCAGCCCTGGATGCTACCGAAGCTGCAAATGAATTGGGCAGGCGCATGGTCAACGTGGGCAATTGGAGCAAGCTGCAACAGACTCAGATGCAACTGGCCCAGTCAACCGCCAAAATGAATCTGGTACGCGCCCAATACACAGCGGACCAGGCTCAGGCTGGTTTGATAAAGCTACTGGGTTTAAGTGGCCAATACACGCATGTGACGCTACCCAATTCCCTGCCAGATGTGCCCCCACAACTGGTGCCACGCGATGAATGGCAGAAAAAAGTAAAGGAGATACAAGCGCAATTGCCGGTTGCTGAAGGCATACGTAACCAATCCAACGTCGATTTGGCGTTGGCCGCATACCAGGCCAGCCACGCATTGGTCAAAGGCACGCGGGATGAGTTGCTTAAGACGCGCGAATTCATCAGCGAGGAAACTCTCCTGCACTACAACGGCATGTTGAGCAGCGTTTGGGATTTGCTGGGTGAATCCCGTAATCAATCACAGGCCGTGATTGATGCCATCGGTGCGCAGCGCGACTTCTGGATCGCCGAGGCCGACTTGCAATGGGTGTTGCATGGCGGTGAACCAGAAAGCTTTGTATCTCTGGGCGGTGGTGGTGAAACTGCCACACCAGCTGCGCACTAATAAGGAATGAAGAACATGCATCTCAATTCACGTCGACAATTTTTTGCAGGGGCTGCCGCATCGGTGGCTGGCTTGGCTGTGGCGCGTTCGGCGCTGGCTGGCTTGCCTGAGCCGGTCATCCAGACTTCGGTGGCAACGGCACCCCCGTTGATCCCTACCACGGGAAGACCCTATAACCCGGTTGTCACCCTAAACGGCTGGACCTTACCCTGGCGCATGAACAGCGGGGTCAAGGAGTTTCACTTGGTGGCTGAACCGGTGGTACGAGAAGTATCCCCAGGGTTCAAGGTCAACATGTGGGGCTACAACGGTCAAAGTCCGGGTCCCACCATCGAGGTGGTGGAAGGTGACAGCGTGCGCATTTTTGTCACCAACAAATTGCCCGAGCACACCACCATCCACTGGCATGGCCAGCGCTTGCCCAACGGCATGGACGGTGTCGGCGGGTTGACCCAGCGCGCCATTCCTATGGGCAAGACCTTTGTCTACGAGTTCGAGGCGCGTAGGCCAGGCACCTTCATGTACCACCCCCACGCGGATGAGATGGTGCAAATGGCTATGGGCATGATGGGCATGTGGGTGACGCACCCGAAGGCCAAACACCCGTACATCAGCGAGGTGAACCGGGATTTCTGCTTTTTACTCAACGCCTTTGACATAGAACCTGGCAGCAAAACGCCCAAGATCAACACCATGACGGACTTCAACATCTGGTGCTGGAACAGCCGTGTCTTTCCGGCGATCGATACCTTGAACGTGCGGCTGAATGACCGTGTTCGCATCCGGGTCGGTAACCTCACCATGACCAACCATCCGATTCATCTGCATGGCCATGAATTTCTGGTCACTGGGACAGACGGTGGTCCGACACCGCCCAGCACACGCTGGTATGAGGTCACCACGGATGTGGCGGTGGGGCAGATGCGCCAGATTGAACTGATTGCTGACGAAGAAGGCGACTGGGCCATGCACTGCCATAAAAGCCACCACACCATGAACGCCATGGGGCACGCCGTACCAACGATGATCGGTGTGGATCACCGCGGACTGGTCGGAAAGATCCAGAAAGTGGTACCTGACTACATGCTGATGGGCGAGCGCGGCATGGCCGACATGGGCGAAATGCAGATGCCCATCCCCGACAACACGGCTCCCATGATGACCGGCACAGGCCAGTTTGGCCCATTGGAAATGGGCGGCATGTTCACGGTGTTCAAGGTGCGCAAAGACCAGAAGCAGGGGGACTACAGCGACCCCGGACCATACAAGTTTCCAGCCGGCACCGTGGCTTACGAGTGGAATGGCACCACACCACAGACCGCACGCCCAACTGGCAGTACCGAGACTGCGCCTGCTGCTGCAAGCGCCATCAAGCCCAGTGGTAAAGGAGTGTCGCACTAACTGTAAAACACCGCCAAAGCCATTTGTCGCTCAATTTTTTCAGCGTTATCAACCCTCCATTAAATAAGTAAACATGAAATTTGCAAAACTCCTCCTGTCGAAGTCTTCCACACTGGTTTCCATCGCATTGCTTGCAGCATCTTCTGCCGCATTGGCCTCGGGATCTCACGCTGGAGGACATGGTGATTCGCCCACTGGAAAACCCGGAGTCGCTTCCAAAGTCAACCGTACGATCGAAATGGAGATGATGAACGGCATGCGCTTCAAACCCTCTGAAATTCGGGTCAAAAAGGGGGAAACGATCCGCTTTGTCTTAAAAAACACCGATGGCGTCAAACATGAATTCAGCCTGGGAACAGAAAAGGAACTGCTGGAACACTACGAGGTCATGAAGAAGTTTCCCGATATGGAACACGACGAGCCGAACAAGATCAGTCTGGCACCGGGCAAGCAGGGAGATGTGATATGGCAATTCACAAAGGCGGACACCATCAATTTTGCGTGTCTGCACCCAGGGCACTTCGAGGCAGGTATGAAAGGCCGCGTCATCGTAGCCGCCAAGTAAGGTCAACTCGCTATCGGTCTTTTGACTATTACCTTTTCAGGAAATACTTCATGAAACAAACGAAACCTTTGCTGGCTGCAATAGCCATAACCCTGCCGTCCCTATTTTTTGGCTCAGTTTTTGCCCAGACGTCCCCAGACCACAACACAATGGATATGTCTGCAAAGCCTAGCTTGACAGACGGGGAAGTTCGAAAAATCGACAAAGAAACGGGAAAACTCACTATCAAACATGGCGAGATTAAACACCTTGAGATGCCTCCAATGACCATGGTTTTTGTGGCCAGAGACAAGTCCATGCTCGACATGGTAAAGGCTGGAGACAAGGTGCGCTTCATGGTTCTTCACGAAAATGGCCAGATGATCGTCACAGAGCTACAGCCAATCAAGTAACTGACATGATGCAATCGCCCAGTGCGGATACCTGGCGCATTGGGCTTCATGTATCACTCCCGAGCTCGAAGCACAATTGACCAAAATAGGGGGAACCGTTGCTGTTGCGCGCGACTTGTGCTCATGAATAGGCATGAAAGACAGAGGAAGATCCATCGCGCTGAACCAACAGAACGTTGTAAGGATCTTTACGGCCCCCGTATTCAGGGCCGTCCATACCAGGTGAGCCAACCGGCATACCCGGAACCGCCAATCCAACTGCACGCGGTCGCTCGATTAACAAGCGACGGATGTCGCGTCCTGGCACATGGCCCTCAAGGACATAGCCCTTAACGAGCGCTGTATGACAGGAGCCCAATTTTTCTGGCATGCCGATCTTGCTTCGCTGGGCAGTTTTGGCTGACTCGCTCACCATGTAGGTCTTGACATCAAAACCTTCTTTTTCCAAGTGCGAAATCCAATCCTTACAGCAACCACAGGTTGGCGTTTTCCACACCTCGATCAACTCACGCGAAGGTGCCGCTTGTACTGCCACCCAAGGCAACACAAGAACGCCAATGACCATTTCCCGCCGGTTCACATTTGAATTTTTAGTCAAACCATTTCCTTTCACATCAACATGCAATGAGTAAAAGATGAAGTGTGACCGTTGCCACCTAACAGTTCGATGAGCCGAATATTACATTCTTGTTATCTGTACATCTACGGGACTGTTGCAATCGAAAATGGCACCAGATTAGAAAACATTGAAGGGACGCCATGAAAATCTTAATAGTTGAAGATGAGCAAAAGACCGGGGATTACCTCAAACAAGGTTTGCTTGAAGCGGGGTTTGTCACAGATCTGTTGCGCAACGGGACAGACGGTTTACACAGCGCACTCACTGAAGATTACGACTTGGTCATACTGGATGTGATGCTGCCGGGCATAGATGGATGGGGGGTGTTGGCAGGCATTCGACGCTCAGGCAAGGACATTCCAGTGCTGTTTTTGACTGCCCGCGATCATGTTGATGATCGAGTGAAGGGCCTAGAGCTCGGAGCCGATGACTATTTGGTCAAACCGTTTGCGTTCTCAGAACTGCTAGCCCGTGTTCGAACCCTTTTGCGCAGAGGATCCAAGGTTTCTGCCGCGGACTATTTGGAGGCATCCAATTTGCATCTTGATTTGATGCGTCGTCGGGTTACCCGTGCTGGAAAGCGCATTGACCTTACAGCCAAAGAGTTCGCACTACTTGAATTGCTTTTACGCCGCCAGGGCGAGGTGTTGCCGCGCTCGTTGATTGCCTCTCAAGTGTGGGATATGAATTTTGACTCTGACACCAATGTGATCGAAGTTGCAATGCGACGTTTGCGCGCCAAGGTAGATGACGATTTCGAACCCAAGCTCATACGCACAATTCGCGGAATGGGCTATGTTTTGGAGAATCCAGATTGCGCCTGAACAGAAAAAGATCAATCACGCTGGAGCTGACTTTACTATTTTCGATTACTTCTACCGTGGTTCTAATGACACTCGGGTTTGTCATTTCCTCAACGGTTGAAAAGCACTTTGAAGAACAAGATATGGAGGTTTTGACGGCCAAAATGATGTTGACTCGTCATACCTTTGAAAAATTTGACTCACCAAGTGATCGCCAACAGATTACGCAAGTTCTAAATGATGCACTCGTCGGCCACTATGGTTTGGACTTGATCGTGTATGACGCAAAGGGCGAGACGATCTTTTCCACACCTGACGCTACTTTCCCCAAAGAATTGGTCATGTCAAGCGCCGCCAATCACCCGAACAAACCTTTCCGGTGGCAGTCTAGTGAGCAGTCGTATCGGGGCATTGCCGATGAGGTGTCGATTGGTACTGATCCCGGGGTCAAGGTCATCGTGGCGACGTCCATGGACATCATGCATCACCTGGCATACATGCAGTCGTTCGTGCAAACCTTATGGCTGTTTGTCGCAGTTGCTGCTGCTTTTAGCGGCTTGCTCGGATGGGCTGCTGTGAGACGTGGACTGCAACCCCTGCGCGCCATGCGCGATCAAGCTCAGGTTGTAACGGCTCAACAGCTCAATCGACGTGTAAAGGTAGATTCAGTGCCACTCGAGCTAGAAGAGCTTGCGCAGTCACTCAATGACATGCTGGCCCGCCTTGAAGAAGCCTTTGAGCGCCTTTCCGATTTTTCTTCAGATATTGCGCATGAATTACGTACGCCTGTCAGTAACCTGATGACTGAGACCCAAGTCTCGTTAACGCGAATGCGCAGTGCCGATGAGTACCGCAGCATTCTTGAATCGAACGCCGAAGAATTGGATCATATGACCCGGATGATTTCAGACATGCTTCTGTTAGCCAAGTCCGAAAACAGTTTGACGGCATCAGGCTGCACGTCAATTACGCTGGCTCAGGAGATCAAAGCTCTCTTTGATTACTATGATGCTGTGGCAGAAGAAAAGGGATTACGGCTCATCCTTGAAGGTGACGCGATCGTGAATGCCGACAGGTTTATGTTGAGGCGGGCCATTGGGAATATTATGTCCAACGCCATTCGACATTCGGCACCAAATGGATCGATTAATGTTTGCATTTCGCAGGAATCCGATTGGGTTTTGATGAGAATTGAAAACACGGGTGATTTCATTCCAGAGGAATATCTGGAACGTATTTTTGATCGATTTTTCAGAGTTGACACTGCACGTCAACGCCGTGACGGAACTGGCCTCGGTCTGGCAATTGCCAAGTCCATCGTCTTAGCACATGGAGGAAGCATTTCTGCAGCCTCATCGACAACCATCACCGCGTTCACAATCAGATTGCCGCGCGTTTCAGCGATGCGGTGATTTTCTATCTGATCATGAGGAACTCCGGTTCAAACGTGAGAACCCAGGCTTGGATCCAGATCCATGGGCAAGCATTTGAAGCCGTGTGAACGCTTTTGCGATGCGATGCCCACGGTGCAATCAATCATGCAAGACATTGCCTTACTGCCATCGTTTGACCGTCCGCTTTGTAGCAGGTAGTTGCGAAAGTCGAATGGCTCTTGTGGGCACCGACAAGCCGATGGCCAATGTCAGCTGTCCGGCATTCCACGGCCGGATCGAATTGACTATTCGCACAACCGGTCCACAGTTGTTCTCCCCCAACTTTTAGGAGATCATTGTGGACACTACAACCGCTTCGCCTGCCAAGATTCCATGGAACAAGGGAAAAATTGTTGGTCAAAAGTCACCTCTCAAGCTCAAAGACATCTGGGCCATCAGGATTCGACTACAGCTCAACAAAAGGACTCGAGAACTGGCGTTGTTTGATCTGGGGCTGGATAGCAAACTCAGGGCCTGCGATTTGGTGAAATTGCGCGTCAATGACATCTGTCATGGTGATCGCGTCTCGACCCGCGCCATCGTCTTGCAACAAAAAACATCATTGCCGGTTCAGTTTGAAATCACACAGCCTACTCGTGAAGCGGTCGAGACCTGGATCAAAGAGTCATCACTGAAGGCGGACGACTACTTGTTTCCGAGCCGCGTTCATGAATCACCACATCTGGGCACGCGACAGTACGCCCGAATTTTGGACAGTTGGATTAAGGAGATCGGTTTAGATCCTGCCCAATATGGAACCCATTCCATGCGCAGAACCAAAGCGACCCTGATCTATCGCCGAACCAAGAACCTTCGGGCAGTGCAACTGCTGCTGGGCCACACCAAAATCGAGAGCACGGTGCGTTATCTGGGAATCGAAGTCGAAGATGCACTGGAGCTCGCCGAGCAGACAGACATCTGATTGACCAGTTTTCTCTTTGACTTGTTGCATCGGGAATGGCGAAAACCCAGCCTTGATCCGTTAGCATTCCAGGCGCCCCCTGCTGAAAGGGATTACTGATGGGGCAAATTGACAGCGTCATTTGGCTGCCGGACAGCGGTCATTCGCGACTGACAGCAACTGGCCCTTTGCGGGCATCGGCGACGCTCCAAAAGCTGACGCTAAGCGGGTGAGCTCACAGCGGGCCCTAGACCTTCGTTGTCGCCAACATAGATGCGGTTCCTGTATTGGAAGAAGCCCGTTGCTCCAATTGACAAGTCCGTTTCCCGTAATCGGTGGGAACGATTTGTTCTGCATCAGTAATTCTCTGTGAATGGGCTGTTTGAGAACCATTCTTGTATTTATCGGAGCAACTGGCAAGACTAGCGATCCCGCGAAGCAATGGAATGATCAGAAACTTCATGTTTCACCTAGCCAAAATAAGGTGCTGCGTGGTCGTCAGATTGTGAGTCGTTCAGATAGATAAGAACACTGACGAGTGATCAGTCCGACCGGAATACGCAACCTTCGGGGGACTATCTGTAGAGGTGAAACGGCCCAACGCAATCCAAGTCAGGCCGCGAGGCGATGCTCAAAATATGGCCGCTGCCGGTCATCCAAAATTGCGTACAAGTCCGATAGATTACGTGGGTTCTGGCTCAACCAAGCTTCCATGTTCTTGTACTTGATCGGAATGATGCACCGGTCATGCCCAACAGCTGCTACTTCTTCCGGTGGGGTGTCGGTGATGGCGGCAAAGGAGTCCAGGTCGGACTCGCCTTCACCACGCCAGTGTGACCACAAACACGCGACCAGCATGTCTTGCTGAGGTCTGGGCCTGAATTCCAGGATCACATTCTCTAAGCCATCACCCTCGTGACCGTTGCCGGTGCTGGCCGCCGTTGGACGTGGACGGGTGACATGCTCATAGAAGGCATTGACGACCATCAGGCCATGGCTGTGACCGAACTGTCGCTTCCAGAATCCCTCCAGGTTGTCGCGCCTGGCGTTGTAGGTGCCCGGGTACTGGCGGTCATAGCTGACAGGCTTGCCAGCAGGTCGGCATTGGTAACGCATGGGTTTGAGCACCCGCCGACCGTCTTCGATCACCATCACCGGTGCATAAGTACCCGGATAGATTCTGCTGTCATCGTCCTGGAGTTCCCTGCGTCGGAGGTCTGCCAGCTTGGCCAGAATCCACTCGACCTTGCTGCCTGAGATGCGCTGTGCCTCCAGTGCTGCCTTGGTGGTTTTGGACTGCAAGGCGCGCTGTGCATCGGCCAAACGAGCGCGCTGCTTGAAGAGCTCCTGTTCAAGTTTGAGTGCCTGCTGGGTTTGCCAGATGCCTACTGCTGCCCGGATTTGCTTGAATCCTTCCTCCGAGGGATTCAATGGGTCGGTGAACGCCATCTCCATGGCCTTGGGTATCTTGATCTTGTCGTTGTCCAGGCGGCTCCAGAAAAGCTGCACGAACGCTTCCAGATCAAGCTGTCCGTCGAATTGCCGGACATACTTCCGGTAGTCTTGCCAGATTTGGGCGCTGTAGCACATGGGATATCAGTGTGCCCCATCTTGATTGCGCCTGCAGGGGGAGCGACTGCTCCCCCTGCAGGCCAGTCGTTTATCAACCTCGGCGGCTGCCTGCGAGGCCGCCACGCAGTGGGCGCGCAAGTCAATGTGGCACTGGAATGCGCCGCCGTTTCACAACCACCACCACAGCAGGGGCGCAGCGCACAGGCACTGGCTGAGCAACAAACGGCCGATCTAGCACCTTGGCGTGAGCTGTCGCTGCGGCAAGATGCTTGTTGTCTGCATTGCTCAAGGGCGTCACATGGTCACCAACCACCAGGACGAATTCATCCCCCAGCTTGGCCAGGGCACCGATTTGCATGCCGTGACGGGCGCTACCCAGCAATTTGAGGGGGTCATCGGGCAAACGCTCATGGGTGTGCTTGGCCCATTCGAGGGGTCCAAGGCGCACGTTCCAGCGGGATTTCTCTTTCACTTCAAGGCTCGGCAGTTAAGTTCGTTGCCGGTATTGTCTGACCTTGGCGAGGCTAAGATGCCTCATGGTCGGCTTGGTCACCGACCAAATTTAATTTCAATTATCGTCAACATGCAGATGCAAATGCCCACCCCAACGGGTGACGAACTCAAGGCAGCAAGGGTCAAGGTGGGCTTGAGCCAAGTTCAGGCTGCGGTCTTGATGGGCTATCCCGTTCAGTCCGGCAGTCGGGGAGGGCAGCAATCCCGGACCTGGCAGGCGCTTGAAAGCTCGCAGGACCCGCGCAAGATGCCTGGCCCCATCTTTGCCATGTTCCAGCTTCTAACGGATAGCCATCCAGAATTTTCATTGGTCAAGAAAGAGTCACCAGCAGAGACCAGTGCGTCCTGAACTATTTGGCTGGTTTCGCTAGCCGAAGAGGTTGTCCAAATCGTCCTGGGATAGTTTTGAATCGCCTTGAATTTCATCATCGACTTTGGGCGCATCACCAGACGCGATTTCTTCCTCGATAACTCTTTCAAGGTGTCGCGGATCGACACCCAGAATGCGCAATACCGGCCTGCCACAGTGCTCAGGAAAGGCAACAATCAGCTTTCTTGTGGAATTCCAGTATCCTTGCACGACACCCACCCGGCCCTCAAGTCGTTTTTTGTCTGCAAGCGTTAGTAAGGCCAGCCGATCCTCGTTGAAGCGAACGTGGTCGCCCAATGAAATTTTGCTGAGTGAATTCTCAAATGCCATCTACGACGATTTACTGAAATTTGGTTCTGACTGAAGGAGCCATGATTATGGTGGTCATGGCGCCTCGACGGCATGCCATTGTTGTTGAGCACATTCAAGCTCGGATGGCTCAGCGGCCAGCGATGAGTTTGTAGAACCTCCAAATCCGGTGTTCATGGTGTGTTTTTGGCTCAACCCGGTGTCATGAAGGACCATCAAGTGATGCGTACCAGACGAACAGGCTCATGTCACGAGCCTTGCACCCGTCAAGCTCATGGCTTTCCACATCCACACAGAGAGGAATCACCATGACCCCAGTACGCTACTCACCCCTGCCCATCGAGAGTTACAGTTTCTCGGCCAAGTCTCAAATCCTCACAGAAGACCCGGATGCATGGAACCTAGCGTACCTTTCATGGGATTTTGAGACCTGCCAGCGCTGGCCCGACCCCAATTTCAGTACCCATGTCCGGCGCACCCTCCAGTTTGTGCCCACCACCGGCAAACTTGACCTGGCAGGCTCCGAACACATTCGCGACACCGTCAGGTGGATGGTCAGAAACCCCGCACCCAGGGTCGTCAAGTTGTTGCTGGCGATGCCGCGCTTCAAAGAGCTCCCGCTGTACCAAGCCTATGGTGACACCTGGGCTGAGACCATCCTGGCCCGTTCCTTCCTTTACCGAGAGCCGGATGACCAAATTTTTGACGTTGAGATCAACGATGTCAGCCTGGCCATGACCGCCATCAGGCTACTGCGGTCGAAGCAGTGACACCGCACGCCAGGCTCACCAGATGACCCTGACTTACCTGTAAAACCACGCGACTGGCTGGGTAAACGAACAGCCCCACAGGTGCACGCTGTGGACTTCAGCAAGCCCAAACTCTTTACCTGACGACGATGGATCAGGCCCTTTGAGAGGTCATCACATCGTCAACCCCTAAGGAGAAAACCATGACCCAAGCCACCATTCTGCTGTCACCCATCAAATCCGCCGTCTCCGCCCAAGGCGGTGTTCTTGAAGTCCTGGTCCGTGTCCAGGCTCCCGATGCACCTGATACAGCCAAAGCCACCATCATCCCTAAGCGTCTCTCCCTGGTAGTGGACCGTTCCGGCAGCATGGACGGTCAACCTCTGACAGAAGCACTGCGTTGTGTCACCCACATTGCCGAGCGCATGACACCGGCTGATTTCCTCTCGGTCGTGGTGTACGACGACAAGGTCAATGTGTTGATGCCACTGACAGCCATGACCAAGCCAAGCCGGATCCAACAAGCGGTGTCTCAAGTGGTCAGCGGTGGCATGACAAACCTCTTTGGTGGCTGGGAGGCGGGTGCCAAACAGCTCGAAGGCGGCGTCGCCTCCTCCATCTCCCGGGTGATCCTGCTTTCCGATGGTCAGGCCAACCATGGTCTGTGTGACATCCCTGTTATTGAAAAACACTGCAGCGCTTTACTGGCCCGTGGCATTAGCACCACCACCGTTGGTCTGGGCGGTGGCTTCAATGAAAACCTGATGATCGCCATGGCCCGTGCCGGTGGTGGGCAACAGTATTACGGTCAGACCGCAGAAGACCTGTTTGACAGCTTTGACGAAGAGTTCCAACTGCTGCATGCCCTGTGTCTGCGACAGCTTGACCTCAAACTCATCCCAGCCCCCGGTGTCATCATCGAACACATGGGCCTGGTGCAGAAGAACCCGGATGGCAGTTACCGAATTAGCGACCTGGCGTGGGACTCTGAAAGCTGGATGATGCTGCGTCTGCATGTCAGCCCAAGTGCCGTCGGTGACACCCGTGACCTGCTGGCAGCCTCACTGCAAGCCCATACCCCCGAAGGTGAGGCAGTCAGCACCCACGCGGCCATGCTCAGTTTGTCCGCAGTGGACGCTACAGCCTTTGCCGCCTTGGCGCCCGACCAGAGCGTTTTGGACCGCATGCAGGAAGTCGAGTTCGCCCAATCCAGCCAGGAATTGCACACCCTGGTGCAGCAAGGCGAGATCCTGATGGCCCGCAAGCTGTTGACGGACCTGGAGACGCGCTTCAGCCAACACCCATGGCTACAAGAAAAGCTGCAGCGCCTGCGTGAACTAGCCCAGCGCGATCCAGAAATGATGGGCAAGGAAGCGTGTTTCTCGGCCATGCGCATGTCCAGTCGCTTGTCGGCCAAGTCGGAAGTCCGTTACAGCGTGGATGAGACCGATCTGGCTATCCCGGCCTTCTTGCGCAAGAAGGGCCAAGAGGGCAGGGGTCGTAGCCAGCCGCATGTCGCATCGCCTGGCATTTCACCCAACAACCCGGTCTGACCGGACACCTATCACGCTGTCACACAGGGTGAACGCAGGGAGCTGCTCCACAGGGTAAAAATTGAGAGTTTCATTGATGAAACCCGCCCTGTGGAGCCCATTGAATCGAATATCATTTGTAATGCCTGTCTATCAAAAGTTAAAGAACAAACGGGTAACCATGGGGAGTGATGATGAGTGAGGTGGTGCGTCTTTATCGTTTCAAGGGCTTGCTGAGCAGTCGCGCCGCCATCTCTGCCGACGAACTCATGACAGCGCTGGAAATCTCCCGCGCCACCCTCAAGCGCGACATCGCCAAGTTGCGTGACCAACTCCATGTGCCCATCGTCTACAACCGTGAACTCGGTGGCTACCAGTTGGAGCGGGACCAAACGGCGAGCGAATTGCCTGGTCTGTGGTTCAGCCAGGAAGAAATCCTGTCCCTGGTCACCATCCAGCATTTGTTGGAGCAACTGGAACCTGGTCTGTTGGGCGCCAAGTTGCAACCCCTTCAGAAGCGCCTGGCCCAATTGATGGACAAGCACGGTTTGGCCAGCCAGGACGTTGCAAAACGCATTCGCATTGTTCATGCGGGCAAACGCCAGGTGGTTGCAAAGTCGTTTGAGCTGGTGGCAGCCGCCACCATGGCTGGTAAGCGCCTGAATATCTGGCATTTCAACCGACAAAACGGCATCACCACCGAGCGGGAAGTCTCACCACAGCGTCTGGTGCATTACCGGGATAACTGGTACCTGGATGCCTGGTGCCACCTGCGGGACGATGTGCGCAACTTCAGCATTGATGCCATCACCCAGTTGGAGGTGCTGGAAACCAAAGCCAAAGAAGTGTCCACCAAAGCCATTGACCAGGCCCTGGGTAACAGCTACGGCATCTTCAACGGTGCGGCGCAGGCTTGGGCCAAATTGAAGTTCACGCCTGAGCGGGCGCGCTGGGTGGCTGGCGAGACCTGGCACCCGATGCAAGAGACTGCCTTCGATGCCGATGGCAGCTATGTGCTGTCGTTTCCATATGCGGATGACCGGGAGCTGATTGGCGACATCATGCGTTATGGCGCGGATGTGCAAGTGCTTTCGCCTGCGACACTGCGGTCAAAGGTTCAAAAATGTTTTCTGGAGGCCGCGGCCAAGTATGTTTGATCGTTCTGAGAGTCTTGCCCCTGGTACCCGTGCTGTTATCCGCGACGAAGAATGGCTCATCCGACGCGTTGACCCGGCAACCGATGGCGGCTGGTTACTCACCTGTGATGGCATCTCGGAATTGGTGCGCAGTCAATCAGCTCTATTTCTAACCACCCTCGAGGACAAGATTGAGATCCTCGACCCCGCCACCACGGCACTGGTGCCGGACAACAGTCCTACCTACAACGCCACCCTGCTGTATCTGGAAAGCCAGCGTCGCCGCAGCGTGGCGAATGACGAACGCATCCATCTGGGCCACCGAGGTGTGATGAACTTGGTGCCCTACCAGCTTGACCCCGCGCTGCAGGCATTGCGCCAACCCCGTGCGCGCATCTTGATCGCTGACGCTGTTGGCCTGGGTAAGACGCTTGAAGCGGGTGTACTGGCTACCGAGCTCATCCAGCGAGGCCGTGGCAAACGCATCCTGGTGGTCACCCAAAAAGCCATGCTGACCCAGTTTCAAAAGGAGTGGTGGAGCCGTTTTTCTATTCCCTTGGTGCGGCTCGACTCCGTTGGCCTGGCTCGTGTGCGCAACCGTATTCCTGCCAACCATAACCCGTTCAACCACTTTGACCGCAGCATCATCTCCATTGACACGCTGAAGTCCAATCTGGAATACCGCAACTATCTCGAAAACGCTTGGTGGGACATCATCGTCATTGACGAGTGTCACAACGTAGCTGCCAGGGCCGGGGAGTCGGGTGTGTCCCGCCGCGCCCGCCTGGCCCGACTGTTGGCCACCCGATCTGACACGCTTATGCTGCTGTCGGCCACCCCGCATGACGGCTCTGCCCGCAGTTTTGCGTCCCTCATGGCATTGCTCGACCCCACCGCCATTTCCGACCCAGACGACTACACGCCGGATGACTTCAAAAGCAAAGGCCTGGTGGTACGCCGGTTCAAGAAAGACATCAAAGACCAGGTGACAGCTGATTTTCAGGAGCGCGTGACCACCTGTTTACGTCAATCGGCCAGCGCCCATGAGGAAGCCGCTTACCGCGCCCTGCTTGACATCAGATTCACCCAAGGCGGTGAGCACCGCGCGGGCAAACAGCAAGAGCTGCAACGCGTCGGCATGCAAAAAGGCTTGTTCTCCAGCCCGGCAGCAGCGCTGGAGTCCACCTGCAAGCGCATGCAGGTGCTGCAGACCAAGTCCAGCCCGACCGCAGATGAAGCCACTGAAGTTCAGGGATTGCAGGATTTTTCCGACGCCCTCAAGGTGCTGACTTCAGACGAGTCCGCCAGCGCGTTCAGCAAGTACCAGCGTTTACTGGGCCATTTGACGTCTAACGAATTCGCTTGGCAAAAGACCGATGCCAATGATCGCCTGGTCATCTTCTCTGAGCGGATCGAGACCTTGCGCTGGCTGCAGAACCAACTGGGTCAAGACCTCAAGCTCAAAGCCAACCAGATTGAACTGCTGCACGGCCAGATGGCTGACACAGAGCAGCAGTCCTTGGTGGAGCGATTTGGCCGCCTGGAAGATCCCCTGCGCGTGCTGCTGTGTTCAGACGTGGCCAGTGAAGGCCTGAACCTGCACTACTTCTGTCACCGTCTGGTGCATTTCGACATGCCCTGGTCGCTGATGGTGTTTCAGCAGCGCAACGGCCGGGTGGACCGTTACGGCCAGAAGCACCAACCACAAATCGTCTACCTGTTCACCGAGTCACTCAACGACAAGATCCGTGGCGACCTGCGTATTCTTGAGATTCTGGAAAGAAAAGACGAACAAGCCACCTCCAACCTGGGTGACCCGTCTGCCTTCCTGAACGTCTTTGACCCAGACAAAGAGGCTGAAAAAGTCGCCAACTTCATGGTCGACGGTCTGACTCCAGAGCAGGTCGAAACCACGCTGGACGCAGCCGCCGCTTCAGAAAACGACAACGAAGCCGACTGGATGATGCAGTTGTTTGGCGCAGGCCCATCGCCCGCAGCAAACGGCGCTGAACCGTCAGGCAGCGGGGCCGGCTCATCCGGGCACACCGGCAACAGCCTGTCACAAATCACCGAGCCCACCTCGCTTTTCAAAAACGACTACCACTACGCCCACACAGCCCTCAAGCAAATCAACCAGCCTGAGATGCTGTGCCAGTGGACGGCACATGACGCCGAGCAGATCATCGCCATCACTGCGCCTGCAGATCTGCAAGACCGCTTGCGCCAGTTGCCCCGAGAAGCTCAGGCCGCCAATGATCACTACGCCTTGTGTGCCGACCCGTCGCGTATGGCCACCGCCATCGAGACCGCACGCCAGGCCAAGGCTGAAGACGACACCTGGCCACAACTGCATTACCTCTGGCCCCAGCACCCAGTGCTGGAATGGCTGGGTGACCGTGTTCTGAACCACTTTCCCCGCCACAGCGCACCCGTGCTGCAAAACCACAAGCTGCGCCCTGGTGAGCAGGCCTTCATCCTGATGAGCCTGGTGCCCAACCGCAAAGGCCAGCCCTTGCTGGTGGAGTGGCAGGTGGCTTGCCGTGTTGGCAACCACGGGGCCTTTACCCTGGAGCCGTTCACATCCTTTACTCACCGCGTGGGGCTGCAAGCAGGTGGTTTGCCCAATCGTGGCACCTCTGACGCGCTGGCCAGCGCCACCCGTTTGTTGCAAGCAGCGTTGCCAGACGCCGTGGCCACCATGCATGCGCACATGCTGCAGTTGCAAGGTGAATTTGCCACCCAGTCCGCATTGCGCCTGCAAAACACGCTCCAAAGTCTGGAGCAGTTGCAAAAGAGGCAAATCGTTCAGCTTGAATTGCGCCTGGCGGGCCAGATCGAAACTGTCAAACGCAGCCGCTTTGAGCGGCGTAGCCAGCAAATTGGCCGCGTGTTCGACGACTACCGTGAATGGGTTAAAGACACCCTTACCACCGAACCCCAGCCCTGGATCCAGGTGCTGGCGGCGCTGTGCAACCCCGCCTCCGGCGATACCTCTACGGGAGCCTGACCATGGCCGTACTCGACGCCGTTGAAACCTTCGCTGGCATTGCCAACGAAAACGAGTTTTACAGCCACCACTACCTGGCCGAAGTTTTCAAGG
The DNA here is from genome assembly GCF_002017865.1 of Rhodoferax fermentans. Classification (NCBI taxonomy): domain Bacteria; kingdom Pseudomonadati; phylum Pseudomonadota; class Betaproteobacteria; order Burkholderiales; family Comamonadaceae; genus Rhodoferax; species Rhodoferax fermentans. The sequence goes on along the minus strand of NZ_MTJN01000002.1, from coordinate 59,163 downwards.
GCGACATCAAAAGCCGCCTGGAAGCTTGGGACGCGCATGAAGCCCTGCATCCCGGCGAAGAACAAGAGCGTGCCCCCGCCAAACGTCTCAGCGCCTGGGGTCAAAAGTGGTTTGCCCTGCGTGGCCAGATTGCCAAAGCCCGCGACGACGCTGAAAAGTGGCAAATCTTCACCCAGATCCAGACCGGCTTGCTGCAAGCCCTGGGTTATGCCGCCCCCAGTAAAGCGTCGGTGATACATGAACTGGTCCCCGGCCAGCCCTTGCCACTGTGGCAGCTGCTGGCCAAGGGCAGCAGTGCAGGGCAGAGCGCCGCTGCAGCAGCCATGCTGCCCAGCCAGCTCGCCATCGTCCCGGCCTACCAGCCCGGCGCAGAAGACGAAGACCTGCTTGACCACAAACTCACTCACCTGCACTATGCCGGTGAAAATGTCCCGCCAGCCCTCAAGGGGCAAGCGTGGGCTGCTATTGTTTCTGAAGCTATCTTTGGCGCTGAAAATCCCCCGCGTTACGTCATCCTGCTGGGCCTGGACCACTGGCTGCTGTTGGATCGGTATAAGTGGCCCAACAACCGCGCCTTGCGTTTTGACTGGGTCGACATCCTCGACCGCAGAGACACCGCCACCCTGCAAGCCGCCGCCGCGCTCTTGCACCACGACAGTCTGGCCCCCGGTGAGGGCATCAGCCTGCTGGAAAGCCTGGACGAAAACGCCCACAAACACGCCTTTGGTGTCAGCGAAGACCTCAAACACGCCCTGCGCGAAGCCATCGAGTTGCTGGGCAACGAGGCCGCCAACCAGTTGCGTCAGCAAGCGGTCGATGCAAAAAAAGGCTTCTTCAGTGGCAAAGACCAGCTTGACCCCGCCGACCTCAGTCTGGAATGCCTGCGTATGGTGTACCGGCTGCTGTTCATGTTCTACATCGAAGCTCGGCCTGAACTGGGTTATGTGCCCATCGCCAAGAGTGAGGTTTACCTCAAGGGCTACAGCCTGGAGTCCTTGCGCGAGCTAGAGCTGCAGCCGCTCAACACACCCCACGCGCGTGACGGCTTTTACTTCGATGCCACCTTGCGCCGCTTGTTCAGCCTGGTAGCCACCGGCTGCGGTTTTGAGAAGCAAACCGGTGAACAGCAACACCTGGCCAGCCAACTGGCCGGTGCCAAAGACACCTTCACGCTGGCCCCGCTGGACAGCCGCCTGTTTGACGAATCCACCATGCCGCTGTTGGCCAAGGTGCGTTTCCCCAACCATGTGTGGCAGACCATCATCCGCCTTATGTCACTCAGCCGTGGCAAAAAAGGTGGCCAGCGCCGTGGCCGCGTCAGCTACCAGCTGCTGTCCATCAACCAATTGGGCGCGGTGTATGAGGCGTTGCTGAGTTACCGGGGTTTTTTTGCCGCAGAAGACCTGTATGAAGTCAAACCCGCCCCCAAAAAGGGTGGCCGTGCCAGTGCTGACGACGATGCCGACGACGCAGACGGCAGCGGCGGTGATGCTGATGCTGATGAGCGCGATGAAAGCTCAGAAAGCAATAGCAGCTCAGGCAATACCCACGGGGGCTCAGGTGCTGATTTGCTTGAAAATGCCTGGTTCGTCCCTGCCAGTCACCTGAGCGACTACAAGGAAGACGAACGTGTTTACGACGTCAACGACGCAAACCACCGCCAGCTGCGCAAGCACCCGCGTGGCAGCTTCATCTACCGCCTGGCCGGACGCGACCGGCAAAAAAGCGCCAGCTACTACACCCCCCAGGTGCTCACTCGCTGTCTGGTCAAGTACGCGCTCAAAGAGCTGTTGGGCAGCGACCGCGTCAAACGCGCCGACGACATCCTGACCATCACCGTGTGCGAGCCCGCCATGGGCAGCGCCGCGTTTTTGAACGAAGCCGTCAACCAGCTGGCCGAGGCCTACCTGGAGAAAAAGCAGGACGAACTCAAAAAACGGATCTCCCACGACGACTACCCGCAAGAGCTTCAAAAAGTCCGCATGTACCTGGCCGACCGCAATGTGTTCGGTGTCGACTTGAACCCCGTGGCTGTGGAGTTGGCCGAGGTGTCCCTGTGGCTCAACGCCATTTATGGCGAGCCCACCCAGGACAAAGACGGCAACCCGCTGCCCGTCAAACCCGCCCGCGTGCCTTGGTTTGGTTACCAACTTTTTGCTGGCAACAGCCTCATCGGTGCAAGGCATCAGGCTTACCGACCCGGTGGCCTCAAAAAGGGTGCAAAGCCTGCCTGGCATGAAGAGCCGCCAAGGGACTGCAGCAAAGCCAATCCCCGCCAGCCAGACGAAATCTGGCACTTCTTGCTGCCCGACCCCGGCATGGCCAACTACACCGACAAGGCCGCCAAAGCCCTGTATCCGGAGGACTTCAAACGCCTGGCCGCCTGGCGCAAAGAGTTCAACAAGCCCCTGGAGTCCTATGAAGTGGGCCGCCTGCAACAGCTCAGCGCTTGTATTGACGACTTGTGGGCAGAACACACCGCAGCCCTGGCGCGCGACCGCGCCCGCACCGAAGATTTCATGACCGTCTGGCCCCATGCCTTGCTCCCTCTCCCTCTGGGAGAGGGCAGGGGTGAGGGCTTGCCTCCAAGCCACGCCATCAGCCGTGCCCAAAAAGAAGCCATCCGCCGCCAGGGCCTGCTCAATGCCGATGGCGACCTGGCCACGCCGTACCGCCGCCTGAAATTGGTCATGGACTACTGGTGCGCCCTGTGGTTCTGGCCCATCACCCAAAGCGCCACCTTGCCCAATCGCGAAGCTTGGTGGATGGAGGTGGGTGCCATTCTGGAAGGCAATATTGTTGACCTGGCGCCCCAGCAAGGGCTGGACCTGCGCCCCACGGAGCCCGAAGCACCACAGGTCATTTTTCCGGAAGTGCAACCGGTGTTTGAGGGCTTTGAGGTTCAGTTGCCTTTAAGCCAGGCTGCTGATCAACCCAACCTGCACGACAAGCTGGGCCAGTTGCGTATCAGCAAACTGCGTCAGCACTTTGCCCGTATACCGCAGGTGGAGGCGGTAGCTGAAGCGCGCCGGTTTTTGCATTGGGACTTGTGCTTTGCGGACATCTTGTTGCAGCGCGGTGGGTTTGATTTGATTTTGGGTAATCCGCCGTGGCTCAAGGTGGAATGGAATGAATCCGGCATTCTGGGCGAGCGCAACCCGGTGTTTGCCATCCGCAAGATCAGCGCCAGTGAACTGACCAGGCTGCGCGCTAAAGCCTTCAATGACTTTCCCGATCTGCAAACGGCGTGGACAGATGAGTTGCAGGAGGCCGAAGGCACGCAATACTTCTTGAATGCAGTGCAAAACTACCCGCTGCTTCAGGGTATGAAGGCTAACCTATACAAATGCTTTATGCCCCTGGTTTGGCGATTGGCCAGCCCAGTAGGGGTCAGTGCGCTGCTGCACCCGGAGGGGCCGTACGATGATCCTGAAGGTGGCCGATTGCGCGAGGTTCTATATGCGCGGTTAAGACAGCATTTTGGTTTTGCCAACCTAATGAAGCTTTTCCCCGAGGTTGGTCACACTATCAAGTACAGCGTTAACGTGTATGGACGCCTTCAAACTCAAACGAAGTTTGAGCACATAGCCAACCTGTTTGCACCGGCAACAGTTGATGCCTGTTATCGACATGATGGTTTGGGTTTACTGAATGGCATCAAAAACGACAACGGTCAATGGAACACCACGGGACACCGTGATCGGATCGTGCGTGTCGATGATGCCACGTTGGCAACCTTCGCTCAGCTCTACGACGACCCCGGCACTTACGCCCGCCGGGCCCGACTGCCTGCCTTGCACGCTGGAGCTTTGAGTAGCGTACTTGCCAAGCTGGCGGCTTACCCAGAGAGACTTGCTGAGATTGGCGATCGTTGTTTCAGCACCCAGCATTGGAACGAAGTCCAAGCAAGAGATGATGGAACCATAACTCGTCGATCTTCGGCTGACGCTGGGTTTGCCAGTACACCGCAAGACTGGGTATTGTCTGGACCACACTTTTTCTTGAACAATCCATATAACAAAACGCCGCGCAAAATCTGTACCGAAAAGGGACATTACGACAACATCGACCTGCAAGTCCTACCCGACGACTATCTGCCGCGCACCAACTACCGGCCAATGACAGATGAAGCCGAATACCAGCGACGCACGCCGCGGGTAAGTTGGGTGGAGGACGGGGCGGCAGGAGCGAAGCTTGTGACGGAGTATTTCAGGCTCGCCTTTCGCGCCATGATTGGTTCTGCTTCAGAGCGAACTCTAACTGGGGCCATGATTCCGCCTGGCACCGCTCACATCAACGGTGTTCAGTCATCGGCATTCAAGGAAACGGACAATCTGTTGTCAGCAGGATGCATTAGCAGTGCATTGGTAGCTGATTGGTACATCAAATCCATGGGTCGTAGCAATCTACACGGCACTTGGTTGCAACTGCCGCACTTTGCGTTGCCTTCCACGCTGGCTAGCCGCTACCTAGCCCTCAACTGCCTAACCACCCACTACGCCCCCCTATGGGAGCAGGTCTACGACCTCGCCTTCACCGACCAAAGCTGGAGCCAGCCCGAAAACCCGCGCCTGCCGCAAGACTTCTGGCAAAGCCTCACCAGCGACTGGACGCGCTTTTGCGCCCTGCGCAGCGATTACGCCCGCCGCATGGCCCTGGTCGAAATCGACGTGCTGGTCGCCCAGGCGCTGGGCCTCACGCTTGACGAGCTGCTGCTGATCTACCGCGTGCAATTCCCGGTGATGCAGGGCTACGAGCGCGATACCTGGTACGACATCACCGGCCGCATCGTCTTCACCAACAGCAAAGGTCTGGTCGGTGTCGGCCTGCCCCGCAAAGGTAGCCGCACCACACCTAAAACCAAAATCACCACCCCCGACGACAAAGTGCGCCCCGGTAACCATGGCTGGGAAGACCTGTACAAAGACGGCCAGTGGCTGGTGCCCGACGGCACCGTGGTCACCATGGAAGTGCTAGATGACACCCTGCCCGGCGGCCCCCGCTAAGTCACCCGCACCTTCAAAGCCCCCTTCGCCCGCGCTAGCCGTGAAGACGACTACCGCATTGCCTGGAAGTTCTTTGTCGATCAGACCACCGGAGAAAATCAATAATGTCATCCCTCTATCTCGCCCGCCTCAAGCCCGATGAACGTCAGGCGCTGATTTCAAAACTGCACGCGACCCAGAAGGGCAGCTGCTTCATTTGCGAACAGGCGATTGACCTGGTGATACATAAGGACACCCTCGACGTGGATCACGTGGTGCCGCTCAATGATCGCGGCAAGGATGACCCGGTGAATTTTGCTTTGACCCATGCCAGCTGCAATCGGTCCAAGCAAGCCTCCAATCTTGAGGTGGCGCGGGTTCTACATCGCTTCAAACTGCTCAAGGAAGAACTTGAGGCTGAAAATCGCAGTCCGAATCTGGGTGACTTGCTGAAAAAGGCGGGAGGCGGCAACCACGCGTTGGGGTTCAAGCTATCAGCAAATGAAATAACCTACAGCTTGTCAGAGCTTGGCGACAATGCACTTCGCTCCGTTCCCGTTTACAAAGACGAGTTAAGCGGCTTTAGCTTCTTTTTCGCCAATTTTCCAATTCAATATCTCGCGCACGACGACCATATCAATCCCCGCTCTATCGGGCCAAACATCTCCAAGTTGGTCGAGGAGTTCTACAAGAAGCGGCCGCAACTGCATGTGCCGCTTGCTTGGATGAAGAGCGAAGGCGGCAAGTGCGCCATTCAAGTGTTTGACGGACAACACAAAGCAGCTGCTCAAATCATGCTGGGGGTCAAGGCACTACCGGTCCGCGTCTTCATTGACCCCGATCCCGATACGTTGATCACTACCAACACCAATGCGGGTACTACGCTCAAGCAGGTGGCCTTTGACAAGTCCGTTCAACGTCACTTGGGTAGCTCTCTCTATCAGGACCGGATTCAGCGCTTTCTTAAAGAAACGGGACGCCCACAGGATGATCTGAGTTTTTCAGAACGCGATTTAGTCACACACTTCAAGGGGCAATCCAAGGAGATCAAGCGCTACATACTTGATGCGGTTCGCAATGGTGTGACATCAGACCCCGGCAACAAGCTCCGCGACTATATCGATTTTGGGGGGCGTGGAAAAGAGTCGCCCTTGTCCTACAGCACGATAGAAAAAACTTTCTATTCATTCTTCGTCTTCCAGGAAGTTCTGGAAACTCCAATTAACTACCGGGCTGAAGAGGGCGAGAACCCACGCATCGTTGAATGCAATCAAATATTACGTTTGATGAACCTGATTGCTGAGGTTCTGTATGTCGATAAGTTTGACTCTGACGTGGGTACCGACAAGATCGAAAGCAAGTTGCAAAAAGGTGAAATACCAAAATTGGACCACTTGCGGGCATTTCGCATGAGTAAGGAAGAGATCATTTATAACTGGCTGCAACTGGTTGGCCAGGTTGCGCGCACCTATTTCATTACTCTGGGTAAACCCGATCCCAAGGATCGCCTGTTCCAGATGCCATTCCCTGATCAGGTGTGGGACAACATCCGAAAGTTCCTCGGCAACCTTGTAGTGATGCCGCTCTGGGTGAATATCGATCTGTCCGAAACGATCTTTGGCGGCAAGCAGAACAACGGTTTCTGGAAAACGGTGTTTGAAACGGGACGCACGCCGCAGGGCATGGAGGTATTGGTGAAGCCGATAAACCTCATTGAGATGATCAAGTGAAGACGGATCGGCGCCAAGAAGTCGGCGCTGACGAGATGACGCCGAGCAACGACGCGCAGAGAAATACCAGGAGATAACCCTTTATGCTCCCAACACTACTCGCCCACGAGATTCAAAACTGCCCGAAGCATCTTTTGCGGACGGGGTTTGAGCCATACGACCCGTTGTTTGCAGGCGTGATACAGCCCTTGGCCCAATCCTTCACTAAAGGTAAGAGCAGTGGTCCGCTTCAGGCCGGGAGAGCAGCAGGACGGAGGCATGCCAGTCAACCTGGCAGCTTCGGTCGAACAGCGTGGGGGTTATGTCGTCCTGGTTTCTGGGCAATTGCGATGATGTGTTTCATCGACACGATGAGCTGATGCATTAGCAATCGACTCATGATTTTGAATTCAATCCGTTGCCGCGAACATCTTTCGCAATTCTTTGACAGCAGAAAACCTTGGTGATCCAGTCATATGCTTCCATCTCTTCTAGCCCGCGATATCCAGCAAGGTCTGCAGCAATTTCTGATCACCGGCTTTGAGCCGTCAGACGACTTCATGCACGGGGTGATGAGCCGGTTTGTGCAAGACCAGTCGGGCTGGCTCAAGGGGCCATATCTGCAGGTTGGCTTACCTTTTACAACTGGCAAAGCAGGACGCAAGTTTTTCAGCGGGTTCGAGACCGAGTTTCCTGGGCACAGCCACCAAGAGGCGGCTTGGAAACGCTTGTCCAGCCAAATGCTGGCCGACCACACATTGGTGGCCACTGGCACCGGCAGCGGTAAAACCGAGTGCTTTTTGTACCCGGTGCTAGACCATTGCTCGCATATGCGCAAAGCTGGTGGCGCTGATAGCAGTGGCATCAAGGCGCTGGTGATTTACCCGATGAACGCCCTGGCCAGTGACCAGGCCCGGCGGTTTGCACAACTGGTGGCCAGCACGCCTGCCTTTGCAGGTTTGCGGGTGGGTTTGTATGTGGGTGGTGCAGTGGCCGACCCAGGTCAGGGCATGGTGATGACCCCCACCAATGTGATTACCGACCGGGACACCTTACGCAAGAACCCGCCAGACATTTTGTTGACCAACTACAAGATGCTGGACTACCTGCTACTGCGCCCCAAAGACCGCAAACTGTGGGAGCGCAACACACCGACCACACTACGCTATTTGGTGGTGGACGAGTTACACACTTTTGACGGTGCTCAGGGCACCGACCTGGCATTGTTGCTGCGTAGGTTGCGGGCACGCCTGAAATCCCCGCCGGGGCATCTGATTTGCGCTGGCACCTCGGCTACCTTGGGTGGTGCTTCAGACACGGCTGCGTTGCGAGATTACGCCCGGCAAATCTTTGGGGCACCGTTCGGGCCAGAGTCGGTCATCACGGAAAACCGTCAATCAGTTGGCGTTTTTCTGGAAGACGCTTTTGTTGAATTCATGTTCCAAAGCCCGCCGGATTTAGCAGGCGTTTTGGACTCTGCCCAGTTCAAGACCCCTGGACAGGCGGTGGCCAAATGGTTTGAACTGTTTTTTCCGGACGAACCCAAGCCTGCAGATGTCACAGATGTGGCCTGGCGTATCCAGCTTAGCGACTGTCTTAAGCGTCACATTCTGTTTGTCAATTTGCTCAAGCAGCTTAAGGGCGGCGTTGTCCACTATGACGAATTGACTGATCGATTACACAAGAACCTGCCTGTGGCGGCACATGGGCAGGTTCGCGAGGTGTTGGACGCATTGTTGGTGTTGGTGGCATGGGCCAGACTGCCCGGTGTCACGCCAGACAAGCCCATCCCGCTGGTGAGTTTGAGACTGCAACTTTGGATGCGGGAACTGCGACGCATGGTGGCCAAACTGGCAGTGGAATCTGACGATGTTCGGTTGCGCAGCTCAGCCGATGTGGCAGCCAACCCGGACGGGGTATATCTGCCTTTGATCCAATGCAGCGAATGCCACACCACCGGTTGGTTGTCTCGGCTGGTGCAGGGCAGCAACAAGCTTTCCACCAAGCTCGACGAGATCTACAACACCTGGTTTGCCGGTCGACCGGAGGCCACGCGTTTGTATGCGGCAAGCAGCGTCAAACGGCCACAGGTGGAAGGTGTAGTGCAGCATGCCTGCGTGGCCTGTGGCAATCTGCAACAAGGCCCTGGCACCTGCCAGGCTTGTGGCCAACAAGACTTGCTGGCGGTGTACAAAGTAATTGCCCAGCGCAGTTTTTCTATTGGCCAAGTGCAACACACACGCCATGACAACACTTGCCCCGCTTGCGGCAACCGCGACCGGTTGTTGTTGCTGGGTGCACGCAATGCCACGCTGGGCTCCCAAGTGGTGGAACACAGTTGGGCCAGCCCGTTTAATGATGACAAGAAGCTAATTGCGTTTTCTGACTCGGTGCAGGATGCTGCGCACCGGGCTGGTTTTTTTGGCGCGCGCACCTACCTCAACAATGTGCGCACCGCGCTGGCCAAAGTGATTGATGAGCTGGCACGGCCCAGTTTGAGCTGGTCAGACTTTCTGGCTCAGGCCGATGCGCTGTTTGATACGCCGGGCTCGGTGCTGAACATGTCGCCAGAGCGTTTGTTGTCAGAGTTCATTGGCCCCAACATGACCTGGCAGCGTGACTGGGCTGAAGAACTGCTCAAAAAAGGGGCCTTGCCAGCGTCCAGCCGGTTGCCTGCCAAGGTGCGCAAACGGCTGTTGTGGCAGGCTTACAGTGAATTTACCTATTTGAGCCACCGGGGTCGCAATCTGGAGCGTATTGGTAAAGCCACGGTGTCCGTGCCGCTGGATCGGGTGACTGCTGCGGCTGAACTGCTGTTGCCAACGCTGCAAGAAGAGTTCGATGGCAAGGGCCTAAGTCTGGAGGTGTTGACCCAATGGCTGTGGGGCTTGCTGACCCATATGCGCCGTCGTGGTGCTGTGATGCACCCGGAACTAACCACATATGCCGGTGACGGCAATGTTTATGCCTTGACGAATACCGGTGGCCGCCGAGAATGGTTGCCCAGCATGGGCGAGCGCACCCCCAGGCCGGTGTTACTGACCTTGGGCAAACAACGCGACTTTGACAAGTTGACCAATGCGCACAAAACCAGCTGGTTTGACCGCTGGGCGGCGGCGGCTTTGGGGCGCCAGATGTTGTTATCGCCGGGCATGGCAGTGGATCTATTCAATGCGGCCGCCAAGGTGTTGGAAAGCCAGAGTATTCTGGTACGTACGGTTGACCACCAGGGTGACACCTTGGCGATCAACCCACTGGCATTGCAGATAGATACCCAAACGACTTACCTGGCAACGCCATTAGGCAAACGACGGCTGACAGTACCTGCCAGCGCAGCACCAGCATTACAGGGCATGCCCTGTATCGATGCCACCGATGAGTTTTACGATGACATGTTGCCTACGGGCGGTTGGTTGTCGGATCGGTTCAGCCAGGGTGATTTGCGTCGGGTGATTGCTGCCGAGCACACCGGATTGCTGGAACGCGAGGAGCGCGAGGCTCTGGAAATTCGCTTCAAATCCAAACAGCCACGAGATTGGTACGAAAACCTGCTTTCAGCTACCCCCACCTTGGAAATGGGTGTGGACATCGGTGATTTGTCCTCAGTGTTACTGTGTTCAGTGCCACCGAATCAGGCCAGTTTTTTGCAGCGCATGGGGCGCGCCGGTCGGCGCGATGGCAACGCCATGACCACTACTTTGGCGGATGGCAGTAGCCCGCACGACCTGTATTTCTTTGAAGAAACTCAGGAAATGCTTTCTGGTGAGGTAACTCCCCCCGGTGTCTTCTTAAAAGCTGCGGAGGTGTTGCGTCGACAGCTGTTTGCCTTTTGCATGGACGACTGGGTGAGTGGCATCAGCTCGGCCACAGCTTTCCCAGAAAAGACCTCCACCGCCCTTGATGCGGTGGAACAAGTCAATCAGGCGCGTTTTCCATACAACTTTTGCGACCATGTTCTGGCCCACGAGCCTAGGCTGTTTGGCGCCTTCATCGACTTGTTGGGTTCAGATGTTGATGCCATGGTGCGACAACGCCTGCAAGACTTTCTGCAGGGCCAGGGGGATGTCGACGGTTTGAGATCCCGTTTGCTGAAGTATCTTCAGGAGTTGGTCGAAGAGCGCAAGACCTACAAGAAGCGCAAAGACCAGATTGATGTGCTCAGAAAATCCGCGGAGCAGCGCCCTCAGGATGAGGCCACCCGTGCGGAGATCGATGGTCTGCTGCGTGAGCGCGACAAGATGCTGGAGCTGATTGCAGAGATCAACAAGCGGGACTTGCTGAACACGCTTACAGATGCGGGGCTGATCCCTAACTATGCGTTTCCTGAAGCTGGCATCGAGCTGAAGTCTGTACTGTGGCGCAAGCGGGGTGCGGATGAACAGGGCCAGGGCACATATGTGGCGCTGCCTGCCATCAAATACGAGCGGCCTGCCAATTCGGCCCTGTCCGAGTTTGCTCCGGAGAATCGCTTTTATGCGAACCAGCGTAAGGTGGAGATTGACCAGATTAACATGAATCTGGCAAATACCGAGGAATGGCGGTTTTGCCCATCGTGCCACCACATGCAAAACCTGGAGGTTGAGGCGGACACCCATGTTGTCTGCCCAAGGTGCGGAGATGACATGTGGGCTGATGCCGCCCAAAAGCGCACCTTGCTGAGGTTCCGCCAAGCCATCGCCAACAGTGACGACACCAAGGTGCGCATTGATGACAGCGCAGACGACCGGGAACCAAAGTTTTTTGTGCGCCAGTTGATGGCGGATTTTGATCAGAAAGACATTCGAGAAGCTTGGCAAATCAAAACCGGTGGCTTGCCATTTGGTTTTGAATTTGTGTCACGGGTGACATTCAGGGACGTGAATTTTGGTGAGTTGGTCAAACCGGGTGAGTCGTTCAGGGTGGCTGACAAGGAGTCGTCAAGGCCTGGTTTCAAGCTTTGCAAGCATTGCGGCAAAGTGCAGGCACCACCAAAAAATCGGTTCGAACCCGCTGGTCAACACCACAGTTTTGACTGCGTAAAGCATGGCAATGAAGATCCGGCCAACCTGCTGGAGTGTTTGTACCTGTACCGTGAATTCACGTCTGAAGCACTGCGTATCTTGGTGCCTTATACCAAGTCGGGCGTCGATGATGAGGTCGTTCAGTCTTTCATGGCGGCCCTTCAACTCGGCTTGAAGAGGCGATTTGGCGGTCGGGTAGACCATTTGCGACTGGTGACGCAGGATGAACCAGGCAAGGATGGCGGACCGAGGCGGCACTTTGTGATGCTGTATGACTCGGTGCCAGGGGGCACGGGCTACCTTCACCAGTTGTTGGCCCAGGATGCTGGTACGCTAGCTGATGTGCTGCGCATGGCGCTGGAGAGCATCAACAAATGCTCTTGCAATGACGACCCTGAGAAGGATGGTTGTTACCGCTGCGTGTACCAGTACCGCTTGGGGCGCAACATGCTTCTGGTGTCGCGTGACCGTGGCAAGGAGGTGCTGACCGAGCTGGTGGCCTCTTTGGACCAGTTGGAAAAAGTGGCCACGATTTCGGACATCTTCATCAATCCCAATTTTGATTCGGTATTGGAAAGCCGGTTTATCGAAAGCCTGCGCCGAATGGGCGGCGCATCAGGCTTGCCGCCGGTGAAGTTGGTGCAAGACATCGTCAATGGCAAATCTGGTTTCGTTCTTGAACTTTCCGGGCAAAGGTATCGCATTGAGCCGCAATGCAATTTTGGCCCCTCTGAAGGCGTTGCAGTGGCCAGTAAGCCGGACTTTGTGATCTGGCCCTGGCAGTCAGGATCGGCCCGCAAACCTATCGCAGTGTTCTGTGACGGCTGGACCTATCACCAAAATTCGTTGCGTGAAGATGCATTGAAGCGAAGCGCCTTGGTAGCCAGCGGTAAATTTTGGGTCTGGTCTGTCACCCATGAGGACGTGAAGGCGGCCTTGTCTGGCGCCATAGCGACTGATCTGGATTCGCCCTTGGTCATGGCCAACCGTCATGATGGGTCCAAGGCGCCGGTGAGTTTGCCAAGAGCCGTGCAGGGCGCGTTCAGCCATCAGGCGGTGTTTCAGTTGTTGAATTGGCTGGCCAGCCCCATCGTGCCAGGCAGTGACGTGGATGCGGCGGTCACGCAAATGCAGCGAAATGCGCTGTGGCTGGGTTTTCTGATGGTGCCGTCCAAACCGGCAGAGTTGCCGCAAGTTCAGAACGACCTGGCTGCCTGGATGCAGCAATTGCCAGAATGGCTGCAGCACCCTGGCAAAGGGTATGCCCCCAGTTTGTCTCGCAAGGATTTTTATCCAGTGATCGCAGCTTCATGGCCACTGGCTTGTGCTCAGGGCAAGACCGAGGGGCTGACCAGTCCGGGTGTGCTGGTGCTCGATGACCTGCTAGACCAAACAGAGCAACTGCCGCACCTTTATTGGCGACGATGGCTTGCGTTGTTCAATACGCTGCAAACTTTGCCTGGGCTTGTGATGACGACCACAAGCGGCATTCAAGCTGGCGATATTGAACGGCTCATAGTGTCCCCTGCTAAGCCCACGGCACCTGCTGGATCGGCTGACCAGGCGGCTTTGTCCCAAGAATGGGCAGAGCTTTTGGACTTGACCCTGGAGACGCTGAAGGCCGGTTTGCACGAATTGGCCATGATGGGCGCTCAACCTCCGATGATTGGGCATGAGCTGGCTGATGAACACGGCGCGGTGATAGCCGAGGCTGAAATGGCGTGGCCAACCAAGCATGTCGTGCTGCTTACTTTTGAACAGGCTGACATGACAGACGTCTGGGTCATGGCGGGTTGGCAAGCGCTGGTGTTGGATGAGCCAAACCCAACCGTCGAGGGCATCGCGTGGTCAGAGGCGGTGGCTACCAAATTGGGGATGATGGGTTTACATAAAACAGATGAGGGAGTGTCAGCATGAGTGTGAAACCAAAAGTAGCCTTGTCGCAGGACTTTCTGTTTCAACTGGCTAAGTTGCCGTCCAGTGCCCAATCCAAGGTGCTGAAATGGGCGGTGAAGTTCCAAGCTGATCCCAAAAGCCCTGGCATCAATTACGAAAAGATCAACGCTGCCCGTGACCCCAACCTGAAGTCGGTGCGTGTTGACCTGGACTGGCGTGGCATTGTTTTCAAGCCGGACAGCGGCGATGTGTACGTGCTTTTGCATGTGGATCACCACGATGAAGCCTATCGCTGGGCTGAGCGTCGAAAGATCGCTATCAACCCTGTCACCGGGGCAATGCAGATCGTGTTTGTCCAGGAGATGGCAGAACCTGTGGTGGATGCCTTGGTCGCTGCAAAACCAGTTGCTGTCGCTACACCGGTCACATCGGCTGTGCCTGCTGAGTTGTTGGCAGACCCACAACCCCTGTTATTTGCAGCGCTTTCAGACCATGAGTTGATGAGCATGGGTGTACCTGAAGACTGGCTTGGCCGGGTTCGAGGGGTGCAAACTGAAGCTCAATTGGATGGACTGCAGGCCAGTTTGCCCGTTGAGGCGTATGAAGGTCTTTTCTTGATAGCGGCTGGGGATACGGTGACGCAAGTATTGACATCACGCGAAACGCGTGTGGATCGCACAATTGACACCGAAGATTTTGTGACTGCTTTGACCACACCTGAATCACAGTCCCGGTTTGTGGTTGTCGATGATGATGAAGCCATGTTGGCCATCATGAACGCGCCATTGGCCCAGTGGCGGATCTTTCTGCACCCAACCCAATACAAATTGGCTGGCGGTGACCGCAGTGGACCGGTGCGCGTCTTGGGCGGAGCAGGCACGGGCAAGACGGTGGTAGCCATGCACCGGGCCAAATGGCTGGCGGAAAACAGGACTCAAGGTGAACAGAAGGTGCTGTTCACCACGTTCACCAAAAACCTGGCCATGGACATTGAAGACAACTTGAAGACGCTTTGTTCACCCAAAACGATGGCCAGGATTGAGGTCCGAAACCTGGATGCATGGGTACACGGATTCATGCGTTCACGCAAGCTGGAACACAAAATTGTCTATGACCGTAGCCAAGATGGTGCGTTGCAAGCCTGGCAGGCCGCGTTGGCCGTGAAGGATGCCTCACTGGATTTACCTCCAACTTTCTACGAGCAGGAGTTCGAGCAAGTGGTCTTGGCGCAAGGTGTCACCACAAAGGATGAATATCGTGCTGTGCGCAGGATCGGTCGGGGTGTCATTCTGAGCCGTGCCAAGCGCGACGCCGTTTGGCCAGTGTTCGAAGAGTACCGGGGTCAGTTGACCTCACGCAAGCTAAAGGAAGTGGATGACGCTTACCGCGACATTGCCACAGTCCTCACCCAAGAGGCTGATAGAGGTGGTGCAGGTCTGCCTTACAGTGCCATCGTGATTGATGAAACGCAGGATTTTGGGCCGCAAGCCCTCAAACTGTTGCGTGCCATGATGCCGCGTGAGGCCAATGATCTGTTCTTTGTTGGTGATGGTCATCAGCGCATTTACAGCCGCCACCGCGCTGCTATGAGCAAATGCGGGATCGACATCCGGGGCAGGGCGCGTAAGCTTTACCTCAACTACAGAACCACCGATGAGATTCGCCGGGCTGCGGTGGCTCTGCTTGAGGGCTGTGAGGTGGACGATCTGGACGACGGGCACGATGAAACTCGCCGGTACAAGTCGCTGTCACATGGTCCGGCGCCTACAGTCATTGAGACAAACAGTGTGGAGGCCGCTGTTGCCTCAGCGCTTGCCAGCGTGAAGCATTGGCAAATCGATGATGCTGACCACCAGCTTGGCAACACGTGCGTCATAGCCAGCAGTCAGGCGGTCCGAAATGTATTTGCTCGCCAATTTGAGTTGGCTGGCCTGGCTACATCGGTCATTGACGCCAATCAGAACATTTCTAGTGCTGCGACTGTTGTGCACTTTGCCACCATGCATCGCGCCAAAGGCTTGGAATTTGACCGGGTTATCGTCGTCGCCCCCGCTGCATATTTTGACGACCCGGCAGACACACTTGGTCAGCGCAAGTTGTTATACGTTGCGGTGACTCGGGCGAAGCGTGAAGCTACTTTGATCAAAACTGGCTGAAAAGTGTCAGACATGTCTGTGAAGTCGTTTGGCGGACCGACTCAAGGTGTCAGACGTTTGCAAACCAGATTGGCTAGCAGGGGGTTAACCAAAGCCTATAGATAGGATAGCAACAAGTTGACTGGTTGGCAGGTGATCAAAGTTGTGCAACAGAGAATAAAGATTGCAATATGACTTCAAGACTCAGAAAAATGTTTCTGATCAACGCCAAGACTTCAGGGAAAGTCTGTTCGGGGCGAATCACTGAACTCGATATTCGCGGTGGAGCCGCCATCACGGGGCCCAATGGTGCAGGCAAAACAACGACGCTGCAGCTACTTCCGCTTTTCTTCGGGCATTCGCCCAGCCAAATCGCGCCAGTGGGAGAGAACCGGGAGCCCATGTTGCGCTTCGTTCTGCCGTACCCGGAGTCTGCCGTTGTCTATGAATACCAACGTGGTGATGGTCTAGATGATGTCTGTCTAGTCGTGCTGCGCCGACATACGCAAACGGATGCCCCTGAATACCGTTTTTTTGCCTCTGCTTTCCGAAAAGAGTTCTTCGTCGCCAAAGACAGTGATGGCGATGGTGAGGTCTTTCTAGATGACGTCACCAGCGCTGAAGTGGCAACCAAACTCGGTTGTTCACCGAGTGCAAAGCACACCGCCGCACACTATAGACAAGTGATTCTGAACAACATCGGCGTGGGCAAAGACGCCGACGCCCGACGCGTGGAGGCTCGAAAGTTCAGCTTCAGTTCAAAACGGTTGCCACACTTGGACAGGCTTGTCGCCGCTGTGGTCAAGGAACACATCAACTTCGCAGACTTCACCGAAGTGGCCGCCAACATCGTCACGGAGCGCATTGGTGGACTCAACGCCAACGGTGCTGGCAAATCGCCACAACTGAGGCAAAGCAAGGAACAGATTGAGAGATGGTTGCGCGATCGTGACGGTGCTGAGCGTGCCCTCAAACTCAAGCCGCTCGTCGAAGGGCTGCGAGATGCTCTGGGCAGAAACCAGCAACAGGAAATCCTGCTTGGACAGAAACGCTCTGATGTCCAGCGGCTTCGCCGCATCAATCAGCAAATCGTTGATCAGGCGAATGCGGCACTCAAAGCACTGACTGAGTTGAAAAATAGGGAGACTGAGCAAGCCGATGCCGAACTAGACAAACACAATGGACTGATTGCTGCAGCAACGCAGTCAGTTCGTGAGGCTTCCAACTTGTATCAGGATCTCAAGAACCAAAAAGACTACTTGGAAGACAACGATGCCCCTGCTTGGGCAAAAAAGCAGCAGCAACTGCCAGGGATGAAGGCCAGCCGGGACACGCAAAGTGAGTTGATAGGCGAGCTGCAAAAGGCTGCATCGGGCATCTTGCAAACCTATGAACGAAGTATCAGCAATGCAAAGTCAACAGCCGCTTTGACGACAGTCAAAATGCTCGAAGGCAAGAACACCCCAAATAATCTGTACGACAAGGAAATTGCATTGCTCAGTGAGCAAGAAACAACGGCCCTCAATACTCTCAACGATAAGAATGAGGCGGAACTTGCTGATCTTCAAGCCAAATTGGAACGCCAAATTGCGGCAGTGTCCGAGGCCGAGATGTGTCTCGCTCGCCCACGCGTCGCGCCAGAGATTGAAGAACGATGGCGTCACGCGGCAGTCGTTCTGTCTGACCACCAGCAAGAGATCATTGTCGCGCAAGGCGCCCTCAGTCAGTACACAAACAACCGGAACGCTGCCCAAAACAAGCGCGACGACCTGGAGCGCCAGGTTGAGCAACAAAAGCAGCGTTTACGTGAAGCAGAGCAAGCGCTGAACCAAGCTCAGGCACGGGTGCAACCCGCTGCAGGCAGCCTCCACGCAGCGCTGCTTGCCAGCCCCGACGATCAATGGCGCGCGCACCTTGCAAGGGTCATTGATCCCGCTTTGTTGGTAAGGACTGATCTCTATGGCCACCTGGTAGACGAAGGCAGCAGCTTGTACGGGTGGGCTATCAATCTGGATGCCATAGAAGCTCCCGAGTGGACTCATCGAGAGATGTTGGACAACATGCTGGCGATGTGTGAGCAACAAGAGTCCACAGCAAGAACGAGGCTGGTTGAACTGGACGCTGCCTTCAATGACGCAGAGGAGGCTCGTCTTGAAGCGATAGAAGCTTTCAATCAACACGATGCCCGGTTGAATGTCCTCAACGGCAAGACTGAGCGATTCAAGAAGCACGAAAGCGCCTGCAAGGCTGACATGGTCAAGGCAATGGCAGCGGCCGAAACGCTGGCCGGCCAGGAACATGATGCCGCAAAACAAAAACTCGCAGCCGAGCGGAAAAGCCTGAACACGCGCAAAACGGAGATGGCAAAAGAGGTTGCAGCCGAGAAGGAAACGTTCAATGCCGCAAGAAAGACAGCGCAGACCCGACGTGACACCAAACTCAATGAGATTGACGCAAACGTCACAACCTTCCAGCGCCAGCAGTCAACGTTGATAAAGGAAATGGAGTTGGCACGCGACAGGGAGTTGCAGGAGAAGGGCGTTGATACCGACAAACTCAACAGGCTGAATACTCAGCTGAATATGCTCACTGGCGAGATCAAAGAGATCAACGATCATGCCGATTTGGTTCTCAGTTGGGATCGCTGGATCAACACCCACGGCCCATCCAGGTTAGTCGATGCCGACACAGCTCTTGAGCGAGCGAAAAAGGCGTTGACAACAGCACAGACCAACCAGAGCGACCTTCAGAAAGCCCATGCTAAACGCCTGCTGGATCTCGCAAAGCAGGAGAAAACTCACAACGGTGCCATAAGCAAAGCGAATTTCGAGCTCAACATTCTCAACGAGGCGGATCGTCTTCTGGCCGACTTTGCCATGTCCGGTGCGTCCACCCTGACATCGGATGCTTTCGCTTCAGAGTTGTTAGCGGAGTGCCAGTTGGCATTTGAAGCCTTCAATGACATCCAAAGGGATATCCGCCTCAAGGTCCAGCGGTTGGAGCGCGAGTTGTGCGAAAAGGAAAGCTCGACCAGGGAGTTCGTTGTTGGTGTGCTCAACGAGGTCGACCAGGATAGATCTGATGTGGCACGGGCCACTCGGATGGTCCGGCTTTACGACAGAATTCCACGTGAAGTTGTCGTCAATGTGAACACTTCACTGAGCACCATCCTGGAGAACATCAGCGAGTACCGCAAGACACTCCTGAGTTTCGAATCTGAGGTACGGCGGTTCAACCAGTCGTTACAAGAAGGGCTCAAGCGAGTGAGCCGTAGTTTCGAACGCTTTTCAGACTTCACCGCCAATGTAGTCACTGACTTTGACAAAATTGACTTCATTGGCAAGCTCAAACTCCTTGATGACGTGGTGCTGGAGCACCGAGCACAGCACCATTCGTCCTACAGCATGCATGTGCCTCCAGTCCACATTGCGGAGGCATTGCGCACGTTCATGACAGCGCTGGCCTCCGGGACCATGGAGATCAACCTCGGGCAGCACATCACCTTGTCCGGGAGTGTCACGGACGATGGTAACTTCAAGACATTCCATAGCGAGTCGCAGCTGGAGCAAATCAGTTCCAACGGTCTGACGGCCATTGCATTGATCATGCTGCTGTCGGGTTTGATCAATGTCATCCGCGGGAGTGAACCGATCCACATTCCCTGGGCAACTGACGAAATCGGTCGCTTTGATCCCGGCAACTTCCAGCGCTTGATGCAAATGCTGCAACATAACCTAATTGATGTCGTGACCGCATCACCGTCGTTGACCCCGGCTGCTTACGAGCACTTCGCCAAGCGGTATGTGTTTCAGCCGCAAGGCGTCATTGCTGAGTACCGGCCGCGCGCACGTGCTCAAGCGCTGCCTTCATTCGTCGGAGTTGCATCATGAGATCACAGACATTGCGAAGCCTTCTTGATGGCCAATACATCTGCGAGTTTGCGTTTCCGGTGGAGTTCGCTTACCTGACTGACGACGATCATGCGGCGTGGGTCAACGAGTGGCTGTCTGCTCTGGACATGAGACTGGCACGTGTCTGTGACGACGGCGCATTTTTCATGGCGCCAATGGAAATGCAGCCATCTGATACGGCCAAGATTCGGGACGAGTTC
This sequence comes from Rhodoferax fermentans, assembly GCF_002017865.1. NCBI lineage: Bacteria > Pseudomonadati > Pseudomonadota > Betaproteobacteria > Burkholderiales > Comamonadaceae > Rhodoferax > Rhodoferax fermentans. The sequence continues at coordinate 39,327 of NZ_MTJN01000002.1, read as the reverse complement.
CTGCGCTTCCGCGACAACTACGGACCATTCGTTCGAATGCTGCAAATGATCCGCTCTGCCAAGGATGATTTCACGCTGCAACCAGGCGAATACTTGCAGCATGCCGAGTTGGTTCAGTCGATCAACGAAAGTGCGTCGTTGTCAGACCAACTGCGAGCGCTGATTGGCACGATCCGCGATACCGAGGCCAGATACACCAATGCGGAACTGGTCAAACGCCTGTTGGAACATTTGCGCAAAGATGGATATCTGGTGCTGGTCAATGAAGCCACAGAGATGTACCGATCAACCGGAAAGATCACACAGTTAACTCAGGTGTTGACCTTCCTGGCCGAAAACACTGAGATCGGCACAGGTGAGACTTCAGAGACTGAAGTGGCCGAAACCGACGATCTCTTTGATCAGGTGAGCAGCCTTGGCTAAGCCCGTTCGAAGCGAGTCTCGCGATCAGGTACAAAAGATCCTTGGGACATTGCATCGCTACAGCGAGGTGATATCCCAGAGTCTCACTGGAAGCGTTTCCGACTCAGATGAGGGCATGCAAAAAGGCATCGCCGCACTGTTGGGTATCAATGCTTTGATGCCAGTTGAAACCGGGGTTTACCAACTCAATCCCCGGATTCGTAGTTTTCTCTCGGAGCGACTGGCGCAATACAGCGCTATGCAAACGCTCACCCGCATCACCGAGCAGATTCACGGTGGTCGCGCGAAATGGCGGGAACTGGTGGACATGCGCCAAAGCGGCGACGAACGGGACAAGGCTCAAATTGAAGAATCACTGAACTACACGCTCAATGAAATCGTGTTCTTCATGGGCCAGAACCTGCGCTTGCTCAATCATCAAACGGCAACCGATTACGGCAATGTGGAATCGTTGAAGCGAAAACTCAGGCAGAACCACTTTTACGCAGATAGCGTCAAGACGTTGATCAGCGAGCTAAACCAGCTGCAAGACTTCTTCGAAATGGTGGACAACGAGGCCTTGGCCTACGGTCTGCACGAAATACGTCACATGGTCAACGTCCGTGTCAAAGCACGAATGGGAGATTGGCGCGTACAACTCAACGACATTCAGGCCATCATCAGCAAGCGCTTGTTCGTTCAACGTCGCGTTGACCGCGAACTCAAGGTACTTTACGGGACCGGGTTGTGGATGGTTCGCAATCCGACCCTTGACGGATTCGAGGTTGAATTGGGAAGTGCCCCGCAGCCGACGCTGTTGCAGCCGACACCGATTCGAGTACGGCCTCGGTTCGATATTCAAGCTCACGGTATTGATCAGGAGAAACTCCTGCAGGCAGCTGCTGCACGTTTGCCGGCGCCATCGGTCGTGGCAGGGACAAAGACAGCTAAGCTCAAGCAAGTCGTCAAGAGCACATCCGTCGAGCTAATTGATCCCCCCATGCGTGAAGAGGATCTCCTGTTAGAGGAGCTCGTCGGCTTTCTGAGTTCGCCCCAGCGCAGACCATTGGAGATTTCGCAATGGCAACTGGAGCGCAGGAAAGCGGCCGGTCTGAGCGAAGAAGCATGGTTGCTGTACGCAACACATCAGCTCGCTGTAAAGGGCATAAGAACTGAGCTTCAAGTCACCAAAGCGACGGACACCTTCAACGCTGTGTTTGATGACGTGATGGTATTTTCTGCAGAAGTCGTGTAGCGACATGAACCTGACCCCCATTGAGCTTCGTTTTTTGCAACGCTTGCTGGCGGACCGCAGAGACAGGCCTCACAGCGCCAGCGCTGAGCGGTTTTATGTGGACCGCAAAATTGGCACACCCATTGGACGCAAGTTTGTGTACTCACAGGAAGATGTAGAACGTGTCAGAAGCCTTTTGGAGGCGCTGCGCCTGCCATTGGCCGCCAGTGATCAACTGATCGACCGTGCAGACGCCGTACTTCGCCCCGGCATTTCCGAAAAGTCAGGCACGGTCAACCCGCATGCCAACACTGTTGCCTTTAAGGTCTTTGCAGGCGGCTCACCAACCACGCGTCCTGGATACCAAGTCGCCAGCGTAGAGGAGGTTGCAGGGCTTACCCCTGACCTGGTGATGGTGGTCGAGAACTTTGAAACACTGCGCCAGCTGGAGCGTTATCAGTGGGTCATTGATCGGCTCACATCAGTCAAAACCGCGCTAACGATCTTCAAGGGGGACAACATCTATCGACTTGATGATGCCCAAAATTGCATCAGTCTGTTTGATTGCCCGGTGTGGGGATTTCATGATTTCGACCCTGCTGGTCTTCACATGAGTTTGTCGATCAGGAATATCGAAGAGCATCTGGTACCGCCACAAGGATTGCTGGCCGCTGCGGTCGTGGCTCAAAAGCGCAGTGATCTCTATTTCAATCAGTACAACCAGTACGCAGGAGCCTTGGATTTGTGTGATCACCCACAAATTGCGGCTCTATGGTCACTGATGAAGCGTTGGCAAAAAGGCTTACCTCAGGAATGGATGCGCGACTTAAGTTTGACGACAACAAATACGTCCCAGGATAGCTCGACGACATAGACGTAATAGTGCTTGCCACGAGCCATGTTGAATGTGTCGCTTTGCCCATTCCGACTCTGCCGGGTCAGTCCATCAAGGACGCCTGAACAGGCCATTTAGCTCCAGCCACCAACTGTCCGGTGTAGACCTGCATGAAGTCCTGTTCACTTTGCCAAATTGCATCGGTCTAAAGGCATCGAATTTGGCCGTGTCATCGTCGTCGCCTCGCCAACATCGCAACGGATTGGTTATCTACCTTGTCGCATTGTCCAATTGATTTGTCTTTCAAAAAAAAGAGTGCTCACTTAATGCACTAGGAAAAATTTATTGACTTAGGACATTGTTATGCCTACACCTGAACGCAGTAGCTAACTGAAGCAATTACCGCGAGCCACATATCAATGTTTGGGAAAAGGCAGCCCGGATTTTGAACATACAGGGTTTAACGTGCGTGGTGCAACAGGGTCAATCACGCCATCCGGTAGAGGCCATTAAAGCCATGGAGTGGCTCACCAAAAGCGCAATCTGAATGTCCTCGGCCTCGTTGCGGTAGCGTCATTTGTCGGCGGAATCCGGTGTGAAGCAGATACCAAAACAGCCGAATTTGACATGCCTTTCAGGCTTCAGACTGATTTGCCAGACTTTAGAGCCAAGGGCTTGAAAGCCGCATGAGTGTTGATGAGGAACTAACAATCTCAGGGCAGAGAACTAAGATTTCAAGCTCAAAAAGCCACATTGGCTGTTCTTGGGCTATTGAAATAGCCACCGTCGATCCTGAACGGAAATGCCGCCAGCGAACACCTTGTGTAAAGCCAACTTGGGCGGAGGAATAGCTTTCCACGACATCGGCACGCCTAATGGTTTACGAGAAAAGTGTGCTGCAAAAAAATGGTGATCAGTCGCACGGCGGATTGACACGCTGATTGCCATTGGCCGCCTGTCCCCCTTTGCTCTTGTTGGCTTGCATAGACCAAGCCAACAAACGGTGAGCAGTCTATTCAGCTAGTTACGTTGGGTCAGCTCCGGCGTGTCGGCTTCGATCTCATGGCACCGTGGACAAGCTGTAAAGCGCACCACGACATGTGTCCTCAGACACTTTTCGTCAAAAACACACAGGTGTACTAAAAGTAAAAAAAACCTTTTCAGCACCCATACCAATGGAGTGAAACGAACGAGAACAATCGGTTTCAACGCAACAAATCACATCCAGAGAGGTAATCCAATGGGACCAGAAACAACAACGCCGAATCTAAAAATATTGCGTCTAAAACAGGTCTGTGAGCGACTGCAGATATCAAGAAGCTCGTTGTACGAAAAAATAACAATAACCTCACCGCGGTTCGATAAGGATTTTCCGCGTCCGTTCAAGTTGGGAGCATCTGCAATCGGTTTTGACGCTGACGCTGTTAATCAATGGGTACTCGGCCGCATAGCAGCCAGTTCAGCAATGGAGGGTACCAAATGTCAGTAGTCCGCCACCCTGTTGAAGCAGCTATGTCTGCTATAGGTAAGGAGGTGCGGAAATAGACGAATTTTGCACTAACTTTTTAATCCTAATCAGAAAACATATGAGCTTGAGGCAGCGATACCTTACTCATAGTAATCAATAAACATCGATCAATAATTTCATAGGAATTTTGTAGTTTATATAATAAATAGATATATCTTTCAACATTTTATTTCAGAAATAAATATAAGACAATATACAAATACATTACAGGTTTAAATTAACCTTCATCAGAAAGCTTTAATGAATAATAATTTAAGAAATGAACTTGGTTTGGCGTTATGTGAGAGCACTTACGCCTATACAAAAACAAATGAGGTAACTCGACGTGAAATTACACGTGAATGGGATCTTGCAGGTTACATTTGGAATATGGAGTTTCTAGTGGATAAAATTATTAAATCAAACGAGAACTATTTCTCGGTCAAAGAGAATCGCTTTAAAAATGGTAGCTATATTCACGTTGCAAAAATTGGCAATTTAATAATAAATAGTCTTAAAATGAATACTGATGAGTTGAAGCAGCATTATCCCATGCATCAATTCAACCCCTATGTCGATTTGTACATCAAACTTGCTGAAGCACGGTATCTTTTTGGGATGCCATGGCTTGCGCATGTCATGAGCTGTGATGAGGTAATTGCACGCTGTGATACGCTAAACGGATTGGTGAGTGAACTCCGAAAGATTGGTAATAGCAGCAAATTTAAGAAAAAGATAAATGACTTTGAACGCTCATCAAATAAAAATTATCGAGAATTAGTGAAATACATTGACAAGCAGTTCGAGAAGCATTCTCGACTGTTAGTTCTAAGGATTGATTTTGGTTATTTGAAAGATCAATGCTGGCCTTCTAATACTGAAGGTGCTATCAAGCACGATGAAGTCAAGTTGCATCGTGAAACCTTGGTGGCTTACATGAAAAGATCATTGCCGAAAAATAGCATGGTTGGCTTTGCATGGAAGCTAGAGTATGGCCTTGAAAAGTCATACCACTATCACATGCTGCTGCTTCTGGATGGATCAATTGTTCGGGAAGATATTACTATTGCCCGAATGATCGGTGAATATTGGAGTAAAACCATTACAAATGGCAAAGGATTGTATTGGAACTGCAATGCCAACAAGTCCTCTTATAAGTCATGTGGCATTGGAATGGTGAGTCATGGCGATTCAGATACAAGAAAAGGCCTTAGAAAAGCTGCAATGTATATGACGAAAACTGACTACTACATCAAGATGGTAACTCCTGGCAATGGTAGAGTTTTTGGTAAGGGGAATATGCCTGAGCCTAAGAAAGGTAATATAGGCCGACCAAGAAATATTGGAAAATATGAACCCAGTAACCTTAATCGCATTGTTTGCTAGTGTGGATTGGTAGAATGAAAATGTTGACTTTCTCTCTGTAGGATTACTGCAGTTTGCTTTTTGTTTTAATAATATTCTTGGTTAGAAGTGATTGGATTGCGGGAGATATTTCATGATCTTTTCGCATCCAAATAATTATTTGATTAAGGAGGCCAACTTCACTCAGATTGATTAGATTTTTTCGATTGAAATCTAAAACATATCCTTTTATTGATCTGGCTGCATCTGGGATACTTTTCCAACCAGCTGTAGGGCATCTAATTTTTAGTAATCTAATTATTTCATCTTTTGTGAGTTTAAAGCTGTTGGCCCTTTGTTTGCCTCCTTTGCTTCGGATTTCATTGGTTGTTTTATCTTTTTTTAACTTTTTTCTAATTAATTGCTCTAATCGATCTGCATTGAAATATACATTTGATTTTGAAATGCATTCCCATGCTTTCTTGTTTTCTCCGTTTTGCTCTATTGCTCTTTGTGCTTCGATACAATATGCGGTGGTGAAAGCTACTGGCATTAAATCGTTATCTCTTCCATTTGGGGTTAAATACTCTGGATAAAATTCTATAACCATATCGTCTGCTGTATATTTTTCATTAATTTTATTTTCTATTATCTTTTTGAATTCTGCGAAATCACCGGTTGATCTTAATTGCATGAAGTAAATATTTAATTTTTCATAAATTTTTGACAATGCATTCGAGATATTTTTCTTTTCTTGTCTGTTCCTAAGTGCTTCAAGAGCATTCATATTTTTTCCTAATTTATCCATGTTTCGTACATGTGTCGCTGAAGCCCAACGAACCCACTGCTGATATGCTCTGGACTATCTGAATCCGCGATAGCGATCAAAAATCGCGTTGTTGTATTTGAGCCATAGTAATGTCGTTAGGGAAGGTCTGAACAACTCAAACCCAGACGTGTTACTGCATAGATCCTCGTCGTCGTTCTGGTTTTGGACGCTGGTTTGGCTCATTCGAACCCCATTTTCCGGGGGGTGCGGGACTTTTTCCACCCCGTTTTGGCCTCCTTGAGCCATTTCAGACGCACTCATGCCTGAGCAGCCATCAAATCGCCACGCGCCATCCACAAATTGGACAGCGCAAACTGCGTGGCGATCTGCGCCGCGTTCTTCTTCAAACCTCGGTAACCGGTTTTCATCTAGCCAAACTGGCGCTTGTTCACCCAAAAGGGGTGTTCCACCTTGGCACGATTGGCCGCCTTTGGCTTCTCAGCCTGCTTCAACATTTCTCCCATTTGATCCGCGTGTTTGAGCGGTTTGTACTTGCCTGGGCGCATGGCGACATGCCAAATCACTTTGGGGGCAGCCCCTGGGTGCTTTTGAACACCTTGGTACGCGGCATCTGCCCATACCGCTGTTTCTTGTCCTTGCAGAAAGCGCTGGACTTGGGTGATGTCATGCGCGTGACCACTGGTGTAGCGCACCGTAAGCACCAAGCTAGGGTCGGCATCCTCGCCAATATGTGCCTTCATGCCGAAGTGCCGTTGGTTGCGTATCAGGCTGGAGTGCATCTCGGGCTTTGTCCTTGTTTTTGGTGGAGCTCGGCGCTGCAATCAGGGTGGCATCAATGACACTGCCATCTATTTGCATCAAACCACGCTAGCTCAAGACAGCGTTCACCTCTGCAAGCATCGTGGAAGACAGGCGGTGTTCTTCCAGCAGATGTCCAAAGCGCAGGGGGTGCTCTCATCGGGCAGGCGGGAGTTGTCGTTCAGACCCACAGATTCCCGGTATAGTGGGATGTCGAAGAAGGCTTCTTCCATCGCTGGGTCCAACAGGTTGAACCATTGCTGCAGAAAGTGGGTGCGCAGCATCACCTCCAGAGAAATGGCGGGCAACCGTTTCGACCCTCTGGGCAATGTGGAGCAATGAGGTTCAACAAGTGAACCTAGGGAACAGCGCGATCCATCTCGTCAAGAGAGATGGCTTTGCAGGTCTTGTGCGTGCACAGAGAGAATCGGAGCGATGCTTGATTGACGCAAGACAGTTGGTCATACGTGGACAACTGCTGACAATTGCGTAAGCTTGACACCCAAAGTGTCGAACGCTCGTGCTTGTTCGCTTTCACGACGGTCACGTATGTAAATACGAGTGACACGACTTTGAATCATGTGGTTCAGGCATTCATCGATCACATCGCTGCCAATACCTAAACCGGCCATCAATGTGGCAGCCGTTCGCCGAAGATCATGAGCAGTCCATTTGCCTCCGGACAAAATGAGCGAATCGGTGGCCGCAGTACGATTCATCAGGCGCTTGTCCGGAGTGCGTTGACGGTCGGCAAGTTGTTTGCCAAAAGACTTGACGCAAACAGGGCTGGTGCTTTTTGTATTGGGGAAAACCCACGGTACGCTCTCCCGGTAGGCTTGGAGAGAGGCGAATTTTTCCAGAGCAAAGTCACTCAGGTGGATCGTATGTGGTCGCTGGTTTTTTGTGTCCGGCAGATGCCAAGTGCGTGCCACCATGTCGATATCTGACCACTGGGCATTCATGAGTTCGCCAACACGGCAGCCTGTCGCCAGAACGATCCATATAGCAAGTTCGCTGCGTGCGCCCATGTTGGCCTTTGGCAGTTGCTTGGCCAAAGCTGAGATTTCGTCAACAGACAAGACCCTTTCACGTTCAGTTTCTGCGCCACCCGCTTGGCGTTTGGTGATCGTATCGAGGGGATTGCGATCAACGATTTCGCGCGCCAGGGCAAAGTGGAACATCTGCTTCAAGTCAGTCAACAGTACATTGCAAGTGCGCAATTTGCCTTCCGCCTTGACGGCATCCAATATGGCCAGCAGGTCTGCTTTACGCACCTCGACGGCAGCGACGTCCCCCAGAGCTGGAAATATGCGTCGTTCAAATTGTTCGCGACTGTATTGGCCGCCGTCCTTTCTGCCGCTTCGTTTGCCATCAGTGCGCAGATGGGGCGTCAGTTCCGTGGCTGCCCAACGGTCAAACAGCTGACGAATAGTCAGGCGACGTTGCTGCTCCAGCTGCGTTTTTTTGGTATCAAGATCCACCTGGACTTGAAGCGCTTGTGTGGCTGCAATCTTGTCAGCCTCCACTTTCGCAAAGTGACGCCGCAGGTCTTTGATGCCAGACTGGTATATCTTGGACCACTGGCCTGCCATGGCCCGGGCTTCACCCAACTTCAGTCCAACGGCACCTTTGGGGTCATAGGTGCCAATGGGCAGGGTGTCGCGGTTTCCGTCGCTGGTGGTGTAGCGGAAATAGAAGGCACGCTCACCTCGGGAGGTGATGCGTGCCAGGAACCGACCAGCACCGCGCGGGCCGTCTTCGGTGATCCATACATCACCTGTGGTGGCCGTTGCCTGCATCTGTCGGTCAGTGATAATGCCCATCAACTACCCCTTGCATGAAACAAAACTCTAATTCCTGGTTGCCGTTCGGTTGCCGTTTCTCGGCGGATTTCATTGTATGTGCTTGGATGGCTTTGGACGGTGAAAGTTCACAAGCTATTGATTTGTAAAGAAGAAATGTGTTTTCCTGAATGCTATTGGACGGCAAAAAACGTGAAATTTCTTGTATGGGGTGCAAGGGGTAGAAGGTTCGAATCCTTTCACACCAATAAAATCAAGGACTTAGAGCAGAAATGCCCTAAGTCCTTTTTCTTTGTTGTCGTCTAATCGCTCCATTGTCCCAACCATTGTCCCAACCGTGTTCGAAGCTGGGGCTATGCCAACCGTTGTCCCAACCGCTGCTGGCATGCACTGCGTCAATCCGCGGAGTAAAAAAGTTCTAAATTCTGACTGGCAACTTGACTTTGTTGCTCCAGGATTGCCAGCATGTTGAAGTTTGGTCTTGGCAACACCAAGTCAACCTGGACTGAGCTGCAGAACCGAAAAATCAGAAACCTAGGAATGTTTTCAATGCTAGGCGCCATAACCGGTGACATCGTTGGCTCGCCGCATCGGGTAGCTTCATTCGATCGAAACCGCTGGCTGGCCTTTTTAAGTCGAAACTGATGACGGTCTTGCTCTGGCTAAAGTGGCTTCTTTGGCCGAAATACGCAAGAACACCGGGGGCGGTCAATCGCGGCCGGTCAGGGTACGCAAGCGTTGCGCGACTTCGGCCTGAAGATTCTGGCGACCTTCACCGTTGTTCTGGTAACGCAGGTGCCTGATGAAAGCGATTTTGCACAGCGCACCTTTGTATAAGTGAGCTGTAGCCACGGTGTAAAATCTTGTTTTCTTAATTGAAATCAATGACTTATCTAGATGTGGAGCGGGTGAAGGGAATCGAACCCTCGTATGAAGCTTGGGAAGCTGCCGTTCTACCATTGAACTACACCCGCGTACTCCGGTATTTTAACCCCCAAGTGCGGGGCACCCAAGCAAACCTGTTGATGTGATTTTGAAACAGCACCACACACCACAGCCAACGCTTGACAGCAGCGCCACCGTGAGACCGAACTGTTGGATCACCTGTTTGGCAATCGGGCTGTTTGTCATTTGTACTTTGACTGCGCAGGCCCAGGAGTTGGCCCCCTGGTCCTTCAAGCGCAGTTTGAACACCTCGGCTTATGGCTACACGCTGGTGGAAGACAACACCGCTGGTGCGCCCAGCGCCAAGGTCGAGCGGTTTGAAGTCAGGTCGGGTGACTGTGGCGCGCAACCCGGCTGGTCGGACTGCGACAGTGACCGTGAACGCTCGGAGCTGTCCGAAAACGGCAGTGCGCCACTCGGCAGCGAATACTGGTATGGCTGGTCTTTTTATCTGCCGCCCAACCATCCCAATATTTATCCGGCCAAAGTGGCCTTCGGGCAATTTCACCAGCGTAACAGCAGATCACCCGCGTTCATGTTTCAGAACGATGCCGGTGGTTTGCTGATCGACAAGAATTTTGGCCACAGCACCGAGCACGTGCCGCTGATCAGTCAGGACGATTTGCTCGGGCGCTGGCATCACATCGAGGTGCATGCCAAGTGGGACAAGCTCGACGGGTTTTTCAGGGTCTACGTCAACGGTGACCTCCGATACGAGACCACTGGCAGCACAACTTCGGGCGCGGGCATCTACTTCAAGTACGGGCTCTACCGATCTTTCCTGTCCCGTTACAAAACACGTTTTGGCACACAGGAGGTACCCACCCAAGTGGTTTTGTTTGCCAAGGTTCGCCACGCCAACACCCGCCAGGGTCTGCAATAACGCCCATGCTCCCGGCTGGCCCAACGGGTTGGCAAGCTCGGTGTTTACTTCAGGATGTCCCCAATACACAGGTACTTGATTTCCACGTAATCATCCATGCCGTGGTGTGAGCCTTCACGACCCAGGCCGGACTGTTTGACACCACCAAAAGGCACGTGTTCGGTCGCCAGAATGCCAACATTGGCACCGACCATGCCGTATTCCAGCGCTTCGCTGACGCGCCAGATGCGTCCGACGTCTCGGGTATAGAAATAACTGGCCAGGCCGAATTCAGTGGCGTTGGCTGCGTCAATGGCTTCCTGCTCGGTGTTGAACTTGAACACCGGGGCAAACGGGCCAAACGTCTCTTCTCGGGCGCACAACATGTCAGCCGTGGCATCAGCCACCACGGTGGGCTCGAAGAACTGCCCGGTGAGTCGCTTGCCACCGGCCACCAGTCGGCCACCTTTGGCCAATGCATCCTGCACATGGCGCTCCACCTTTTGCAGCGCGGCTTCTTCGATCAGCGGGCCCTGGTTGACACCGTCGTCAAAGCCGTTGCCCACCTTGGCGGTCTTGACCTTGGCCGCAAATTTGGCCACGAACGCGTCGTAGACACCGGCCTGCACATAGATCCGGTTGGAGCAGACACAGGTCTGGCCGGCGTTGCGGTATTTGCTGGCAAAAGCGCCTTCCACTGCGCTGTCAATGTCGGCATCGTCAAACACGATGAACGGTGCATTGCCGCCGAGTTCGAGCGACATTTTTTTGACCGTGGGGGCGGACTGTGCCATCAGGATACGACCGACTTCGGTGGAGCCGGTGAAGCTGATGTGGCGCACGATGTCGCTGGCACACAAGACCTTGCCCACCGCAATCGAGTTGTCGGCGTCGGCGGTGACCATGTTGAGCACACCGGCCGGGATGCCCGCGCGGATCGCCAGTTCGGCGGCGGCCAGTGCGGTCAAGGGAGTAAGTTCGGCCGGTTTGATGACCACGGTACAACCCGCAGCCAGGGCCGGGGCCACCTTGCGCGTGATCATTGCAATCGGGAAATTCCAGGGCGTGATCGCAGCGCACACCCCAATCGGTTGGCGCAATACCAGCAAACGGCGGTTGTTGTCGAACTGGGGCAGGGTTTCGCCGTTGACCCGTTTGGCTTCTTCGGCAAACCATTCCACAAAACTCGCGGCGTAGGCGACTTCACCCTTGGCCTCGGGCAGGGGTTTGCCTTGTTCGGCGGTCATGATGCGGCCCAGATCGTCCTGGTTGGCCATGAGCAAATCAAACCATTTGCGCAGGATGATGCTGCGTTCCTTGGCAGTTTTGCTGCGCCAGGCTGGCCAGGCCGCATTGGCGGCGGCGATGGCGGCTTCGGCATCCAACGCGCCCAGGTTGGCCACGTCGGCCAATTTCTGGCCGGTGGCGGGGTCGAGCACATCAAAGCGGCCGGCACCCGTGACCCAGGTGCCGTTAACCAAGGCGTCCGTCTTGAGCAGGCTGGGGTCTTTGAGCTGGGACAGAGGGGAAAGCGTGGTTGACATGAAAACTCCTGAATGTATAAAAAATGCGGATCTAGCCCTTATTCAATAAGGGCGAGTAGCTTCTGAATTGCTAGCGCCTGAGTACCCCAGGCAACACACACAACATCTCGAACAGCAGGTTGGCGCCTAGTCAGGCGGTGTTGCCAGACGTGTCATACGGTGGCGACACCTCGACCAGATCACAGCACACCATGTTAAGCCCGTAGCAGCCGCTGTTGATCTCCAGCGCCTGCGGCGTTGTGGCGACCGGCAGACGCATCATGCTGGCCATGCCGCCAAAACGCGGCATGGCATTGCCAGGCAAGGGCTGGTTTTTGGGAGCAGCTGGGGTCATGGATAGCTTGTTTTTACTTGGGCATTCAGCAGGCAGTGATATGAATGGAATTGGTCTCTGGCCCTTATGAAATAAGGGCTAACAGCTATCAATACAATACTATGGTAGAGACCACAGATCGGCCTAGCGCCGCCGCCCACGCAACCACTCCAGCACCAGCAAGAGGCTGGTGGTGAACAAAATCAGCAGCGTGGCCACGGCCGCGATGGTGGGCGAGATGTTTTCCCGGATGCCGGTGAACATCTGGCGCGGCAGCGTGGTTTGCTCGGCCCCGGCCAGGAACAGGGTCACCACCACTTCGTCGAACGAGGTGGCAAAGGCAAATAGCGCGCCCGAGATCACGCCCGGTGCAATCACCGGCAGGGTGATGCGTCGGAAGGTGTTGAACGGTGTCTCACCCAGGCTCAGTGAGGCGCGGATCAGGTTGTCGTTGAAGTTGGCCAGTGTGGCCAGCACCGTGGTCAGCACAAAGGGGGCGCCCAAGGCGGCATGCACCGCAATCAGCCCGACATAGGTGTCGGTCAGGCCCAGCGGCGCAAAGTACAGGTAGGTGGCCACACCCACCACGATGATCGGCACCACCATGGGTGCAATCAGCACCGCCATGAGCAGGCCCTTCAAGCGGAAGTCGGTGCGCGCCAGTCCCACGGCGGCCAGTGTGCCCAGCACGGTGGCGATGATGGTCGCCGCAGGCGCCACGATGAAGCTGTTGCGCGTGGCGTTGGCCCACTCGGGTGCGTTGAAGAGGTTTTCATACCAGCGCAGCGACAGACCCGGCATGGGGTAACTCAGGAAAGAGCTGCTGGAAAACGACAGCGGGATGATGGCCAGGATCGGGGCCAGCAGGTAGATGAGCACCGCCACGCAGACCAGGCGCAGCAGCCACCAGCCCGCCTTGTCGGCCAGGGTGTAGTACAGAGGAAATTGGGGCAGCTTGAACATGGGGGTCTTCCGATCACAGTGCTTTTAGGCCAGGGCCAGGTCGGTCTTGCCCAGACGGCGGTACACACCATAGAGCAGCATGGTGGTGGCCAACAGCAGGGCACCCAGCGCGCAGGCCATGCCCCAGTTGACTTCGACATTGGTGTAACGGGCAATGTAATAACTCAGCATCTGGTCGTCGGCACCACCGAGCAGGGCCGGTGTGATGTAGTAACCAATCGACAGGATGAACACCAGCAGGGCACCTGCACCGACGCCGGGCAGGGTTTGTGGCACATACACGCGGGCAAAGGCGGCCAGCGGCGCACTGCCCAGCGACACCGCAGCACGCACATAGGTCGGGGGCACACTTTTCATGACGCTGTAGAGCGGCAAGATCATGAATGGCAGCAGGATATGGGTCATGGAAATGATCACGCCGGTGCGGTTGAACAGCAGCTCCAGCGGCTTGCTGATGACACCGATGTCGATCAAGGCGGTGTTGATCAGCCCTTCGGACTGCAGCAGCACAATCCACGCGGCCACGCGCACCAGGATCGAGGTCCAGAACGGCACCAGCACCACAATCATCAGCAGATTGGCCTGGCGCTCGGGCAGGGTGGAGAGCCAGTAGGCCAGCGGGTAGGCCAGCAGTAGGCACATCACGGTGATGATCAGGCTGACCTGGAAGGTGCGCAGCAAAATGCCGCCATAGGCGCGTTGCTCTTCGGGCATGCGCGCAATATCACCCTGGGCATCGCGGCGCAGATCGACCGACGCCAGCAGGTAGTCGGGTGTCCAGCGTGAGCCGTTTTTGGCGATGGCTTGCCAGAATTCTGTTTCTGCCCAGCGCGGGTCTTTGTCCAGCAGTTGTTGGCGCACCGCTTCTGCATCCCCTTCGATAGGTAGGGCCCGGTAGGCGCCCATGATGAGTGAGCGGGCACCGGGCGCTTCGGTGTTGAGGCGGCGCGCCAGGGCGCCCGCGTCCGACGTGTCTGGCAGGTGGGACAGGTCTTTCACCAGCGCTGCATAAGCGCCAGCGTCGGGTTGGGACTGGCGGTCCCAGGTGGCCAGGGCCTTGACCGTGGTGGGCAGGGCCTTGGCCACCTCAGGGTTTTCCACCGCACGCATCAGCAGCGCAGCTATTGGGACCAGCAGCGTCAGCAGCAGAAACACCAGCAAAGGCACCGTCAGCGTGAAGGCCCGCCATTTGCGGCGTGACTGTGCACGCGCGAGTGCGGCGCGCAGGTCGCCCAAGGGCGGGTTGGCACTGGTTGGCATCGGCATGGTGGGCTGCTCCTGAGCTGCGGCGGTTTACTGGGTGGCCCAGGCGGCGAAACGTTTTTCCAAAGCCTCGCCCTGGTCAGCCCAGAACGTGGTGTTGAACTGCAGCGAGTCCTTGGCGTTTTTGTCCGAGGTGGGCAGGTTGTCGAGCACCTTCTTGTCCAGCTTGGCCAGGGCCTTCTTGTTGGTCGGGCCGTAGGCGATGTTCTGGGCGTAGACGGCCTGGTTTTCCGGCTTGGAGGCGTAGGCGATGAACTTGTAGGCGGCGTCTTTTTTGGCCGTGCCCTTGGGGATCACCCAGTAGTCCAGGTCATAAATGCCACCGGGCCAGTAGATCTGCAGGTTGCGGCCTTCGCGGTTGGCAGCGTCGACACGGCCGTTGTAGACGGTCGAGAGCACCACGTCACCGGCCACCAGGAACTGGGGTGCCTGGGCACCGGCTTCCCACCACTGGATGCTGGGTTTGAGTTCGGTCAGTTTCTTGAAGGCACGCTCGGCACCGTCTTTGGTCGCCAGCACCTTGTACACGTCAGCCGGTTTCACGCCGTCGGCCAGCAGGGCAAATTCGAGGTTGTAGCGGGCACCCTTGCGCATGCCGCGTTTGCCGGGGATCTTTTTGGTGTCAAAGAAGTCGGCCCAGCTGGTGGGGGCGGTCTTGAGTTTGTCGCCGTTGTAGGCCATCACGGTGGACCAGACAAACACACCCACGCCGCATTCGCTCACCGCAGAGGGCAACAGGTCAGCCTTGGGGGCAATCCTGCTGTAATCGAGTTTTTCGAACAGGCCCTCGTCGCAGCCACGGGCCACGTCGGGGGATTCCACCTCGACCACGTCCCAGGTCACGTTCTTGGTGTCGACCATGGCCTTGATCTTGGCTTGTTCACCGTTGTATTCCACAGCGGTCACCTTGATGCCCTCTTTGGCAATCGGTTCGTAATAGGCCACTTTCTGGGCATTGGCATTGGCGCCACCGAAGTTCACCACAGTGATGGCTTCTTGCGCGTGCGCCGACAGGGTGAGGCAGGCTGACAGGGATGCCAGTGCGATCAGGCTTTTTTTCATGGGGAACAGTTCCTTTGGGTAGTGGGTGAAGGGCAGGGAGGGAAAACGGAAGTGCCAACAGCTCACACGGCGTAGATGCGTGTGTACTCGGGCGGGAACGCCAGGTACACCGTGCTGCCAGGCTCGGGCGGGTGTTGGGCACAGGGGTGGATCAATGCGAGTTTGACCACCGCCTGGGGCTGCTCGGGCCCCAGCTTGCACAACAGGCGCACATGGTCACCGTAATAAACGATGTCTACCACCTGGGCCGTCAGGCAGTTGGATGGGCTGGGTGCGTCCAGGGACAAGGCAATACGTTCAGGGCGGACACAGGCCTCCACCTTTGCGCCGCTGGTACTCTGGTTGATGTTGAGTCCGCGCAGGCTCACCCCCAGGCCAGTGAGGTGGATGCTGCTGGCATCCTGCCCCAGCGTGCCGCGCAGCACCGTGCTGTCGCCCACAAAACCGGCCACAAAGCGGTTGGAGGGGGTCTCGTACAGCGACTGGGCATCGGCCAGCTGCTGGATGATGCCTTCGTTGAACACCGCCACGCGGTCACTCATGGTCAGGGCCTCACCCTGGTCGTGGGTCACGTAGACAAAGGTCACACCCAGCTGGTGGTGCAGTTCCTTGAGCTCGATCTGCATGTGTTCACGCAGCTGTTTGTCCAGCGCACCCAGCGGCTCATCCATCAGCACCAGTTGCGGGTTGAACACCAAGGCCCGCGCCAGCGCCACACGTTGCTGTTGGCCACCTGAGAGCCGGGCCGGCAACCTGTCCCCCATGCCCGAGAGGCGCACCATGTCCAGCGCCTTCTTGACACGTTGCTCCTGCTCGGCCTTGGGCACATCGCGCACCGTGAGCGGGTAGGCCACGTTTTGCGCCACGTTCATGTGGGGAAACAGCGCGTAGTTCTGGAACACCATGCCAAAGTTGCGTTTGTGTGGTGGCGTGCCGGTGATCTGGCGGCCATTCAACAAAATGTCTCCGGCGGTGGGCGACTCAAAACCAGCCAACATCATCAGCGTGGTGGTCTTGCCCGAACCCGATGGCCCGAGCAGCGACAAAAATTCACCACTCTGGATATCGAGGTTCAGGTCACGCACCACCAGGGTGCTGCCGTCGTAGGTCTTTTGAATGCCGGAGAAGCGGACCAGGGGTTCGGATAAGGCCATTATTTGCTATTCTTTCAAAAGCACTCTAAGCCCATGGAATAAGGGCTACAAGCTGTTTTAGCTACGCAAATAGTGTGCCAGTCAGGCCGTTGCTGCCAGGCAGGCTTCGATGATGTCCAGGCCCTCATTCACGATGGCGTCGCTGGCGGTCAAAGGCACCAAGATACGCACCACATTGCCGTACGTGCCGCAAGTCAGCAGGATCAAGCCACGCTTGGTGGCCTCCGCTGCCAGCGCTTTGGCCAGTTCTGCACTGGGTTGGTGCACATCACCGTCCTTGCACAACTCAAAGGCCACCATCGCACCCAGACCGCGCACGGCGGCAATGCGTTTGTCTTTGGTCGCCATCGCTTCCAGACGCGTGACCATGTGGGCACCCATGCTGCGGCTGCGTTCCAGCAAGTTGTCTTTCTCAAACACATCCAGCACCGCCAGCGCAGCGGCGCAAGCCAGCGGGCTGCCAGCATAGGTGCCGCCCAGGCCGCCCGCTGCGGGTGCGTCCATCACTTCGGCACGACCCACCACCCCCGAGATCGGGTAACCACCGGCCATGGACTTGGCCATGGTGATCATGTCGGGGGCCACACCGCTGTGTTCGATGGCAAACCAGGTGCCGGTGCGGCCAGCGCCTGTCTGGATCTCGTCCACAATCATCAAAATGCCGTGTTGATCACACAGGGCGCGCACACGTTGCAAAAAGTCTGTGGGCGCCACATTGAAGCCACCTTCACCTTGCACTGGTTCCACAATGATGGCTGCCACGCGGCTGGCTTCGACATCGTTCTTCAAGATCGATTCGATGGAGGCGATTGAGTCATCCACACTCACGCCGTGGGTTTCGTTGGGGAACTGGGCGTGGAAAATTTCGCCAGGGAAGGGGCCAAAGCCGGTTTTGTACGGTGCCACCTTGCCGGTCAGTCCCAGGGTGAGCAGGGTGCGGCCGTGGTAGCCGCTGGTGAAGGCAATCACCGCGCTGCGTTTGGTGTGTGAGCGGGCGATCTTGATCGCGTTTTCCACGGCCTCGGCACCCGTGGTTAAAAACAGCGTCTTCTTGGCAAAGTCGCCGGGCGCCAGGGTGTTGAAACGTTCGGCCAGTTCCACGTAGGACTCGTAGGCCAGCACCTGGAAGCAGGTGTGGGTGAACAGGTCGATCTGCGCCTTGACGGCTTCCTTGATTTCGGGGCGACCATGGCCGGTGTTGAGTACCGCAATACCACCGGCAAAGTCGATGTAGCGTTTGCCCTCCACGTCCCAGATCTCGGCGTTCTCGGCCCGCGCGATGAACACTTCGTGGCTTTGGCCCACACCACGGGGAATGGCGGCTCTGCGGCGGGCCATCAGGTCGGCATTGGTTTTGAGGGTTTTGGTCAACATACTTCTCCTAAGCAGTGGGTGATTTAGAAAACACAGTTGATGCACTGTAGAGTTGTTGATCTGGATCAACCATATACAGTCAGGACTATTTTGAGGATGTACTGTGCAGGTCCCGCACACAATACAGTGCAACCCTATGACAAACACACTTGGCACAGGCCGTGCTATTTCCTTGGGATGGACACATTGAACACGCCGTATCGGGGCATGAGCCTGGACAATGTGGCCATCGTCCGCCCACCCAACAGATTGCTCATGTTGACACTGAACCCCCAGAGTTCCACACCCCTGGTCCTGCAGATCGTGGCAGGTTTTCGCGCTGACATCGAAGACGGCTCACTGCGGCCCGGCTCCAAGGCACCGTCCATCCGCCAGTTTGCCCACGCCCACAATGTGAGCGTATTCACCGTGGTCGATGCTTATGACCGCCTGGTGGCCCAGGGTTATTTCTCTTCCCGGCCGCATTCGGGTTTTTTTGTCAAGAACCGACCGCTGTCGGTGGCAGCGGTGGCAGGTGACGGCCCGAACTTCAACTTTGATTCGATGTGGTACCTGCGCCGCATTTTTGAGAACCGGGCGCTGCGGCTGAAGCCGGGCTGCGGCTGGCTGCCGGGAGACTGGTTGTTTCAGGACGGTGTGCGCCGGGCGCTGCGCAGTCTGGCCACCGAAGAGACGGAGCTCAGTGGTTATGGTGAACCCAAGGGATACCCTCCTTTGCGCCAACTGGTGTGTGAGATGCTGGCAGAGCAGGAAATCTCGGTGCCGCCCGAGCAGGTGTTATTGACCCAGGGCTCCAGCCAGGCCATGGACCTGGTGGCGCGCAGACTGATACGCCCGGGCGACGCGGTGCTGGTGGATGATCCGGGCTACCCGAACCTGCTGTTTTCACTTCGCTTCCTGGGCGCGCGCCTGATTGGTGTGCCACGCACACCCAACGGCTACGATCTGGCCGAGCTGGAACGGCTGGTGATTGAAGAACAACCCAAGGTGTTTTTCACCCAGCCACGGCTGCACAGCCCGACGGGCTCGATTGCCCAGCTCTCGCATCTGCACCGGGTGATGCAGTTGGCCGACAAACACAACTTTCTGGTGGTCGAGAACGACATTTACGCCGATCTGGACCCGGAGCCCCGTCCGTCCCTGGCCAGTCTGGACCAGCTCAACCGCGTCATCTACATCAGCAGCTTCTCCAAAACCATTTCACCCAATATCCGTGTCGGTTATGTGGCGGCCAGCCCGGACCTGTTGGAAGACCTGGCTCAGCTCAAGATGATCTCAGGCCTGACCTCAAGCGAGTTCAGTGAACGCCTGGCCCACGGTGCCCTGACCGATGGCCGCTGCCGCAAACATGTCAAGGGTCTGCGCGAACGCCTCGCCAAGGCCCATGTGGCCACCGCCTCCCTCTTGCTCAAGGCCGGGTTTGAGATATTTTGTGAACCCAAGGCTGGCATTTTCTTGTGGGCCAGGCATCCGGCTCTGGAGGACTCGGCGGAGCTGGCTTACAAAGCGGCTGAACAGGACATTTTGCTGGGCCCGGGACATCTGTTCAGCCCCGACCTGCGCACCAGCCCCTGGATACGCTTCAATGTGATCTTCTGTGACGAGCCAGCGCTGTTTGCCTTTTTGGAGGCACAGTGCAAAACAGGTTGATCCCCTAAAATCAGATACTTTGACCTTTGCGCGCCTGCTCTCGTGGCGGGTTTGCTTCTGCTTATGCCCGTCCTCATTCTGTCAACCAGGTTTTCCAAGCCATGAATTCAATTGCCACCCCGGCCAGTGTTGCCGACATCCGCAAGACCTTCCTCGACTTCTTTGCCTCCAAAGGCCATACCGTGGTGGCGTCGAGCCCGCTCGTCCCCGGCAACGACCCGACACTGATGTTCACCAACTCGGGCATGGTGCAGTTCAAGGACGTGTTCCTGGGCACCGACAAACGCTCTTATGTGCGCGCCGCCTCGGTACAAGCCTGCCTGCGTGCCGGTGGCAAACACAATGACCTGGAAAACGTGGGCTACACCGCACGCCACCACACGTTTTTCGAGATGCTGGGCAACTGGAGTTTTGGTGACTACTTCAAGCGTGAGTCGCTCAAGTGGGCTTGGGAGTTGCTGACCGAGGTCTACAAGCTGCCCAAAGAGCGCCTGCTGGCCACGGTCTATGCCGAAGACGACGAGGCTTATGACATCTGGACTAAGGAAATTGGCCTGCCGCCTGAGCGTGTGATCCGTATTGGCGACAACAAGGGTGCACGCTACAAGTCAGACAACTTCTGGATGATGGCCGACACCGGCCCCTGTGGCCCATGCTCCGAGATTTTTTACGACCACGGCGACCACATCCCTGGTGGCCCCCCGGGCAGCCCCGACGAAGACGGTGACCGCTTCATCGAGATCTGGAACAACGTGTTCATGCAGTTCAACATGGCCGAGGACGGCTCGGTCACGCCGCTGCCCGCACCCTGTGTGGACACCGGCATGGGCCTGGAGCGCCTGGCCGCCATCCTGCAGCACGTGCACAGCAACTACGAAATCGACATTTTTGCGGCGCTGATCAAAGCCGCCGCACGTGAAACCCACACCACCGACCTGGCCAACCCTTCACTCAAGGTGATTGCCGATCACATCCGCGCCACCGCATTTTTGGTCAGCGACGGCGTGTTGCCGAGCAACGAGGGTAGGGGCTACGTGCAGCGCCGCATCATCCGCCGCGCCATCCGTCACGGCTACAAACTCGGCCAAAAAACGCCGTTTTTCCACAAACTGGTGCCCGATCTGGTGGCGCAAATGGGGGTGGCTTACCCCAACCTGGCGTCCCAAGCGGATCGCATCATGGAGGTGCTGCGTGTTGAGGAAGAACGCTTCTACGAGACGCTGGCCACCGGCATGCAGATTCTGGACGACGCTCTGGTGGACGGCGTCAAGTTGCTGCCGGGTGAGGTGGCGTTTAAATTGCACGACACCTTTGGCTTCCCGCTGGATCTGACCAATGACGTCTGCCGTGAACGCGGTGTGACGGTGGACGCCGCTGGTTTTGAGGCTGCCATGGAAGCGCAAAAAGCCAAGGGCCGCGCCGCTGGCAAGTTCAAACAAGACAAGGCGCTGGAGTACACCGGTGCTGGCAACGAGTTTGTCGGTTACGACCACCTCACAACCACTAGCGAAGTTGTAGCTATCTACGTAGACGGTACCAGGGCTGAGGCCTTAAATGAAGGTCAATCTGGTGTGGTGGTGCTGGCAAGCACCCCGTTCTACGGCGAAAGTGGTGGTCAAGTGGGTGACGCTGGCGCCATCTTCTCGGACCACGCCTTGTTCGAGGTGGCCGACACCCAGAAGATCAAGGCCGACGTGTTTGGCCACCACGGTGTGCTCAAAACCGGCAGCCTCAAAGTGGGCGACGGTGTCACAGCCCATGTGAACGCCAGCCTGCGGGTGGCCACCCAGCGCAACCACTCGGTCACCCACCTGATGCACAAGGCGCTGCGCGAGGTGCTGGGCAGCCATGTGCAGCAAAAGGGCAGTTTGGTCAATGCTGAGCGCACCCGTTTTGACTTTGCCCACAACGCCCCGGTGACCGACGCCGAAATCCGTGAGATCGAAGCCCGCGTGAATGCCGAAATCCTGAGCAATGCCGCGACGCAAGCGCGTGTGATGGACATCGAATCGGCCCAACAAACCGGCGCCATGATGTTGTTTGGTGAGAAGTACGGCGAATCGGTGCGGGTGCTCGACATCGGCAGCAGCCGTGAGCTGTGTGGTGGCACCCATGTGCAGCGCACCGGTGACATCGGTCTGTTTAAGATCGTGGCCGAGAGCGGTGTGGCATCCGGTGTGCGCCGGATTGAGGCCGTGACTGGCGAAAACGCTTTGCATTATTTGCAGCACCTGGAAGACAGCCTGGGCCATGCTGCGGCTGTGTTGAAGACCCCAGTGGCCGAGGTGAACGACCGGATTGCCTCGGTGCTGGAGCACGTCAAGGCCCTGGACAAGGAACTGGCCGCCCTCAAAGGCAAATTGGCTTCTGCCCAGGGTGACGAACTGCTGAGCCAGGCGCGTGAGATCAAGGGTGTCAAGCTGCTGGTGGCGCGCCTGGAAGGTGCCGACGTCAAGACACTGCGCGACACCATGGACAAACTCAAGGACAAACTCAAAACCGCGGTGGTGGTTCTGGGTGTGGTCGACGGCGCCAAGGTGCAGATCGCTGTCGGCGTGACCGCTGACACCACGACCAAGGTCAAGGCCGGTGAGCTGGTGAACTTTGTCGCGGCGCAGGTCGGTGGCAAAGGCGGCGGCAAGCCCGATATGGCCATGGCCGGTGGCACCGAACCCGCCAAATTGGCAGACGCGCTGGCCAGTGTGTTGGCCTGGGTTGAGCCGAAGCTCTAAGCGCTATTTAAGTCGTAGCTAATAGCCCTTATGGTAAAAGGGCTAGAAGCCAATTTATCATGTGATTTTTCCGGCTGAGTTGATTTATGTCAGGCCCGCCGTGGCCTGGCCTTTTACACTCGCACACTTTTGTTTTATCCACAATTCAAGGCGACCCATGAGTGCATTTCTGAATGAAACCGTTTTAAGCGTTCACCACTGGACAGACCGACTGTTCAGCTTCACCACCACACGTGATCAGGCTTTGCGCTTTTCAAACGGCCACTTCACCATGATCGGCCTGCGCCTGGAGGGTGGCAAACCGCTGCTGCGCGCCTACAGCATTGTCAGCCCCAACTACGAAGACCACCTGGAGTTTCTGAGCATCAAGGTGCAGGACGGCCCGCTCACCTCCAAGCTGCAACACATCAAAGTGGGTGACCAGATTGTGGTGGGCAAAAAGCCCACCGGCACCTTGCTGATCGACTACCTGCTGCCCGGCAAAAACCTGTACCTGTTTGGCACAGGCACCGGTCTGGCGCCGTTTTTGAGCATCGTGCGTGACCCCGAAACCTACGAAAAGTTTGAAAAAGTGATTCTGGTGCACGGTGTGCGTGAAGTGGCTGAACTGGCGTACCACGACTATCTGACCCAAGAGCTGCCCGACCACGAGTTCCTCGGCGAGATGGTCACTGCGCAAATGCTGTATTACCCCACGGTGACCCGTGAGCCCTACAAGAACCAGGGCCGCATCACCGACCTGATCGAGTCCGGCAAGCTGCAAAAGGACCTGGGTCTGCCCAAGTTTGACCCCGAATACGACCGCGCCATGATGTGTGGCAGCCCGGCCTTGTTGAAAGACCTGAAACACATCTTGGAAACCCGTGGTTTCCTGGAAGGCAACACCACCAAACCCGGTGACTTTGTGGTTGAACGCGCTTTTGTGGAGCAATAAACATGAGTCACCATGACGTTTACGCCATCGGCAATGCGCTGGTGGACTCGCAGTACGAGGTGTCCGATGCGCAGTTGCAGGCCGCTGGTGTTGAAAAACGTCATATGACCTTGATCGACGCGGCCCGTCGCACCGAGCTGCTCAGCCATGTCTACGGTTTGCCGGTGCTCCGTGCGGGCGGCGGATCGGCCGGCAACACGGTGGTGGCGGTGGCCCAGTTGGGTGGCAAGGCGTTTTACTCCTGCCGCGTGGCGGACGATGAACTGGGCGAGTTTTACACCCAGGATCTGATCTCACACGGTGTCGCCACCAACTTGACGCACACTCGCGCACCACAGGGCCAGACCGGCAGTTGTATGGTGATGGTGACGCCTGACGCCGAGCGCAGCATGAGCACCTTTTTAGGTGCCACCGCCGACATTGACGCCACCGCCTTGCATCCCCACGACATCGTCAAATCCAAGGTCTATTACATGGAAGGTTACCTGGCTGCGTCGCCCACCGGGCTGGATGCCGCCATCAAGGGCCGGGCCATTGCACGTGAGGCTGGTGTGGCACTGGCCACCACGCTGAGCGACATGACCATGATCAACTTCTGCCGCCCAGGGCTCGACGCCATGGTCGGTAATGCCGAGACCGGCAGGCTGGACTACCTGTTCTGCAACGAAGAGGAAGCCCAGGTCTGGTGTGGTCGCAAAGATCTGGCGCAGATCTGCCGCCAACTCAGCCAGCAGGCGAGGGTGGTGTGCCTGACCCGCAGCGCCAAGGGCTGTGTGGTGCTGGAAGGTGGTCAAGCCACAGAAGTGCCTGCCGCACAGGTCAAAGCCATCGACACCAATGGTGCCGGTGACATGTTTGCGGGTGCATTCCTGTACGCCGTCACCCATGGCCACAACCATGCCCAGGCCGCCTGGCTGGCGAATCAATGTGCCGGGCGTGTGGTGTCGCAGGTGGGCAACCGCTTGCCCCAGGACGCCATGGACCAGCTCAAGGCCTCATTTGCGGGTTTTGTCGCTGACAGCGTGGCCTGAAGCGATCCTTGCAATGCGCAGTATTTCCCAAACTTAGTTTTGACTTAATTGATGGGTTTTTGAGGTAACTCGGCTGTTTTTTTCCCAGGCTGCGCCGATAATCTTTTGCGCAGCTGCCAGCACGGGATGCCAGCCGCAGTTTTATCAACTACTCAGGAAACAGACCTATGACAAATCGTCGCGTATTTATTCTGCAATCAGTGGTCGGCACCAGCGCATTGGCTTCTGGCATGGCCATGGCCGCAGCCCCCTTGGTCGCTGAAACAGATGCCAACGCCAAGAGCTTGGGCTATGTAGCTGACACGACAAAAGCGGACAAGACCAAGTACCCCAAGCACACCAAGGATCAGTCCTGTTCCACCTGCGCCTTGTACCAAGGCAAGACTGCTCCTCAAGGAGCCTGTCCTTTGTTCGCTGGCAAGGAAGTTGTTGCCAAGGGCTGGTGCAGCGCCTGGGCCAAGAAGGCATAAGCTCACATGCCCCACAAAACCCACCCTTGCGGTGGGTTTTGTTTTTTAAGGGTACCTGGTGTCTACACGGCTTTTTTCAGCCTAAATTTCCGATAATCCAGTCATGAACACAACGATCAACGCCGACGCGGCTGAATTGGCCAAATTTTCTGAACTGGCCCACCACTGGTGGGACGCAGAGGGCGAAATGCACGCCTTGCACAAGATCAACCCCTTGCGCCTGGGCTGGATCAACGGCCTGTGCCCTCTGGCTGGCCTGAATGTGCTGGACGTGGGTTGTGGCGGCGGTATCCTGACCGACTCCCTGGCGCGCGCTGGCGCCACAGCCACCGGCATTGACCTGTCTACCAAGGTCTTGCGCGTGGCGCAGTTGCACGCGCTGGACGCACAAACCCAGAACGTGCAATACCGTGAAATCAGTGCCGAAGCCTTGGCTGCCGAGCAACCCGGGAGTTTTGACGCAGTGACCTGTATGGAAATGCTGGAGCATGTGCCTGACCCGGCCTCGGTCGTGCGAGCTTGTGCGACGCTGGTGAAGCCTGGTGGCTGGGTGTTTTTCTCCACCATCAACCGCAACCCCAAGTCGTTTGTGATGGCCATTGTGGGTGCCGAGTACGTGCTCAACATGGTGCCGCGTGGCACCCATGAATACGCCAAATTGCTTCGTCCCAGCGAACTGGCGGGCTTCTGTCGCCAGGCTGGCCTCACGGTGTCACACAGCAAGGGGCTGTCGTACAACCCATTCACCCAGCGCTTCTGGCTCAATGCCGACACCAGCGTGAACTACATGCTGGCGGCCCAAAAAACCGCCTGAACCGCTGCCCTTGATGAGCTCCCTCAACCGATTCACCGGTGTGAAGGCGGTGCTGTTCGACCTGGACGGCACCTTGATCGACAGCGCCCCAGACCTGGGCGCAGCTGCAGACTTGATGCGCACCACACGTGGTTTGCCCTCGATGGATCTGGCGGCCTACCGGCCCATGGCCGGTGCCGGGGCGCGTGGCATGCTGAACATCGCGTTTGGCATGGACCCCGACCACCCCGAGTACAACAGTTATCGAGAAGAGTTTTTTACCAACTATGAGCAGCGGCTGACGCAAGACTCGCTGGTGTTTCCTGGCGTAGCGCAACTGCTGGACGATTTGGTGCAACAAGGCACCCCGTGGGGTGTGGTCACCAACAAATCGGCCCGCTTCACCACACCGCTGACCCAGGCCATGCCACTTTTTGCCTCAGCCGGCACCATCATCAGCGGCGACACCACGGCCCATGCCAAGCCTCACCCCTTGCCTTTGCTGGAGGCGGCTAGACGTCTGGATGTGCCTCCTGAGAGCTGTGTTTATGTGGGTGATGACGAGCGTGACATCGTGGCAGGTTTGGCCGCAGGCATGAAAACCGTCGCAGCCACCTACGGTTATCTGGGGCAAAAGTCCGACACCAGGCAGTGGGGCGCCCACGCCACGATTAATTCTGCCCTTGAGCTCTTGCAATTGATCAGTCGGCCCTAAAATGTCAGGCTTGGGGCTGCACTGGTTTCGACGTGGATTCGGACGCGCAGCAGGGCATGTCGAGCTGAATGCGCTCGTAAAACTGATTCAAAAAAACTAACTGCAAACGACGAACGTTTCGCACTCGCTGCTTAATTGCTAGTGAGCCTCACAACAGCAAGCCGATAGGCTGGGCAAGGGCGGCGCAAGCTGTCCAGGCTGTGGGGTAATTTCATTCGGCTGGGTCTGCCTTGGGTAACTTAGGGCAGGTCGAGAAAATAGGTTGCTGGCGATTTGCATAGCGTGCCACTGCGCGATGTGAAAAGCGAGATCCAAATCAGACGGCTACACATGTAGAACTGTTCGAAGAAGGTTTGCGGACGGGGGTTCAAATCCCCCCAGCTCCACCATATATACGTCCAAGGCCGTTCGCTGAAGTCCAGCAAACGGCCTTTTTCTTTGCCAAATCAGCCACTTATACGGGTTTCACTTCCAAGATCGTTCGCTTTCGTTCGTTGACATCCAGCGCAAAACGGGGGAACATGCGGGGGAACAAATAGGGGAAAACTTCAATTCTTCGATTTGTTCCCCCGTTTTCACTGTAGGAGCTGTTCCCCCATGCTTACCGATGTTGAATGCAAAAACGCGACCTGCCCGCCTGAAAAAACACGGTCTCGCCTGGCTTGCTCTGGTGGCCTATACCTTGAGGTCAGCCCCAACGGTTCAAAGCGTTGGTTCTGGAAATATCGGAAAGAGGGCAAAGAAGGCCGCATGGCCCTTGGTAGCTATCCCGCCGTTGGCCCCAAGGAAGCACGCAAGGCAAGGGACATAGCCAAGGCTCAAAAGTCCAACGGCCACGATCCGGTCAAAGTGCGCAAGGTCGAGAAGCTCAAGGCCACCTTGCCAGATGGCACCACGTTCAAGGCCGTGGCCCTGGAGTGGTACACCAAACAAGCCCCGCAATGGAGCCCCAGTCATGCGGCGCGATCCCTGCGCCAGCTTGAGCGCGATCTGAGGGTCGGCCGTGATTCCTGAAAAGTTCGCAGAATCACACCTAACTGCTTGTTTTATATGATTTTCTCTGATCTTTGGCTTGGCTTTTGATTCGGTGCTTGAACTGAGTGGTTGCTGGCGGCCTGGTTTGAGCTGCCATCATGGCTTGCAACTGCTTCAAGACATCGGCATTTGCGTCTACCTGGGCATTGAGCAAGGTACGCAGTTCGTCGGCACGTTCATTGGCCGTAGCCAAAGCTTGATGCGCGATGCGCAGTTCTTCGTCGGCATTTCGCAACCTTTGCGTTAACTCGTTTGTCCTCGTCTCCAAAGCGTTGGTGGCGTCTAGGGCACGCTGCTGCAACTCAGTTGCCTGAGCCTTTGCCCGTTTTACATCCTGTCGCTCTCGGTCGATCTCCGCCATCAGACGACGCTCATTGGCGAGCGCCCGCTCGTCAGAACGCAAGCGTTCCTCTGCGTGATGTTTGGATTTTTCGTCAAATGCCTGGCGCTCGGCTTCCCGTTGTTGCTCGACGGTCGACAGCCTGGCTTGGACTTCTAAGATCTTGTTGTCTCGCTCTGCAAGTGCCGTTTGCAAATGCCGCAACTGGTTCTCCAGCGCACTGATTTGCTTTTGAGAAACCTCGTGCGCCCGATCAGCCGCTGCCAGGCGCTCCACCAGGACGGCTTCCTGTTGTGTGAGTGCTGAAGCCTGAATCTCGACAGCGGCGCGTTCAGCCGCCAATGCCTCACGGTCCTTCGTAAATGAACTTTCAGCATCCTGGCGGGCTTGAGAAAGTGCTATTTCCCAGAGCTTTGCGGCGCTTGACTGTACTGCCACAGGTAGCCCCGGCATGTCCTTTTTTGCCCCACTTACGCCGAGGCGCGGCCCCAAAGTGGCGAACCAAGCCTCCAGCATCGGGCTGACGGTGTTGGGAGAGCCGCTTCCAATTTTCTGGCGAACCCGCTCAATCGTCGGGCGCAGACCTTCGGCGATCAAAGCATCTGCCGCCGCCCACACATCGTCTTGCTGGACACCTCGCGTACTTTTCATTTGCATCGCTCTACTCCGACTGTTATATTTACCGACGATAAGAGATTGTTATCGTGATCTATTGTGTATTTGCGTAACACATCATACATAACATGTATGAATTAGTCATAACTCTGCCTGGATTCAACCATGCGTTTGCCTGCTCTTCAGAAAATTCCGGCTTTACAGCCCACCGAGCTCAGCGATGTGACCCAACGCGCCGTCGAAGAGTTGCTGCGCGAAGGTGAGTCGCAAAACACCCTGATGAGCTATCGCAGTGCTTTGCGTTACTGGGCCGCCTGGTACGGCCTGCGTTATGGCGTGATGGTTCAGTTGCCGGTGGCCACGCCCTGCGTGCTGCAATTCATCGTCGACCATGCCGAGCGCACCACGCCCAAAGGGCTGGTTTCGGAATTGCCCGCCGAGATTGACCAGGCGCTGGTCCAGGGTGGCTACAAAGGCAAGCTCGGTGCCATGGCGCACAACACCCTCGTGCACCGCATCGCCGTGCTGTCAAAGGCCCATCAACTGCGACAGCTCAAAAATCCATGCCATGACCCCAAGGTGCGCGAATTGCTGTCGCGTACTCGCAAGGCTTACGCCAAGCGTGGGGCTATGCCGCAACGCAAAGACGCCCTGACAAAGGAGCCGTTGCAGGCGCTGCTGGCTACCTGCGACGATACTTTGCGCGGTAAGCGTGACCGCGCCTTGCTGCTTTTTGCCTGGGCCAGCGGTGGACGCAGGCGTTCGGAGGTGACAAGTGCCGAAATTCAGTTTTTGAAGCGCGTGGGACCGACCGACTTCATCTACACCTTAGCCTATTCCAAGACCAATCAATCCGGTACAGATTTGCCGGAAAACAGCAAACCGATAGTAGGAGCTGCGGGCAAAGCGCTTGACGACTGGCTGCAGACCAGCAAGATTGCAGAAGGTTTTATTTTCAGGAGAATCCGAAAAGGCGGACACCTTGGTGAAGCGCTCTCCCCGGCTGCAGTGCGCGCCGTCGTCAAGGATCGATGTGCCTTGGCGGGGATTGAAGGTGACTTCTCTGCCCACTCGTTACGATCTGGCTTTGTGACAGAAGCTGGACGCCAGAACATACCACTGGCTGAAACCATGACGATGACAGGTCATCACAGTGTGACCACTGTGTTGAGCTATTTCAGGGCACAGTCGACTCTATTGAGTGATGCGGCCAATTTGCTTGATCTGTGACCGAACAATCTGAGCACATTGGGGTCAATCACGGTCTGAAAGTGCGCAAAGATGGTTGTTGAGTCAGAGTCCTGTGAACGCGACAACAGCCATCAAGATAGGAAGCAGTGCCCCAGCAAAATGCTCCCCCGCGTCAATCGATTCATCCGCAAAGCCTGTGTAGTCGTCCTGAGGCTGGGCAGTAGCGGCGCCGACGAGTTGAACCGTTATGCCTAAGGCAAGCGCCTGTAGTAGTTCCATGAGGCTCCATCCTGCAGGCGACGGTCGGGACTCTGGTCTTGCGCGCACTCGAAAAAGCAAACCGGTGCGAGCCCTGCGGCCTACGACTTGAGCCATTCGACAAGCTCCGGGCCGAGCAGCGTGGCGTTGAGTTCCTCGTCCGACTGCGCCACGAAGGCTTCAAGATCGCGGATCACCACCACGCCGGTGTTCCTGAACCGGCGCGCGATCTTCTGCACAAATTCGAACGTCACGCCCTTGTCTTCGCAGGCGCCGATAAACAGGAAGTAGACTTGGTCGCCGCGCTGCTGCGATTCCTCGAGGACGCGCATGGTGCGCCCCTCGTCGCTGCCGTCGTTTTCGCCATCGGTGATGAAGAGCACGAGCGAGCGCCTCTTCTCGTGCATGTGCTGGGTGCCGTGCTCGTGCCCGCTAGGCGACCAACCGAACAGGCGGCTAAGAAAGCCGGCGCCCTGGGATGAGCGGTGTGCCTCCTCGCACGCCTTCCATCCGAAGTGCTCGAGCGCGCGCTCGAGCACGAAGCTGTAGGTCGTGCCGCCATTCCAGCCCGGTACCTGATCGACGATGTTGCGCGTGACGTAGTCGCGTGCGTCGTCCGGCGTCACCGCGCCCACGTAGTGGGCGTTGCGTTCGCCAGCGCTGAAGGTGAAGACATCCATCTTGCGGTCCGGGTCGAGCACCATGCAGTAGGGTACGAGCCGCTCGATCAGGATGCTGGTCGTGCCCTCCTCGTGTTCGTGCTCGAACGAGCCGGAGACGTCGATGATCGCGGCGGTTTCCGCCTTCACGTTCGCCACCACGCCAGCCTTGTCGAGCGCGAGGCGCAGCGCGTTGGCCGACTTGTCCAGATTCAGTGTGAGTTTGCTGTTCATGTTTGCTCCTGGTTCAGGGTTTCAACTGGCTGATGATGTCCCGCAGCCGATAGGCCAGTTCGCCGGCTTCGGTCGGCGAGATCGTTGTCTTGCTGGCGCTGAGGGTGGCGATGGACGCGATGCTGCCGATGAACGCCGGCATCACGACCAGCGCAACGTTCTGGATGGCGCCGATCAGGCGGATCGGCTGCTCGATCTGTATTTCTCGCGTGGAGCCGGCTTGCCGCATTTGCACCAGGGTCTGCGTCAGACTCGTGCTGCGCTCCACGAAGCACTGCGCCAGTGCGGCGTCGCCCTGACGAAGGCGCTCCGACAGGAACAGGGTGCCGATGGCGGAAGCTTCGACCTGTGCCGCGGTCCCCTCCATCGACCTGGACAGGCGCAGCAGCCGGTCCTTCAGATCCAGCAGGGGGTCGAGTGCGCCACCCATGAGTGCCAGCAACTGCTCCAGCTCGGCCTGGGCCTGGGCAAGTTCGCCCGGCGTGTCGATCCGGCTGTTGATGCCTTGGAACAGCCGGCCCACGAGACTGTCGCCGCCATGTCCGCAGACGGCCATGATGTCGATCGATCCCAGAATGTCCATCATTCGCGCGAGGTAGCCTTCCACATGACGCAGCACAGGGCTGCGCGCAAGGGCAAGCATCTCGGTGACGAGGTCGCCGTGCACCTGCTGCAGGTTGTGGCCCCACAGGATCGCCTTGCGCTGCGAAGCCTTGTCGACGACGAATGCGCCGACCAGTGCTCGCGCCTGCTCGTATACCCCGGCAGCTGCGCCTGGCGACAACGCTTGAAAATCCGACACAGCCACTTCGATCCGCTTTCGTTCGGCACCCGGGATGGCCGTCGGTTGCCGCACCACCGGCGTGGCAGCGGGGACACGACGCGCCGGCGACAGGACGTCCTGCGCTTCGCTGCGCACCCCTGCGGGGGTGCGCAGCGAAGCGCCCGGGGCGCCGATGACCGTCGGGCGCAACTTGTCCTTCGTGGGCGGCACAGCAGGCCTTCAGGAGAAGTGGCCCAGAACGTCGTTGAACGTTCCCGTAAAGCCGCGGCCGACAGGCGCGTACTCCCAGCCGTTGTCGCCGTGCATGATGCTGCCCAACTGCACCACGTTGAACTCGCCGAATTCCTTGGACAGCTGGTAGGCGCCCAGCTCGCGCCCGCTCTCGTCGGCGATGGTGACGGTGCAGACCTCAATGTCAGCGAAGGCCGCCTCGTCCTCGGCCGCGGAGCCCTCGTCGTGCCCCGCGGTGTGTTCGGCCTTGTGGACGGTGGCGAAGAGGGGGATCTCGTTCACGTCCGCAGGAAGTTTCGAGCCATCGATGACGATGTTTTCGGTGTTGCCCTGGACTCGGACGTCGCCAGAGTGCCGCAGCCCGCCCGTGGGCGTGGCGAAGGAGCCGTCGGCCGCGGTTGGCAGCACGCCGGTCTTCGGGCTCATCTTCGTCGTGTTGTAGGTAGACAGGATCTCTTCGAGCACCGTGACCTTCGCGCCATTGCCGCCGTTGCATGCCTCGAGCGCATGGATGTCGATGTCATCCTGATGGCGGGCGTCGCACTGCCATGCGATGGTCACCTTGAACGCAGCGCCCTTGTTGAGCGAGAGTTGCAGCTTGCGGGCCGGCGCGGCACCGGGCTTGTCAAGGGTTAGTGTGAGCATGGGTTTCTCCGGGTTGTTGTCATGCCTTGCGCAGCGCCGCGAGCTCGGCTCGCGACTGCTCGAACATCTGCTGCGCCGCCTCGAACTTCGCTTCAGTTTCCTGCTTTGCGGTTTCGACCAGCTCGTGGATCTCGCGCGTCTGCGTGATGATCGCGGCGATTTGCTGCGCCTGCGCGACACGGTTGTCACCGGGTGCCTTGGCCGCGGCGATTGCCACGTCCTTGGTGGCCTGGCCGCGCAGTTGCGTCAATTGCTGGTCGAGGCGTGCTTGTCGCTCGGCGATCTGCTGCACCGACTTGACCGCGAATGCACCGTGGATAGCCAGCAAGGTCATCTTGATCGACGCGAAGCGCGAGGACACCGTTGTGGCGGTCTCCTGCAGCGTCGCGATTCCGGCGGCCTCGATCTGTTGGATCACCATCTGGTCGGCCGGCAGGCGCGTATAGGTGCCTTCGAGCGCAAGGGCCCGACTTTCCAGCAGGCCGAGCTTGTCCTGCAGCTCACGCAACCGTGCCTGGGCGGACACGTCGGCAGGGTCCGCTGCCACAGTCTGCTGCGCTACGTACTGCCGGGCCTTTTCGAGAAACGCCCGCGCCACTGCAGCATCGACGGTGAAGCTGGCGAAGTGCGTGCCGTACGATTGCTTGAGGCTCTCCAGCGCCTGCAGTTCGCCGAACAGCGTCTTCATTTCCTTGGACAGTTCGCCCTCCAGGCGGACCATCTTGTCGGCCAGCGTCTGCGTCCGGATCGAGATCAACTCGCCGATCTCCTGCATGAACTCGCGAAAGGCTTCCTCGGGCTTGCGGCCGGTGAGCTTGGCGAACAGGCCGGCGAAGAACCCCGGGGCTTCACCCTGTTGGATCCTCTCCAGGATTTCAGGCAGCTTGGCGTCATCGACACCTTTTTCCAGGCGCTCGAAGAGGGCGAACACCTTGGACGCCGTCTTCTTGTCGAGCCGCGCGAGAAAGCCGTCAAGCGTCTTCTGCAACGCCTGTTCCGCACCGAGACCGATCTTGATGATGTCGCCGGATGGAACGTCCGCGAAGTCCAGCGCGGCAAGTGCCTGCTCGGCTTGCGGCACCTGCTCCGGCCGGAGCACGATGGATCCGGTCTCCAAGGAATCTTGCACGAGCGAGGCCTGCGCTGGCGAGGGCGCGGGCACTACTACTGTCGGGAAAATGCTGCGTTCCATTAGTTTCTCCTCTGCGGTTTGATCGGGATGTCGCCGCCCCGCCCGCAGGGTACGATTGTGTGGTATCCGGGACCCGTTCGCTGAGGCAAGCCGCTGCAAGGTGCCATCCTTGGCTGTCGGGCCGATACCGGAAGCGTGCGTCGCATCATCAGCAAGGGGAATGACACTCCGCAATGCGCTGCAAGCAGACATTGCGATTCTACGATACCTGCATTTCGAGAATGCTGCGCCCAAGACAACATAAGGGGTATTTACATGAACTGCGATTCAAGCTCCGCTTGCAGGCCGTCAAGATGCTCCCGCTGGGCACTGCTTGTCGCCGCGTCCTTGCTCGTGCCCGGCACATGCCTGTTCGCGCAGCCTTCGGCAAATGACTTCATTGCTGGCCGGATCGTCAACATCGACGCCGAAGGCGGCAGAATCACCTTGCGGCATGACCATATTCCCCATCTCCACCTCCCCGCCGGGACAACGACCTTCCGTTATGTGGAAGCGCGCTGGATCATTGGCCGTGCGCCAGGTTGAAAGGGCCTCTGCGCATCTCACTGTCAAGAAGGGGACGTCGCATGATGACTGCTACCTGCCGGGTGTTGCTGGTCTTGCTGTGCGGCGTCGCCTAGGGCGCCGCAGCCAATGAGCAAATCGTGCACCGGTCGATAATGCCGGTACCTTGAAGCGGATGAACCCCGGAATCGCCTCGAATGACCTCACGACCTACACCTTGGCGGAGAAGGGTCGCAGCCTGAAAGTGATATGGAACTCCATGTTGAAACTGCCTACGCTGGGGGAATCCACAGTCGGAACTTCCCAACGCCATACCGTGATCCAAGTGCAGGGAATCTCGCCATCACGTCCCTGGGATGGATTACAGCGGTTCGCGCAGAAAGAGTACTCAGACTACCTGGACTGAAAGCGCATCCGCGCTCATCTGGATGACGAGAAAGCCACGGCAGGTAGACGTCGGGCGTCGAACCCGCCGCTCATGGCGTGCCGGCCCCCTGCGTGGCGGCGCGCCGAGCCATCGCCGTCAGGTCGAGCGCAGACCGGACGGCGCTCGTGCGCACGCCGAACAGTCCGAGCAGAGTGGGCGACAGATTGTCGTGCGAGAGCGGCTGCGCGGCGAGCTGCCGCAGCGCGGCCTCGTTCACGCCCAGACGTTGCCAGGCACCGGGCGACAGCCAGGCCAGCATCGGCACCTGCGTCTGCTCGCGCGGCGCGAGCACCTTGGGCAGGCCGTGCAGATAGATGTTGCGCTCACCGAGCGACTCGCCGTGATCCGAGATGTAGAGCAACACGCTGTCGACGCGCCCGGCTTGTGCGGCCAGCAGGTCGATCTGCTTCGCCAGCACCTCGCTGGTGTAGGCGATGCCGTTGTCGTAGGTGTTGCGCAGCGCCTCGACGCTGCAGCGCTGGATATCGTTGGTGTCGCAGGTCGGCTCGAAGCGCCGGCTCACCGCCGGGTACCGCTTGTAGTAGGCCGGTCCGTGGCTGCCCATCAAGTGCAGCACCATCAGGTTGTCCGACGTCGCCGCAGCCAGGCCGTCACGCAGCCCCTGCAGCAGCACGCCATCGAGGCATTCGCCGCCGGCGCACAGCGCCGGATCGTTGGTGCGAGACAGGTCCGACCACAGGATGCGGTCGCACACACCCTTGCAGCCAGAGTTGTTGTTCAGCCAGCGCACCCCGACGCCGGCACGGGCGAGGATGTCGAGCACGTTCTCGCGGGCACCCGCCTCGGCGGCCTCGAACTTGCCGGCGCCGAGATCCGAGAACATGCACGGCAGCGAGGTCGCGGTGTCGGTGCCACAGGAGGTCACGTCGCCGAAGTAGACGACGCCCTTGCCGGCCAGGGCCTGGTTGGTCGGGCGGGCGTAGCCGCCGAGCGAGAAGTTGGCCGCACGCGCGGTCTCGCCGACGACCAGCACCACCAGCAGCGGCTTCGCTCCGGCGTTGGCCGGATCGCGACGTGCATCCTCGCCGACGCGGACCAGCTGACGGTTGGCACGCGAGTGCTCCTTCCAGAGGCCCGCCAGGCCGTTGAACACGTTGGTCGGTGTCAGCAGGTGGCGGAGCTCGCGGTGGTTGCGGGCCGCCGAGGCATAGTCGGCGTAGAAGACCGTGAGGCAACTAACGGCCAGGACCGCGAACAGCAGCGCGCTACGGGCAATGCCGGCCAGAGCCTGGCGCCAGCCCGGATGGGCCACGCGCACGCTCAGCACCAGCGCCGCCGGCAGCAGACCGCGCCACGCGAAGTCCAGCAACAGCGGCAGCGACAGCAGGTCGGCCGTCTCCCGCAAGTCGGTCTGCAGCACGTTGCGCATCATCCCCCTGTCGATGAGGATGCCGTAGCTGCCGATGAAGTAGGCGGCCAGCGCAGCCACCGCCAACAGCAGGGCGATCATCGGTTTGCCCACGCGCGGCCAGCACAGCAACCGCGCCAGCAGGGTGAACAGCGACCACAGCACCAAGGCCAAGCCGGCAACGGCCAGCGCGGCGCGCAGTGAGGAAGGGTCGCGAGCCGCCCACAGGTCGCGCCAAAACGCGAGGTTGTCGAAGGCGATCAGCCACAAGCCCGACGCGCACGCCATCGCGGCGGGCGAAGCGGCCTGTGATCGAAACGCTGCAAACAGATGCTTCACGCCGTTCATGCGCTCGTGCTCGGCGGTCTCGCGTCTGCAGTGCTGGCTGCGGGGTCGCAGCCTCCGCATGTGTTGTCGCAAGGTGATCGGCCGTTGTCTTCTGAAGGTAAAGCGTGGCTGTGGGACGCGCTCATGTGGGCTTGGCCGACCCGGCGGGAGTCGCGTCGTAGTGCTCCGGGAAGACGTGGCGCTCGATCAGCTCGATGAGGATATGGATGACCTTGATGTGAAGTTCCGGGGCACGATCGGCGAACGCGCAGCCGGGGGTGGCGATGCAGACATCGGACAGCGTGGGCAGCGGAGGTGCTGGGCCGACCCGTCAGGCCGAGCACTGTCATCTGCAGCTCTTTGCAGTAACCGCCGCGTTGATGACGTTGGCGCTGGTGCTGATGGCGAGCAGACAGTCGCCCGGGCCTGCGCGGGCAATCCGGCCGGTTCTGCCTGAACCGTCCGGTCAATTCCTCGGCGAAGTGCATTGCATTGCTCATGGAGCCACCGTTGCCGCAGGCATAGACGCGACCGCCTTGCTCAAACGTATGGATCAGCATCGTCGCGCCATATTCTGTCGCTTCCACCACGGATGAATCCTGACCCAACTGGTCCAGGGCCCGCCGCGCATCGGCCAGCGCTTCGCCGATATGCCGGCGGGGTGAGTTGGGCGTCTCAGTGGGCATGAGCGTGAACGGTTTT
This sequence comes from Rhodoferax fermentans, assembly GCF_002017865.1. Taxonomy (NCBI): domain Bacteria; kingdom Pseudomonadati; phylum Pseudomonadota; class Betaproteobacteria; order Burkholderiales; family Comamonadaceae; genus Rhodoferax; species Rhodoferax fermentans. The sequence continues at coordinate 2,297 of NZ_MTJN01000002.1, read as the reverse complement.
GGGTTGCGAGGCCGGCTTCACCGAGGGCTCGAATTTGGTCCCCCGCAGCAGACGCAGCCCATTGCCGACCACCAGCAAGCTCGCCCCCACATCCGCAAAAACGGCCATCCACATCGTGCCCGCCCCTGTGAGGGTCAGGACCAGAAACACAGCCTTGATGCCGAGTGCCAGAACGATGTTCTGTACTAGAAGCGCATGGGTGCTACGGGAGAGGCGCACAAAACGGGGAAGTTTGCGCAGGTCGTCGTCCATCAAGGCCACATCGGCAGTTTCAATGGCGGTGCCCGTACCGGCGGCGCCCATGGCAAAGCCGATGTCCGCACGGGCCAGGGCGGGTGCATCGTTGATGCCATCGCCCACCATACCAACCGCGCCCCCTTGACCGATCTTGCTTTCGATCACCTTGAGCTTGTCCTCTGGCAGCAGGTCACCACGTGCCTCGTCGATGCCCACCTGGGTCGCTATGGCTTTGGCAGTGTGCGCGTTGTCTCCGGTCAGCATGACCGTCTTGATACCCAAGGCATGCAATTCGGCAATGGCTTGCCGGCTGCTGTCTTTGACCGTATCGGCCACAGCAAACATTCCGTGCACCTCCTGGTCATCAGCCAGAAGAATGACCGTTTTGCCTTGCACTTCCAGGGCCGACAAGCGGGCTTCCAGGGCGTCGGAGCAGCGACCTTGCTCGTGAATCAGGCGGTGATTGCCCAAATAGAAGGGCTTTCCGTCGATGACGCCCTTGGTGCCACGTCCAGGCAGGGCTTCAAATGCATCAACATTGCGCAGGGCAACGTTGTCGCGCTTGGCAGCCTCTGTCAGCGCCTTGGACACGGGGTGATCCGAGCGACCGGCCAGACTGGCTGCAAGACTGCGCAATTCGGTCTCATTCATCCCACTGAGCACCACAAAGTCCGTCTGCGCAGGCTTGCCGTGCGTGATGGTTCCAGTCTTGTCGAGTGCCAGCCACTTCAGCTTGCGTCCTTCTTCGAGATAGACGCCACCTTTCACGAGAATGCCCTGGCGTGCCGCGGCAGCCAGACCGTGACGATGGTGACCGGGGTGGAGATGACCAGGGCGCAGGGGCAAGCGATCACCAGCAAAACCAGCGCCTTATAAATCCAGGTGAACCAATCTCCCCCCATCAGCAGTGGCGGCAAGATGGCGACAGCCAAGGCAATGGCGAATACCACTGGTGTGTAGATTCGGGCGAATTGATCGACAAAGCGCTGCGTCGGCGCACGCGCGCCTTGCGCCTCTTCCACTGCGTGGATGATGCGGGCCAGCGTGCTGTCATTGGCAGCAGCAGTCACTTTGTACTCAAACGAACCCGATTCGTTGATGGTGCCGGCAAACACCGGGTCACCCTCGGCTTTTTCTACAGGGAGGCTTTCACCGGTAATAGGGGCTTGGTTGATCGCCGAGCGACCACTGACGATTTTCCATCCAAGGCGATACGCTCACCAGGTTTGATCCGGACCCGTGTGTCGACGGTGACTGATTTGGCCTCCACATCCTGCCAAGTGCCATCTGCCTGCAGGACGGTTGCGCGCTCGGGGGCGAGTTGCATCAGCCCGCGAATTGCATTGCGCGCCCGATCCAGCGATTTCGCTTCGATCAACTCCGGCCAATCGTGAACAACACCATCACCATGGCCGCCTCGGGCCACTGCCCCAGCAAAAGTGCACCTGTTACAGCGATGCTCATGAGTGCGTTGATATTGAGATTGCCATTGCGAATGGCAATCCAGCCTTTCTTGTAGGTGGTGATTCCGCAGGCCAGAACAGCCACCAGAGCCAAAGCGGCCGCATCCATGTGGGCATGCCGGTCCATTCAACCGCCTCAGAGGCAATTGCTGCAGCCCCTGCAAGCGCCAAGGGCCACCACGGTTTGGCAGGTTCGGGCGTGGGCTCCTCCTGGGATGCCTCGCTGTTGGCTATCTCGGGAGCGAAGCCCAGCGATCGCACAGCGGCCAGAATCGATTCAATTTCCTTGGGAGCATGGGTCACCGTCAGTACGCGTTGCATCAGGTTGAACTCCAGCCCTGTCACACCTGGCATGCCACCCAGCTTCTTGCGCAACAGTCCCTCTTCCGTGGGGCAGTCCATTTGCATGATGCGAATGGGCGTCTGAACACCATCAGTACTAGTGGTGGGTCTAGCGAGTTGCTCCGAAGGTTGAATGTCCGGCACAGTATGCGTGCCGCAACAAGCTGCGGCAGGGGCTACCGATTGCGCGGGTTCAGCGGGCGCACAGCAGGAATCATTTGCATGCGCGTGGCTATGGGAATGGTCGTGGTCGTG